>JAJDNI010000185.1 GCA_022340755.1 Gemmatimonadota bacterium
CGACGGCGCGTCCGTAAGGTGCTTCGTGGCCGGGTAGTCGATACGCCGATGCATGACACCTGAGAGGATCTTGACGAACTGCTCCTCGATCTGAGCGACCTCCCGGAGCGTGAGAGGGGCCTCGTCCAGCTGCCCGTCGTCAATCTTCGCTCGGATCACCGTGCGGATGAGATCACGTACCCGCTCGGGGGTCGGGTCGCGCATCGCCCGCGCCGCCGACTCACAGGAATCAGCCAGCATCACCAGCGCGGTCTCCTTTGTCTGCGGGCGAGGGCCCGGATAGGAGAACCGACCTTCGTCCAGGTCCTCCCCCGCCTCCTCCCTGGCCTTCTCGTAGAAGAACCCGATGCGCTGGGTGCCGTGGTGCTGGAGGATGAAGTCGACCACCACCTCGGGGACCTTCGAGTCGCGGGCCAACCGTACACCCTCGGTGACATGCTCACGCACGATGGTGGCCGAGGTCTCCGGCTTGAGCTTGTCGTGCGGGTTCCTCCCCTCCGGCTGGTTCTCCACGAAGTAGTGGGGCTTCAGCATCTTCCCCACGTCGTGGTAGTAGACCCCCACACGGCAAAGGAGTCCATTGGCCCCGATGCCGTTCGCCGCCGCCTCGGCGAGGTTGGCGACGTTGATGCTGTGCGCATACGTGCCAGGAGCTTCCAGGGAAAGTCGTTTGAGGAGGGGGCGGGTCGGGTCGGCCCACTCGAGGAGCGTCTGATCGGTGGTGATCCCTGTAAACAGCTCGAAGACCCAGAGGAAGCCCATGGCGAGAAGCGCCGAAACGGTGGCGTTTCCAGCGGAGAACATCGACGCGCGGGCAATCGAACCCAGGTCCCGGGAGGTGGCCAACCCGTGTCCGAGGAGGACCAGGGCCGTGGCTGCCGCGATGATGGCGATGGATACCCAGGTCTGGGACCGCCGACGGACCGCACGGACGCTCATGGCCGCTGCCGCCCCACCGGACATCACGACCAGCACGGTACCGTAGTCCGTGAAGGGTGGCAGCGTCCCGGTGAGGCCGGCCAGCACCAGGACCAGCACTAGGGCCATGCGAGTGTCCCACAGCACGGCCATGGGGAGTCCCACGAACGCGATGGGAAGCAGCTCGTGCGAAAGGCCGTTGCGCGCGATTCCCGCCGCCGCGGCGAAGTACGCCGCCACCAGCAGCCCGATGAGCAGCACCCATCGGAAGTTCCCGTACACCTCGGGACGGAAGAAGAAGAGGAGGAGGCCGAAGATGGCGAGAAGCATCAGGTTGAGGAGGGCCGCGCCCAGCACGGGAACGAGCTCCACCTGACCACCCCGTAGCAACCCCTCCCTGCGGAGCTCGGTCTCGTACGCCGACAGCCGCTCGAGCTCGGTCGGTCCGATGCGGTCCGCGGCCCGAACGATGGCCTGGCCCTGCAAGACCTCGTCCTTGGTGGTATGCACCGAACGCGCCGCCGCGTCCCGGTCACGCTCGGTGACCAGCACGTCGAGAAGGTAGCTGAACTCGATGTGCCGTATGAGGATCAGCCGGAGCACGTTCCTCACGTCCGGCGCGGTCCCCGGTGGGAGGAGCTGCAGGGCCTCCTCGAAGAAGTCACGCTGCGTCCGAATCTCGTTCGCCGGCACCGACCGCTCGACGTCGCCCTGGCGCACCGTCACGGTCGCCGAGGTGATGTCCCCCGTCTGGCCGGCATCCGCAACGCCGTGGGGGATGAACCGCGCGGCGGCGTCGAGCGCGGTCTCCCGCAGAAGCCGGCGGGTAGCGGGGTCCACGAGGGCATCGACCTGAGAGGGCGAAGCCATCACAGAGGTCTGGTGGAGCATGCGCTCGATGCCGGCCCGCTGCCCCTGGGCCGCCGCGCTGTCCAACTGATCGAAGAATACCCTGAGCCGCGCCTCCATGGTGTCCGCGGCCTCGGGAACGAAGGTGAAGGTCGGCGGCACCGAGCTCATGGCCAGAGACCGATCCCTCTGCAGCTCCTCCGGGGTCTTCGGCACCGGGAACGGGATTTTCGCGATGACGTCTTCCGGCGCGACCATCCCCTCCTCGTACTGGGGCATCCCGGGCCCGGCAGTAGGCATGAACAGCGTCGTGACCAGCGCTACCAGCGCCAGAAGCAGAACCACGCGCGCGCCGTGGTGCAGAACGCGCTCGTTCATGGAGCGCCCGGGATCCCCGGACAGGCGTCGGAGCACCGAGACGCCCGACCTCGAGTCGGCGGACCGACTCACCGCACCCGCTCCCGAATCGCCGAGGTCAGGCGAGCCAGAGCCCGTCTACACAAAGAGGCCCGTATCATGATGCTCCTGCTCCGTTCATCTCCTCGAAGTCCTCGCTCTCGCCTCCGGCTCGCTCGTACGCCCGAATGATGTCCTTCACCAGCCGATGACGGATGACGTCCGTCGCGTCCAGGTACACGATGGCGATGCCGTCCACACCCGCCAGGATGCGCTCCACCTCCAGCAGCCCGGAGTCCGATCGGCGCGGTAGGTCGATCTGCGTCTTGTCCCCGGTGATGACAACCCGCGAGTTCACCCCCAGACGGGTGAGGAACATCTTCATCTGCGCGGTGGTGGCGTTCTGCGCCTCGTCCAAGATGACGAAGGCATCCGAGAGCGTGCGCCCGCGCATGTACGCCAACGGCGCGATCTCGATGGTGGTGTCCTCGAGCGCCCGGCGTACCCGGTCGTGAGGCATCATGTCCTCGAGGGCGTCGTACAGCGGACGGAGGTACGGGTCCACCTTCTCCTGCAGGTCGCCGGGCAGAAATCCCAGGTTCTCCCCCGCCTCCACCGCCGGGCGGGCGAGCACGATGCGACGCACCCGCTTCTTGTACAGTGCGTCCACCGCCGCGGCCACCGCCAGGTAGGTCTTCCCCGTCCCCGCCGGCCCGATGCCGATGACCACCTCGTTCGCCAGGATCGTCTGCAGGTAGCGGCGCTGACCCTCGGACTTCGGGACGATGACCTTGCGTGATCCCGGCAGCGCCAGCCGAACGTCGTCACCGGGCGGCACGAGGCCCGCGGGGCCCAGAGCGTCCATCCCGTCCGCGAACCGGGCGATGTCGGGCGTATCGAAGGGGATGCGGAGACGAGAGAGCTCGATGAGGTGTTGGGCCACGGGTGCGGCGCGCTCCACCCCACTCAACTCCCCGGAGAGAATGAGGTGATCTCCCCGCAGAACGGCACGTACGCCGAAGAGGCGGTTCAGCTCCTGGATGTTCCGGTCGTTGACGCCGGCCAGCATGAGCTGGTCGACACCCTCCGCGTCGAGGCGGTGCTCGACGATGGTGTCACCGTTTGCCAAATGTCTCCTCGGGACGGACCCTTGAAACCACCGCAGTCGGCTTCGCGCTGCGGACCCGATCGTTGCCAGGTAGTACCCTGGAACAGCCCGCTCGTCCCCCCGCATCGCCTCCACGAAACGATGCCCCCGCACATGTTTGATGCCTACAGGGCACAGGAAGTTCGCCCAGTATCCTACGACGACGAATCGCGGGCCACCACCCGCAAGCCCAACTCCGCGAGCTCCGCATCGCCTAGAGGACTGGGTGCCCCTTCGAACAGGGCGCGGGCCGCGGTGGTCTTGGGAAACGCCACGACGTCCCGCAGGCTGGCTGCACCCACGAAGCGCTGGACGATGCGGTCCACCCCGAGGGCGATGCCCCCGTGGGGGGGCGCCCCGGCCGCGAGCGCCTCCAGCAGGAAGCCGAACTTGCGCTCGATCTCCTCCTCCGTCAGTCCCAGGATGCGGAGCACCTTGCGCTGGAGCTCCGGGTCGTGGATACGGACGCTCCCCGATCCGAACTCGGTCCCGTTGTACACCAGGTCGTACGCCAGCCCTCGTGCGGCCACCGGATCGGAGTCGAGGAGACCGGCGTCGTCAGGGTGTGGCATGACGAACGGGTGATGCCCTGGCACCAGCGCGCCCTCGGCCTCCTCGAACACCGGGAAGTGCGTGACCCAGAGCCAGGCGTGCTCCGTCTCGTAGGGGAGCCCCATGACACGGGCCACCGCGGAACGGGTGGCGGCGAGCGCCGGGGAGGTCACCTTATCGGCCCCGGCAGCCATGAGCACGAGGTCACCCTCCCTCAGGGCAACGTCGCTCAAGTGGTGATCTTTCAGAAACTTGGCGATGGTACCCGAGGTTCCTTCTGATGTCCGCTTCGCCCACAGGAGGCCCGGCGCGCCGGCGCTCTTCGCCTCGGCCTCCACAGCTTCGATCTGCTTGCGCGACAGGCTGGCACCCCCGGGGACGCGGATGCCGCGAACGCGACCGCCCGCTTCTACCGCGGCGCGCAAGATACGGAAGTCGACGTCCGTCGTCGCCGCCGTCCAGTCCTGGATGGGAAGGCCGTAGCGGAGGTCCGGCCGGTCCGACCCATACCGGTCCATCGCCTCGGCCCACGTCATCCGTCCGAAGGGCAGCTGCGCCTGGACACCCGCCACCGCGGCGAGCGTAGCCATGAGGCCTTCCATCCAGCGCAGGATGTCGTCGGGCGCCACGAACGAGGCTTCCACGTCGATCTGCGTGAATTCCGGCTGACGGTCGGCCCTCAGGTCCTCGTCCCGGAAGCACCGGGCGATCTGGAAGTAGCGGTCGAAGCCAGCCACCATGAGGATTTGCTTGTAGATTTGTGGGCTCTGCGGAAGCGCGTAGAACTCTCCGTTGTGGACCCGACTGGGGACGAGGTAATCCCGGGCCCCTTCGGGCGTGGGCTTGGTGAGGATCGGCGTCTCCACCTCGACGAAGCCCTGGGCATCCATGTAGTTCCGCGCCGCCAGAATCAGCTGGTGGCGGAGCGTCAGGTGGCGCTGGAGCTCCGGACGTCTCAGGTCCAGGACGCGGTGCCGCAGCCTCAACTCCTCCGAAGGCGGCTCCTCCTCGGGGGCGCGGTACACCGGGATCGCCGGGACCTTGGCCGCGGACAGGCGCTCCATGCGCACCGCCCGGATCTCTACCTCTCCCGTGGGGAGGTCGGGGTTGGCCTCGGGGCGGCGCTCCACGCGACCCACCACCGCGATGACGTCTTCCGGCCCCAGGTCGTGCGCCCCCTCGAGGCTCGTCGCCTCCGTCCAGTCGGGACCGAAAGACACCTGGAGCAGGCCGCTCCGATCCCTCAGATCCACGAAGAGAAGGCCCCCCAGGTCCCGCCGCCGGTGTACCCACCCCGCCAGGCTCAGCTCGGCACCGATGTCGCTGCTGGTAATGCCACCCACCATGCGTGATCGGAGGGATGTGCGCTCGATCTCTTGCTCGGTCATGCGGGTCGTGCCCCGATTCGTGGATGGATGCCTGGCTTGGGGCCCGAAGGCCACGGCCGGTTCCGGGAAAGCGAGAAGATAGGGGGATCGTACCCGGGTGCGGCATCGGGAGTGTCCCCGAAAGCGTCCTCAGGAACCCCAAGAGGGACCGCCGCCCACACCGCGGCAGCCCCCGTCACGACAGGTCCGGCGTTCAAGGGGCCCTCGGCTTCCCTGCGCCCCCGGCCTCCTACTGGATCTCCGTCGAGGACCGCTAACTTAGAATTTCGATCAACCCGGTTCAAGCAAGGCCCATGGCCCCCTCCACCCATCCAGATCTCTTGTCGCTGGAGCCCGACGCGCTACACCAGGCGCTGGTCCGGCACTTCGAGAACAGGGGGCAGCGTAGCTACCGCGCCGGACAGGTCCAGCGTTGGATCTACGAGGGGCTCGCCAGGTCGGCGACCGAGATGACCGACCTCCCTGCGGCCGAGCGCGAAGCCCTGAGCGAGTCATTTCGCATCGACGAGCCCGTGGTGGACCGCCTGTCGGAGAGCCGGGACGGCACCGTCAAGCACCTCTGGCGACTCGTGGACGGACACCTCGTGGAATCGGTGCTCATCCCCACCGAGCATCGATTGACGCTGTGCATCTCGTCACAGGCGGGGTGTGCCATGGGGTGTACGTTCTGCGCCACCGGCTGGGGGGGCTTCGATCGGCAGCTCACCCCGGGCGAGATCGTCGGGCAGTACCGTGCGTCACGCCGCTGGTCGGAGGAGCACGACCGGGGCGCCATCACGAACATCGTATTCATGGGCATGGGCGAGCCCCTGGCCAACAGGGCGGCGCTCCACCCCGCGCTCACCATCCTCAATCGCGGATATGGCGTGGGGGCGCGGCGCATCACCGTATCCACCGTGGGCGTCGTCCCCGGCATCCTCGAGTTGGCAGACCGGCCGGAGCAGTTCCGGCTGGCTCTTTCGCTGCACGCTCCCGACTCCGAGCTCCGACGCGAGCTCATCCCCCTGGAAAAGCGCTACCCTCTCGCCGAGGTGCTGGATGCGCTGCAGCGTTTCGACGAGGCCGGAGGGAAGCGGATCACGTTCGAGTACACCATGATCCGCGACGTGAACGACGCCCTGGAGCTCGCTCCCAGGCTGGCGCGAATCGCCGCCCAGGTGCGCGCGTTCGTGAACCTCATCCCCTTCAATCCCATCCCCTACCAGGACTGGGTGCCCTCGACCCCTGAACGCATCCGCGCCTTCGCCTCGGCGCTGGTGGCCGGCGGCGTGGAGGTGGCCATCCGGGAGACGCGCGGCCGGGACATCGAAGCGGCGTGCGGACAGCTCAGGGCCCACGCGCTGACGCAGATGGGAAAGGCTCGACGGTAGGGAAGTGTGGCCCGAGCTCCGTCTGGACACCCATCAAGGGCGTCCGGGGGGTTCCGGGCCGATCGCCGAGGTCAGTGGATCACGTGACCGATCCGGCCCCAGCGGACCTCCCGCAGCCAGGGGAAGGGCCGGTAGGAATTGCCATTGTACGAGTAGTAGACGAAGGCCGCCCTGCCCTCCAGCCGCCAGCGCTCCACTAGCCCCCAGTAGCGTGAGTCGAAGCTCTCGTCCCGGTTGTCCCCCATCATGAAGTACTTCCCGGAGGGGATCACCAGTGGGCCCCAGTTATCGCGCGTGGGCGCATAGGTGCGAGGATCCACGCCAGCAAGCAGGTACTGCTTCTGCCATTCCATCCACGGGTAGGTGTCGTCCCCTCCGCCAGCGTGCACCACGTAGGGCTCGTCCTGAGCCTTGCCGTCGATGTACAGCACCTTGTTCCGCATCTGAAGGGTGTCGCCAGGCATGCCGATGAGGCGCTTGACGAGCTTCATGTTGATGGTGTCCGGCGGCGGCGGATCGAACACGATGACGTCGCCCCGATGGGGCTCGCCATAGCCTGGAATCCGGATATTGGTGAGGGGAATCCTCGAACCCATCGCGGCCCGATTCACCACCAGCATGTCACCCACCAGGAGCGTGTTCTCCATGGAGCCCGAGGTGATGACGAAGGTCTGCACCAGGAACGTGCGCAGGATGACGAACAGGATCGCGGCCACGACGATGGACTTCGTCCACTCCGTGAGGGCGCTGCGGTGCTGGTCGTCGGGCTTGCCCGCCTGCCGGCGCGTGCGGCCGCGTCCCTTTCCCGCGCCGTTGCCGTCGCTGCCACCGGACGCCGTGCCCCCCGCATCCTTCTCACCGCTTGTCGTATTCGCTCGCTTTGCCATCTATCTCCCCGGCGTGGCGGCAGGTGCCGCGTAGGCGCCCGTCATCGCTTGAGCCATCTCCTGGGATCCCACCAGGCGCGCACCGAATCTTCCGTCTCGGAAGCCATGGACTGTTGTTCGGCGGGGACCCAGTCCTTGCCCAGCATTACGGATACATCGAGGTAGAGGTTCGAGTCCGGCTCGCTCCGCACGCTATGGATTCCCAGGGCATCCGCAACGCTTCGGGCCGATTCCACATGTCCCGAGCGATCCAGCACCACCGACGAGTCACGATCGAACGAGTCGGCGTTGCCGAAGAAGACGACGTCGAACCCCATGTCCCTGAGACGGTTCGTAGCACCGCGCGCCGCACCCGAGCTGCCTCCCGCATTGAGCACCTCGACCCGCACCCGGGCACTCGCCGAGTGTTGTGCGGACGAACCCGGCGGGTCCGTACCCCGGTCCCACCACTGCGACAAGGCCGAGCCGATGAAGGCCCCCGCGAGCAGTACCACCGCAACCACGGCAACGGCACGCACGCGGCTCCCCATCACCCCTCCGAAGCCATGGAGTTCCAGAAGCCAACCGTCTCGGGCCTGATCGGACGACCGACATCCACGAGATGCTGGATACGCGCCCCCAGAATCTCGCGGACCACCTCATCGATGGCGCCGGGCATGCGAATCCTCAACTCTTCCCGCCAGTCGTCCCGCAGGCTGGTCCGCCCTGGCTCCAGGAAGTCGGCAGCATAGAGCGCCCTTCCCTCCCTGCCCATGTCGGCGTGGCCGAGCGTGTGAAAGGCGACCGCCCTGAGGAGCGCGCCGTCGTCCACTCCGTCGATGCGTAGATGCTCGGCCGCGGCGGGCCCGTGAAGGAGAGAGGGAGGGAGCCCCGCCAGAGGCGGTGGCACGCGCCGGCGCAGGCCCTCGGCGTCGGCGTCGCGCAGCGCGTCGTGAAGGTAGCCGAGGGAGATCCAGCGCACCTGCTCAGGGACGGGGAGTCCGAGCTGCCGCGTCCATTCCGCCAGGAGCGTGGCGACCCGCGCCATGTGCTGCCGGCGCTCGTCGGTGGCCTCCGCCCAGGGGGGGAGCTCGCCCGCGGCCGCACGCTCCACCACGGGATGCACGCTCATCTCAAGACAACTCGACGTTGTCGATGAGGCGCGTCGTTCCGCAGAAGGCCGCCAGAGCGAGCACGGACCCCGACTCTGCGGGGTCCACCGAGTCGAGCCCCTCGGGGTCCACGAGCTCCGCGTACTGCAGTCGCAGGAGGGGGAATCGGGCCAACTCGTCCTTCACGGCCTCGAGCAGCGCCGTCGCACCGGACTCCCCCTCGTGGAAACGGCCCAGCGCGAGTAAAAGCGCCCGTGAGAGCCCCACCGCTTGAGCGCGTTCCCCATCGCTCAGATACGCGTTGCGGGAGCTCATGGCGAGTCCGTCCGGCTCTCGCACGATCGGGCCAGTCTCCACACGAACGCCCAGGTTCAGGTCCTGTACCATGCGTCGGATGAGCACCGCCTGCTGGAAATCCTTCCGCCCGAAGACCGCGACGTCCGGCCGCACCAACCCGAAGAGCTTGGCGACGACGGTCAGGACCCCGCTGAAGTGACCAGGTCGGTATCTCCCGCACAGCCGATCCTCCAGACGGCCCGGCGAAACCGTCACGGCCGGCTCCCCCGACGGGTACATCTCCTCGATGGCGGGAACGAAGACGAGATCCGCACCTCGCGCCTCCAGAAGCGACAGGTCGCGCGCCTCGTCTCTGGGATACGTGGCCAGATCCTCGGCAGGGCCGAACTGCAGCGGGTTCACGAAGATCGAGACCACCGCGCGGTCGGCCAGCTCCCGAGCGCGGTCGACCAGAGACAGGTGTCCCTCGTGCAGGAAACCCATGGTGGGAACCAGGGCGGTCGCTCCCGATGCGCGGAGGGTGCTCATCGCACCGGCCAGCGCATCGCGGGTGCGTACGAGGATCACCTCAATCCCCTTCGAAGGAGTGCTCTGCGTCGGGGTAGGAGCGCGCGCGCACTTCGCGGGCGTAGGTGCGCACACCCTCGAGGGCGACATCGTGGAGCTCCGCGAAGCGCTTCAGGAACTTCGGCTTGAACCCCGGATTGAGTCCCAGGGCATCGTGCAGGACGAGCACCTGGCCATCGCATCCCGGTCCTGCCCCGATTCCGACGGTGGGCACCGTGAGGGACTTGGAGATCTCCTCGGCCAGGGGTGCCGGGAGGAGCTCGAGCACCATGGAGAAAGCCCCGGCTTCCTGAAGGGCCGCGGCCTCAGTACGGATGCGATCGGCGTCGGCCTCTCCACGCCCTTGCACGCGGTACCCTCCGAGGGCGTGGACGGATTGGGGAGTGAGGCCGATATGCCCCATCACGGGGATCCCGGCATTCACCAGAGCCGTGATGGTCTCGCAGGTCCTTTCGTGACCTCCCTCGAGCTTCACCGCTTCCACCCCTGTCTCCTTCAGGGCCCTACCCGCGTTGCGGAGGGCGTCCTCGACCGAGGCCTGGTAACTCATGAACGGCATGTCCAGCACGACGAACGTGTCCGGAGCTCCCCGCTTGACGGCCCGGGCATGGTGGATCATGTCGTCCATCGTGACCGGAATCGTGGAGTCGTATCCGAGCACGACCTGGCCCAACGAGTCCCCGACCAGGATGAGGTCCACCTCGGCCTCCTGGAGAAGGCGTGCGAAGAGGACGTCGTAGGCCGTCATGGCCACGATGGGCTGCCCTTCCTGCTTCATCTCCAGGAACCGTCGGATCGTCGTGCGGCCCCCGCGGCCGCGAACCCCGCTGGACATCGGTGTCAAACCTTCTCGATTGGATGCAAGTCGTTGCCGCACAGGCACCTTGCCGGCGCACCACGCTAGACAGGAGCATGGATGGTGTCAAACCTCACCGCCCAAGCCCCGCTCCGGCGCGCCGGCGAGCGTCGCCGCTACGGCGGCGCCGCGGTTAGCTTGGAAGATGCCTCTGCGCTGGGACCCGCTCCTCGTTCGCCATCTCGCCCGCGAGCTCGACCGTGGCCTCAGGGGAGCGCGCCTGCGCGCCATCCGCCTGGATGGCTCGACGCGATTCGCCTCGTTGCTCTTTCGGGAGGCGACGCTGAGCTGGCCTCTGCACCCCTCGCGAGGCGCCCCCCGACTCCTGGAGCCCGCGGACCCGACGCAGGGCGACCTCGCGCTGTCCGGGCGCGTGCGGGGGGTCCGGGCGCCGGAGGATGAACGGGTCCTCGTCGTGGAGATCCTGCCCACACGCGGGCGACCGCGGTCGGTGGACATCGTCGTCGAGCTCCTGGGCAACCAGTGGAATCTGGTGGTCGCCGAAGGGCCCGACGCGCGCATCCGCCACGTGCTCGTGCGCCGGAACGATCGGCGAACACTGGTGGTTGGTGCAGCCTACGAGCCCCCGACGCCCAGTCGTCGGGAAGGGTCCTCGGAGCCCTTCGGCTTCGACCGCTGGCGCGAGATCCTCGCGGGTGTGGCGGCGTCCGAGCGGGGTCGCACCCTGGTGCGAGCCGTGGCCTGGACGTCCCCCGTCAACGCGCCGGTCCTGGCTCCGGAGGATGTCGAGGCCGACACCGATACCTTCCGTAGCGGATATGCCCTCTGGCGCCGCCTCGCGTTCGACGAGGTGCCGCCGAGCCCGGTCTTGCTCCGCTCGCCCGGAGGAGCCCAGCCGTACCCCTGGCCGCTCCCCGGCATCCCGAGCACGGAGACCCCTTCCCTCCTTGACGCGTTCGCCCTCTGGGAGAAGGAGTCGGTCCCCGGTGGCGCGGTCGGCGCGGCGCTCCTGCCCCCCGACCTCCTATCCGACCTGCAGGCCGTGCTGGACCGGGCGCGCCGGAGGACGACGAGCCTGCAGGCAGAGCTCGCCGCGGTGGAGGATCCCGCCCGACTGCGCGCATCGGGAGATCTCCTGCTGGCACGACTGGCGAGCGTGCCGGAGGGAGTCGCGGAAGTGGTGTTGGAGGACTTCGAGGGGAATCCCGTCGCCCTCCACCTCGACCCCCGGGTCGCACCCCACGCCAACGCTGCACTCTTCTACGAGAGGGCCGCCCGGGCGGAGCGGGCCAGGTCGCGACTTCCCGCTCTGATCGCGGAAGCCGAGGCCAGGGTGACGCTCATGGAGGACCTGACGCGCCGGGCTCGGGCGGGGGAAGCCGACGGCGACGAGGTGCGCGCGGCGCTCCCGGAGGAGGAGCGCCACCAAGGCGCCGGTGGCGGAGGGGCCACCTCGATGCTCCCGTACAGGCGCTACAGGAGCTCCGGTGGCCTGGAGATCCGCGTGGGCCGGGGGGCGAAGCACAATGACGAGCTGACGTTCCGACACTCTTCCCCGAACGACGTCTGGCTCCACGCCCGACACGCCGCGGGCGCGCACGTCGTCCTGCGGTGGGGGCGAACCGAGACGCCTCCTGCGCAGGACCTCCAGGAAGCGGCCGTGTTGGCCGCTCTCCATTCACGCGCCCGCACTTCCTCAAGCGTGCCCGTCGACTGGACGTTCAGGAAGTACGTTCGCAAGCCTCGTGGCTCACCCCCCGGGCGCGTGACCATGGAAAGGGCCCGCACGCTGTTCGTTTCGCCCGACCCCGAGTGGGAGGAGGCACTCCAGGGGACATCGGGCCCGGAGTGACTCAGCCCCGGTCCATCCCTTTGCGAAGCGCCTGGACGAACGTCGCTCCGGCATCGGTCCCCCGCTCCTCGAGGGTCTGCACCAGCGCGCTGCCCACCACCACGCCGTCGGCGACCGCGGCCACCGCAGCGGCCTGATCGGGGGTGGAGATGCCGAAGCCCACGGCCACGGGAACCTCCGTGACCCGCCGCAGGGCCCGCACCTCCTCGGCGAGGGAGTCGCGGAGCGAAGCCCTGGCTCCCGTCACCCCGGTGCGCGAGATGTAATAGAGGAATCCCGAGGACGCCGCGGCGATGCGCTCGACTCGCTCAGGGTCCGTGGTCGGCGCGACGAGCCGGATGAGGTCCAGCCTCGAGTGCGCGATCTCCTCCTCCAACCCGGGGTCGGACCCGACGGGCAAGTCGGTGACGAGCAGCCCCTGGGCACCGGACCGCACCGCGTCCGCCAGAAACGCCTCCATCCCATAGCGCACCAGCGGATTCAGATACGAGAAGAGCACCACCGGCACGTCGCTGTCCGCCCGGAAGGCGCGCAGCGCATCGAGAACCTTGTGCACGGTGGTACCGCCCCGGAGTGCCTCGAACGATGACCGCTGGATCGTGGGACCATCCGCCAGGGGGTCCGAGAAGGGAATGCCGAGCTCCACGACGTCGGCCCCCGCGGCGGCCAGAGCACCGAGGATATCGGCGGTGCCGTCCGGGCGCGGGTGCCCCGCGGTCACGTAGGGGATCAGCGCCGCCTGGCCCACGGCCCGCCGTCGCTCGAACGCTTCGGAAATAGAGCGTGGGGTCACGTGAGATAGTCGCTGACCCGGATCCCATACTTCTGTGGATCCGTCGTCTTGATGATCGTGCGCACCGGTCGGCCCGTGGCCGGATCGTCCTGACTCAGGTCCACGGTCACAGGGACTGCGAGCGGCACACCCATGGCGTCGGAGATCACCCGCACCTTCGGTCTGTGGAGAAGCTCGGGGTTCTTGTTCACCTCGGCGACCACGGCGAGCTCGTGGGTATCCAGAATCGCCAGCGTGCCGACAGGGTACACGCCCGTGGCGGTGATCAGGGCCTTCACGAGAAGCGGGTCGAAGCCGCGCTTCGGATTGTCACGCATCTCCCTGAGCACGGCGTCGGGCGGCCACGGCTCATACTGGTAGCTTCGGACGGACGTACCCGCGTCGAAGGCGTCGGCCACCGCCACGATCCGGGAGAACAGCGTGGGTTCACGGGCGCGCCGGTTCGTCGGATAGCCCGTCAGATCGATCTTCATGTGGTGCTCGTACGCCAGCAGCATCTGGCGGTACGGCACGTCGGCGAACCCGTGCATCGTGAAGAGCAGGAGCATGCCTTCGGTGGGGTGTTCCTTCAGATGATCCCATTCCTCGTCGGTCAACCCTCCAGGCTTGTTGATGATGTCGACGTCGATCCTCTGCTTGCCTATGTCGTGCAGCAGCGCCCCCAACCCCAACTCGTAGAGCTGCAGCTTGCTGAGCCCGAGGCGCTGACCGACGATGACGCTGAAGATGCACACGTTCACGCAGTGCGTGAACGTGTACTCGTCGAAGTCCCGGAGAGTGGTCATGGTGACCATGGACGACTCGTTGGAGAGCACCTGGTCCACGATCCCCTGCACGGCTCGTTTGACCTTCCGCACGTTGACGGCCTTGCCCAGACGAACGTCGCTCAGGGCGTCCTTGGCCACCTGGACCGATTGGGCGTACGTGCGCTTCGCCGCCGTGAGCGCCTCTTCGTCCCGCTCGGGCTTCTGGGCATCGGTCTCCGGCTTGATGTCGATATGCTCCACCGGTGCGGACGCGAAACGGTCGACGAAGGACACGAACGCATCCGGCCCGTGGGGCTTCCTCAGCAGCATGGAGATGAAGGGCGCCCACTCATGCCGCTGGATCTCGGGAAGCACCTCCACGGCACCGATGCCGTGTTCCTGGAGCGCTCGTGCGAAGGACCCGAACGTCGAGAAGTTGGAAAGGTCCAGGCGTAGCCGGGTTTCGTTGAGGAAGAAGAAATCCCCCACGACGCGAAGCTCCGCGCCGCCGTCCACCTCGACGATCCTGCTCACCAGGCCGTGGAGCTCGTCCAGCGCCTGTTGGACGGTCGCGTTCTCCAGGGGATAGAGTCGGAGGGCATTGAGCGCTCCGTAGAACGACGTGAGGACCTTGCGACCTTCCTCTTGGTAGTTGAGCGCCTGGGCCACCACGGTCAGCCCTCGCTCCTCAGGGCGCGATTCACGGCGCTACGGACCACCGGGTCGTCTTCCTGCGACGCCTTCATCAACGCTTCACGTGCCGCGGCGTCGGTCACCTTGCCCAGAGCCAGCGCGGCGGCGGCTCGGATGTCCGGTGGCTCACGCCTGCCCAGGAACCCTCTCCCGTTGAGCAGCTTGTCCAGAACGGCGAGCGCCCCCTTGTCTCCCACGAGGCCGTACGCCTCGAAGAACGCCACCTTCTCCGAGACGTCCACCGACCGGATGCCCCTGCCCGTGACGATCCCCTCCAGCTTCTTCGCCGCCGGACGGTAGCGCAGGGCGCCCAGCGCCCGGGCTGCGGCGATGCGCAACTCACGCTCCGGATCCTCCAGGGTGTGCTCCAACGCTCCCGCAGCGGTGGAGGCCTTGAGGCTCACGGCCGCCTCCACCGCCGCCAGCCGCACCTCCGGGCTGGAGTGTGCCAACAGCCCGGCCAGGGCCGGTCCGGCCTCTTCGATCTGGAGATCCCCCGCCAGGCGTGCCGCACCCGCCGCGACGACGGTGTCCTTCTCCTCCATGAGCCTGACCAGAGCGGCCTTGTTCCGCTCCGCGATTCCTATCGCGGCGGCGCGCAGCACGGATCGGAGCTCCTTGTGGTCTACCGTCTCGGAAGCCCGGAGCAGTGGCAGCAGCGCACCTGCACGCAGGAACCTCAGAAATGCGGCCAGTTGCTGGGGTGTCGACCGGATGGATCCGTCGTACAGCGCCTGGATCAACTCTCCGATGGCCGCGGGAGCGCTGGCTTCGTCCAGGATCCGCCTGGAGGCCGCGAGTCGCTCCTCGTCGAAGACGCCAGGAGCTCCCTCGAGCCTACGCAACTCCTCCAGGACGCGGGTCGCCCCGGTCAGGGTGCCGCGGGAAAGGAAATTGGGCAGGAGCGTGCCCAGATAGCCGAGAATCTCGGTCTGTCGCTGGGGCCGCGCCGTTTCCTCCAGCCGGTCGAAGAGGGCCGAGAGGACATCCCCTCGGAGATCGCGATCCAGCTCCTTCTGCAGCTCCTCCCTGAGCACCGTGAGCTCTCTCGGGTCCAGGGCATATAGCGTGGGGTTGAAGTCTTCCGTGGCCACGGATCGGGACGGCTGGTCCGACGACGCCTCGCGGGCACGTGCCGATTCGGGCTCCTCGTCTTCCGCATCCTCCGGCATCTCTCCACTCAAGACGCCGGCCAGCTCCGCTTCCGTGTTGCCCTCGCCGGGGACCGGGAGGGCGACGCCCTCTGCCAGAAAGTCGACGTACTCGTATTTGAAGTGACTGAGGTCCTCCTCCCAGAGCACGGTGAGGAGGTCGTCACCTTCGGGGAGCAGCTTGCGCGCCCTTTGTAGAACGCCGAGGAACCGCTCCAGCTCCTCGTCCTCGAGGCCCGGAAGGAACGCGACCTTGCGAAGTCCGTCCTTGAAGAAGAGAAACGCGAGGGAGTCGCCTCTGGATTCGGATCGGTAGACCTCGGCCCCTTCCAGCAGGAGGCGGTCCTCCTCCACGGTCAGCGGCAGGTTGTCGAGCTCGGTCCACATCTCCCGGAACGCCTGGCGCAGGCTCTCGACGAAGCGTTGCCGAACCGGGTTGTTCTCGTCGTAGAGCTGGTGCGCCCTCAACGCCTTGCCCAGCACCACCAGCAGGTCACGGCACTCCACCACCGGCAACACGGTCTCCACCCCCACCTCCGATGGGTCGGGTGTGAAGTCAGCGGCGCTGTGATCGAGCTCGGCCATGTTATCCGGTCAAATGAGTCGGCCCCGGCCTTCCACCCGGGCCACGTGCGCAACGTCCTTGTCCCCGCGCCCCGAGAGACAGATCACCACCGGCCCTCGCGCCCGGAAGTCTCCGCCGTCGCGCAGCACATACGCCACGGCGTGGGCGGACTCGAGCGCCGGAATGATGCCTTCCAGACGAGCCAATCGATGAAAGGCGTCCAGGGCCTCGGTGTCCGTGACCGACGTGTACGACGCCCTGCCGGTGTCCTTCAGGAACGCGTGCTCCGGCCCCACACCCGGGTAGTCCAGACCGGCGGATACCGAGTGCGCCGGGGCGACCTGTCCATCCGCATCCTGGAGAAGATAGCTCAGCGAACCGTGGAGAACACCAGGATCGCCGGCTGCGAGGGAAGCGGAATGATGTCCGGTGGCGATTCCCTCCCCCGCCGCTTCCACACCGATGAGCTCGACCTCGCTGTCGGGAACGAACGCATGGAAGATGCCCATGGCGTTGGAGCCGCCCCCAACACAGGCGACCACGGCGGCGGGTAGCCGCCCCTCGGCCTGCAGGATCTGCGCTCGCGCCTCCCGGCCGATCACGGTCTGGAAGTCCCGCACCATACGCGGGAAGGGAGCCGGACCCACCACGGAGCCGATGATGTAGTGGGTCGACTCGACGTTCGTCACCCAGTCACGGATCGCTTCGTTCGTCGCGTCCTTCAGGGTGCGGGTTCCGGACTCGACCGGCCGCACCTCGGCGCCCAGGAGCTCCATCCGATAGACGTTCAGTGCCTGCCGCTCGATGTCCTCCCTGCCCATGTAGACGACGCATTCCAGGTCGAAGAGCGCGCAGGCGGTGGCCGTGGCCACGCCATGCTGCCCGGCCCCGGTCTCGGCGATGATGCGGCTCTTCCCCATGCGCCGGGCAAGCAGCACCTGGCCCAGCGTGTTGTTGATCTTGTGCGCGCCGGTGTGGTTCAGGTCCTCACGCTTGAGATAGACCGACGGATGGCCCACGGCCTCCCCCAGACGCTTGGCCTTCTGCAGGGGCGACGGTCGACCGACGAAGTCGGCGAGCAGCTCGTCCAGCTCGGCGGTAAACCCCCGGTCCGTCTGCGCTGCGGCGTAAGCTGCCTCCAATTCATCCAGAGCGTGCATCAAGGTTTCGGGGACGTAGCGTCCCCCGAATCGACCGAACCGGCCCTGCAGGGTCGTCTCCTCGGTCACGAACCCGCTCTCCTCTGTTGCGGGGTGTCCTCCGCGCGCGCCCCACCGGGCCTGCTCCAGGGCACGGCACGGGCACGCTGAACGAAGAGTCGGATCCGGTCGTGGCTCTTCCGACCCACGTCGATTTCGACTCCTGAGCTCACATCTACCACATCCGGTAAGAAGCGTGCCACGGCCTCTCCCACCGAATCCGGGTCGAGGCCCCCCGCGAGGATCACGTCGACCCCCACGGGCACCCTGGCCCGCACCTCAGCAAAGGACAGTGGGTCCAGAATGGCGCCACCGCCTCCGACGACCCCCTCCTTCCATCCCTCGACGAGGAGACCGTCCACCAGACCGCCATAGCGTTCCACGGCACGGTCCACGTCCTGGGGGTCGCGGACTCGCACGGATTTC
>JAJDNI010000222.1 GCA_022340755.1 Gemmatimonadota bacterium
GAGAAGCCGGTGCCGCCCCCGGACTGGTGCACGAGCGCCATCGCCTTGAGGGTATCGTAGATCCCGGAGCTTCCGTTGGAGAGCGCGTCGTCCACAGGAAGGACGAAGCATGCCGAGAGCTGCCCCAGGGGCCGCCCCGCATTCATCAGCGTCGGGGAGTTGGGCTCGAACTTGCCGCTGATCATGAGCTCGTAGAACTGACGCGCGACCTCCTCCACTGCAGCTTCCGACGCCCCGTAGTCGGCATCCACATCCGCGATGGTCCTGGCGACTCGCCAGAACATGGTCTCGGCGCTTTCGATCGGCTGACCGTCCGTGTCCTTCTTCAGGTAACGTTTCGCCAACACGATGCGCGCGTTTTCCGTCAAGTCCGCGGTCGGGAGATCTTCGGGAAGGACATCCTCGAAGAGGGTCGACTCGCGTGGCGGACGGGGTTGGTGGACTCGCGGCATCAGGGAGGACTCCTGTGGACAAAAAGGTGCAAAAACCGGGGCGCAGAGGTGGAAAAGCGGCGGGAAACCGCTCCCGCCGCCGGTTCAGCTGTGGAAAGTGATGCGAGCCACCACAAAATGTTGAGGCGAAACCATATTAGGGACGCTACATCTTGGGGTCAAGCATCCCGTTCGTGGTGTCCGGATGGCATCCCCGTAAGCGCCTGCACCGCACGAAATTCCCCTTCTTTTCGTCACCTGATACACCGCCAGAAGGCAATCGTTTCGGGTTGTTTTCGGGGGCGGCCACGGGATTGCGGAGAAGCCGGGACTGCCTCGGGCGGGGGCCCGGCCCGGCCGTTACAAACGCGCGCCCCGGCGCCGGCGCTCCGGGTCTAGAAGGAGACGCCGAGCCGCATGTAGAATCCGATTCCGTTGCCCTCGACGAGGGGCACGGCTCCCCCCACGCGGACCGTCATGGGGACGGTCCAGAGCGTGAGCACGTCGGCGGTGATCTCGGCCCCCACCGACGCCAGCGTCGACTGTCTTGGATTCTGGTAGGCGACCAAGCCCAGCTCGGGTCGCTCGGGTCCCCACGCGTTGCCGGCGTCGGCAAAAAGGGTTCCGATGGTGCGGTCGAGATTCAGGGGCCAGGCACCGAGCCCGCGGTTGACAAGAAAGAGGGGAAAGCGGTACTCCGCCGATGCCGACCAGGCGAGCCTTCCAGAGCGTGTGGTCTCCGGATACCCGCGTACGGGGAACAGCAGCGGCGTGCCCCCGAAGAGGGACATGCCGGTCAAGGTCTCCGTGCTTCCCGACGCGCCTCCCACGTCGAACCATCCGGCATCCGCCCCGGGGCCCCCCGCGGCCCCGAAGCTGCCGCGAAGACCCAGCACATGAGCCGCGAACCCGGGACCGCCCAGAGACGCGAACGCACGTACCCGGCCGATGACGTCATCCACCGAGCGATCCCTTCCCGCCGTTCCGGAGAGGCTGTCGGGAAGGGACAGCTCCTTGCGGGTCCGGGCGCGCATCAGCACGGAGAACCCCTGTGCCTGGCCGAGCTGGAACGCGTGGGTCCGGGCGGTGCTGAACTGCATGGTGACCCGCAGGTCGGCGAGGCGCGCGTCGGGGCGGAGCAGGCGGTAATCCCGGGAGGTCTGGAGGGCGTTGTCCAGCAGGTCCCGGCGCTGCCAGATGAGTGATCCTCCCAGCGCCAAGCTATACGCCTCACGCCATCGCGCGTGGAGCAACGTCACCGACGCCCCCATGGAGCGCTCCCGGAGCACCGCGAAAAGCGTATCCAGAGGCAGCGTGTCCGCTCTCTGCCCGAGTCGTACGCCGTCTTCGTCCCAATACTGGCTGACCCCGAACGATAGGACCGGGTTGCCGAGGCCCGCATACGAGTATGATGCAGAGCCGGCAGCCCGGCTGCCGTCTGTGAAGAGTCGTGCGGTGGCATCGAAGGTGTGTCTTCCCACCAGATCCCTTCCGGAGGTCTCGACGCCCACGGCCGGGCCCAGCACCTGGCGGCTGCGGAGATCCAGGCCGTGCGTGTGCACGGCCCCCGTCCTCACCGGTGCCCAGTACAGGGGCGCCCAGTAGTGAGGTCGGAGGGTCGTGCCGGCCGAGTAGCCCCGCACGTCGCCGTCGGCGGCCGCCTCCTGGACTGTCGTGCTTCGCGGCGGCGCATCGAACCGGGACGCCACGGCAGGAGCGGCAACCCATGCGGAAGGCGACCACGGCATGCGCTCGACGTCCCAACCGTTCGCGTGATAGACGCTGACATAGAGCCAATGTCCGGAGGGATCCACCGTGGGATACCCCGCACCGGTCTTCACGTTGGTCACCATGCGCAGGGGGCCGGCCGTACCCGCCGCAGGATCCACATCCGCCGCGAAGATGTTCTCGATGCCGGTCCGATCCGATCCCCAGATCAGCGTCTTGCCGTCCGGCGTCCACGCCGGCGCCAGGTCCATCGCGCGATCGTGGGTGAGCGCGACCTTCTCCCGCCCCTGGGCGTCCAGCACCACCACGTCCGTAAAGGCGCCGGGCGTCCAGCGTGTGGCGGCGATCCACTTCCCGTCGGGCGAGACCCGCGGCATGGTCCAGTGCACGTCCGGCTCCGGGGCTCGGATCGTGCGTATCTCGCCTGTCGTCAGATCCACGCGCACCAAGCCGGTGGTGCCACCCCCCTCCTGCACCGCCACCGCCCACGTCCCGTCCGGCGCCACGGACGGGTAATCCAGGCGGGCGTTGCGGGTAAGCCGTCGCTCCTTGCCCTCGGGCGTCACGGCATAGAGGTCGGCGTACGTCCGGTAGGGATCCTTCAACTCGATCTGTGCCACCACCAGGTCACCGTTGGGGGCATAGTCGAAGGTCGGAAGACTGTTGGCTCGCGCTAGCTCGCGGGAAGCGGATCCGTCCGGGGCAGCTTCCCGGATCTGGGTGTCGGAGCGCCCGTCCGCCCACACGAACGCGAGGTGCTTGCCGTCGCGTGACACGCGTGCGTTCTGCCCATACCGGGCACCGTCGGTGAGACGATCGAGGTCGCTGATGGGCCCCTGGGCACGAAGGTCGTCGTCGAGGTGTGCGTACGCTCGCTCCAGGGAGTCCGTCCATGCGCGCCACTCGTCCGATACGGAAGAACCGAACGCATGCCGTGCGGCGGCGTCCAGTCGGTAGGGCACCCACTGACCCGCCACCGCCCGAGCGAACGCGCCCATCGCCTCCTCACCGTGCTTGTCCAGCAGGTAGCGGAAGAAGAGCGAGCCGTAGGAGTACGGACGGTTTCCGGCCGGCCACACCGGAGAGTCGCCCGACGCCTGATCGAGACCCTCGAACCGATGCTCGAGCACGGCCGTTCGCAGCTCCATCTCTTCGAACGTGCCTTTGGTGCGCCCGGCATCGCTGAAACGTGATTCGTACCAGGTGGCGACGCCTTCGGTCGTCCACCTGGGCAGACCAAGATCCGGGAAGAAGGGCCAGGGGGTCGGCACCCTGCCGAAGAGAGAGCGGAGCCCTCGCCCCAGGGTACCCGCCTCATCCAGATGGAAGATGTGCGTGAGCTCGTGGGTGATGACCAACTCCATCCAGTCGTCGAAGTACCCGAGGCCGGGGTCGTCAGTGGGTGGGCGGGCGAACACCGTGATCCGATTCGAAGGCGTGACCTGGGCGAAGCCGTTTGTGACGTCGGAGTGATCGGTGAGAAGGATGTCGATCTTCCCGGAAGGAGCCTTCACGAAACCGTGGGACAGCTCGGCCCACGCCCGCTCCGCTCGGGCGCCCGCCCGTCGACCCAAGACTTCGAGCCCCTCCGGAAACGTGATCCGGAAGTGCTCGGTGTCGAGGGTTCGCCAGGCCTCGTCGGGGGCCTGAGCACGCACGCCCGCGCCGCCGCAAAGCATGGCGCCGAACGCCAGCCCCAAGGCCACCAGGACAACGGGCAGGCGGGATCGGGCGACTCCCGGACGCGCCGCTGCCGCCGTCTTGAAAAAGACGTTGTGGGTCGCCACCGTTGGAGACCCATCCCTCTTCCGGGACGTCGTCACCGCATGTCCTCCAATCAGAGCTTCTGGTTTCGTCTCGGCTACGCCCTCGAGCGCGCCCGCCGGACCCCATCCAGGGCCACCCGCCGGCTTACGTCCCTCAAGGAGAGAGAGCGAGAGTCCACCGCGCGGTCGGTGGCGAACCGTCGGGGACGGCCGGCTCAACGACCCGTCTCCGACGATCTCATCGCAGCCGGCGCCGCAGCGCTCGCGGCCAAGGCATTGGACGCCTGGCGACCCCTCCGTGGTACCGGACCTCTGCGCCTCCTCAAGGCCGGCGTGGCGGGTGCGGCCGCGGCGCTCCTCGTGGACCTGGTCCGGCCCTTACTCCGAGGCACGGCCGAGCTCCCCGTGCTGGACGGCAGCACCGTGGACCGGCTTCTCGCCGGAGCCGCCCAGGGTGTGCTCTACGCTGGCGTCGTGGAGCCTCGAGTCCCCGGTCCGGCGCTCGTCAAGGGGACGCTCTACGGCTCCACGGAGTACATCGCCGATCCCGCCGGCGGCCTGAGCCGTCTTCTCGGGAGCCAGAGCCCGCTTCGACGCATTCCCGTCATGAACCATCTGGTGGAAGATCTGGACCCCCACGATCGCGTCTACCTCGAACACGTGACGTTCGGCATCGCGCTGGCGCTCCTCTACGGATCGAGTCCACTCAGCAACGGAATCGCTCCCGACGACGAGGAGTAGGGCGCGTTTCCCTCGCCCCGCACGTACGATGCGGGACACGGTCGCAGGTAGGTTCGCTCGGCAGACGTGGAGGGTGTGGACGCGACCCGCTGGTCCGGTGGCAGAATCCCCAGCATCTGTGCCCCACCGGCACTGCTCGACCCGAACCCACGGAGCATGCAGAAGGCCCCCGGAGCCTGCCGCACGCTCCCCACGACGTAGCGCCCCGCCTGAGAATCCCACTGGTCGACAAGCACGTAGCGGGCCTCCAACGAGTCTGCGAGGGACAGGAGTGTGTGCGCGTCATCCGTGAACGGGAACGTACGGCTCGGCAACCCGCTCATCACGTAGAAGATGCGTGGTTTCCGACTGAGCACGGCGGCACCCTCCGGGAGATTTGCCCCGGACCACCTGGCGGCGTCTACGAAGGTCTCCACACGCGATCCGTAGCACCCGAATGACCCGCGAGCGCGCACCACGGCCGAGCATGCGGACGCTTCCCGGGTGGATCCCATCCAGGACTTCAGCGCAGGCAAGGTCAAGAGGAGGAACCCAGCGGCGCCCATGAGCATCGCAGGTCCGCGTCCCAGCCGATCTCCCAACGAAGCCAGCGCCACCGCAGCGTAGCCGAGCAGCAGGGGAATAAGGGGCAGCGCGAACCGGTCCCCGGACCATACGGCGGGCCACAGGAGGATCAGACCCGTATAGAGCGGCAAGAACAGCTCCGAGGGACCGGCACCACTGCGCAGCGCTCGCCACCACCCCACCACCGCGAGGGCGACGAGAGCGATGCCAAGCAGATGCACGGCTCCGCCCGGCGCGCCGACGATACCCATGGGAATATGGGTACCCACGTAGCCCACCAGGTTCGTGCCCATCCGAGCCAGCAGCCCCCCCACCCCGACGCGCCCCAGATCCGGGTTGTACGGATCCACGAGCCAGAACTCCGAAACGTACCCCTCCCCCGCCACCGAGCGCGCGCGCAGCCACCAGAGCAGCACCGGGATCCCGAGGGAGGCCCCCGACACCGCCAGAGCGCGCCATCGCCGTCGCATGCCCATCCATGCCAGGATGGCGACCAGCAAGGGAATGCCGGCCGATCTGGTGAAGTACGCCAGGCCCGCGGACGCGACGCCCAGGGCGAGCCAGCCGGCGCCGGGGCGAGAGGCCCCTCCGTCCTCTGCCCCCCCTCCGGTGCTTCCACGCGTCACATGTCCCGCGCTCCGCGCCTCCGTGCCGTGATCCAGCGCCCACAGAGCAAGCATGGTGAGCGCGACGAAGAGCGGGTCCGAAAGCACCCAGTGGCTGTAGTAGACGAACGCGGACGAGAAGGCGACAACCAGGGCCACGCCGGCCGCTGCCAGGGATCCCATGCGACGCCTGGCCCACAGATACGCGAGGAGGACCGCCGCGACGGTGGGCACCGCAGCCGCACTCTTCAGACCTATCCACCCGCGAACACCAAGGAGCATGAGGCCCGCCAAGACTGCCGGGAAGACCGGCGGATACTTGGTGTGGGCTAGGTGCGCCGGATCGAAGAGATCGACATAGGCGTGTTGCTTCAGCAGCGAATACGCCAAGCTGATGTAGCCCGCATTGTCGCCGCCGCTGTGCGGTGCGATGTCGAAGGCGGTGGCCACCACCACGAGAGCCACGAGCGTCACTCCGAGCGGCAACGCCCAGCGCATCCACGACGGCTCAGGCCCCCGTTGCATGTCCGTCGGCCCCTTCGCGGCGCCGGCCCCGGCTGGGCTCCGCGCGGCGGACGGCCGCCGGGTCATTCCGAGGAACCCATGGCGCGAGCGATCACACCCTCCGCCGCCGCCAGGCGGGCGCGGGCCTCGTCGGCATCTACCCCGAGCTTCCCCATGACGATCGCCGTTTTGACGTGTCCTCCCGAGCCGTCCAGGAGACGTGCGGCCTCGTCACGCCCCACGCCGATCATCTCCACGAGGATGCGCTCGCCCCGGTCGCGGAGCTTCTCGCACGTCACCTGCAGATCGACCATGAGGTTCCCGTACACCTTCCCCATCCGGACCATGGCACCGGTGGTGATGGTGTTCAGAACGAGCTTGGTGGCGGTCCCCGCCTTCATCCGCGTGGAGCCGGTGATGACCTCCGGGCCGACCAGCGGTGCGATGACGACGTCGTGGCTGTCGAGCAATTCAGGGGATGGATACGTGCAAAGGAGAAAACCCGTGCGCGCGCCTCGTTCCCGGGCCCGCGCCAGGGCACCATGCACGAAGGGCGTGGTGCCGGACGTGGCGATCCCCAGCACGAAGTCCTTTGCACTCACGTGGACCTCGTCGACGGCGCGTGCTCCGTCCTCGGGATGGTCCTCCGCGCCCTCCTGGGCCCGAACGAGGGCCGCGAACCCTCCGGCGATGATTCCCTGCACCATGGCCGGGTCCGTCCCGTAGGTCGGGGGCATCTCGGCGGCGTCGAGGACCCCCAGGCGTCCGGAGGTGCCGGCACCCACGTAGATGAGCCGCCCCCCGGCTCGGAAAGCCGCTTCCACCAGCTGCAGCGCGTGCGCGATGGACTCGCGCTCCTCACCAACGGCCTGGGCCACCATGCGGTCCTCGGCATTGATGAGATCCACGATCTCGATGGGCTCCAGCGCGTCGATGCGCTGCGAGCGAGGGTTCCGCTGCTCAGTGAGGCGTGCGTCTGGCATGGATCCTTGGTGCCGCTTGTGAGCCTTCCGGCGAGCCGATATCGTCGGCGACCAATGGTATCCGAGCCGGCGAGGGGCGGCAATGAAGCGCCCACCCGTCCCGCACAGCAGAATCCCGAGGCCCCTAATGTCCAAGCCGCTACGCACTGCCCGCGCCTTTTCCCTCCTGTTGGCCTTCGCGTTGGCGTCTTGCGCAAGGGAAGGCTCGCCGCCGGCGGCTTCAGGCCTCTTCCCCGAGGGTTGGGCCTACTCCGCCACGACGCCCCCGGTCACGGCCACACACGGCATGGTGGTCACCACAGACGAGATAGCCAGTCAGGTGGGCGTGGACGTCCTGAAGGCGGGGGGGAACGCGGTGGACGCGGCCGTGGCGGTGCAGTTCGCGCTGGCGGTGGTCAACCCCGAAGCGGGCAACATCGGGGGCGGGGGG
>JAJDNI010000231.1 GCA_022340755.1 Gemmatimonadota bacterium
TCCGCTCCCTACCTGCACACGCTCATCGAGCTGAAGAAGATCGCCTTCGCCGACCGGGATCGCTGGATCGGCGACCCGCAAAAGGCCGACATCCCCGTGCAGGAGCTCCTGGACTCGGCGTACGTGGCGGGGCGTGCACAGCTGGTCGACCCGGATCACGCGGCGGCGTCCGTAAAGCCCGGCATCGGTGGTGACGACGGCTCGAGCACGGGAGACCGCGACGACCGCGGCGACACCGTGTACCTCACGGCGGTGGACCAGTGGGGCAATGCTGTCTCGTGGATCCAGAGCCTGTTCGCGGGCTTCGGGTCGGGCCTGTTCGAGCCGGAGACGGGGGTCATGCTCCAGAATCGGGGATCGCTCTTCAACATGATCGATGGCCACCCCGACGAGGTGGCCCCGAACAAGCGGCCGTTCCACACCCTCACGCCCATGATGGTGTTGTCGGCGGACGGCAAGCTGGACTTCACGCTGGGCACGCCGGGGGGCGATTCCCAGCCGCAGTCGCTGCTGCAGATCCTGAACAACCTGCTGCTCTTCAGGATGAGCCCGCAGGAGGCCATCGAGGCCCCGCGCTTCCGCTCGAATGCCGGGCTCCGCGTGGCCTTCGAGGACCGGATCCCGCCTTCGGTCCTCGACCAGCTCCGCATGAAGGGGGACGACGTGAGCGTCGTCCACGGCTGGACGGCGACCTTCGGAGGTGCTCAGATGATCCTCATCGAACCCGGATCGGGCACGCTCACGGTGGGCTCCGATCCGCGTCGGGAAGCTTACGGGATGGCCTACTGATGGAACGTCGATTCTTCGCTCTGGGCGCGGTTTTCGGATTCCTGGCGGTGGCCCTCGGCGCCTTCGGAGCGCACGCGCTTCGAGACCACCTGGCCCCGTCTGAGCAGGTGACCTACGAGACCGCGGTCCGCTACCAGATGTACCATGCCCTGGCGCTCCTGGCGGTGGCCTGGGCGACGAGCCAGTGGCCGGCCGCCTGGACCCTGCGCGTCGCCGGATGGCTCTTCGTGGTCGGCATCCTGCTCTTCTCGGGCAGCCTCTACGCCCTCGTTCTCTCTGGACAACGGATGCTCGGCGCGGTCACGCCTCTGGGCGGGCTCGCATTCCTGCTGGGATGGGCACTCCTGGCGTGGACGGCCTTGCGGGGCTGAGCGCGGGTCGACGCTGAACGGGAGGCGACGATGGGCGAAGATCTCGGCGAGGACATCTCCAGGGCGCGGGATCTCCTCGCACGCGCACGTCGCGTGGTCGTGCTCACCGGCGCTGGAATCTCCGCGGAGTCGGGGGTGCCCACGTTTCGCGGTGAGGAGGGGCTCTGGAAGACCTACCGAGCCGAGGATCTCGCCACGCCGGAGGCGTTCGCACGGGATCCTCTCCTTGTGTGGGAGTGGTACGCGTGGCGGCGGGACCACATGTCCAGGTGCCTGCCCAACGCCGGGCACGTCGCCCTGGCGAAGTTCGCCCTGGGGCGCGCCGCGGAGACCCCCGCTTCGGGTCCCACAGGCGTGATCTCACCGGTGGTCCTGGTCACGCAGAACGTCGACGGCCTCCACGAGCGCGCGGCCCGCGACGCCTCAGGGCCATCGGGTCCCGCACCGGCGCTTCCCCTGGAGCTGCACGGCTCCATCTTCCGCGACCGCTGTTCCCGATGCGGGCGATCTACGCCGGCCGACGCCCCGATCGACGCATCGCGCCTGGAGACGCTCCCTCGCTGTGGCTCCTGCGGGGCCCTCATGCGCCCGGCCGTGGTCTGGTTCGGCGAGGCCTTGGAGGCGGCGGTGCTCGCCCGGGCGTTCGCCGCTGCTCGCGCCGCCGACGTGTGCCTCGTGGTAGGGACCAGCGCCCTGGTGCATCCCGCCGCGTCGGTGCCCATCGCCACGCTGCAAGGGGGGGGCGTGGTGCTGGAGGTCAATCCGGAGGAGACGCCCCTGTCCGACCTGGCGGCGGTCTCCATCCGCGGGAATGCCGGCGATGCCCTCCCTGCCCTGCTGGCCCGCGAAGGCCTTCGCAGGTAGCGAGCTCGCCGCCGAGGAAAGCAGGCGCGAACCCCGGCGCCCCCTCGGTGTATCGAGCGGCTGCATGTTCGTGTGCGCATGCCAAATGGCCAAAACAACTCCGGGACTCCATGAAATCCCTCCTGCGATATTCCACTGCCCTGGCGGTGGGCCTCGCCGCGTGCAACGGCGGTAACAGCACCGGACCGACGGTCGACTCGGTCACGATTTCGCCCACGAACCCCACACTCGACGCGGTGGGGGCCACCATGCAGTTCTCGGCGACGGCGCTGGACGCGAGCGGCAAGGAGATCACCGGCGTCAGCGTCACGTGGGAGAGCTCCGACACGTCGGTGGCCTCCATCTCCAGCAGCGGCGTGGCCACGGCCGTCGACAACGGCACCACGGCCATCACCGCGACGGTGGACGGCGTGGCCGGGTCGACGGGGCTCGACGTCAGCATCGCCTCGAGCAACTGCGACAGTCCGACCGCGGTCTCGCTCGCGGTGGGTGAGTATGCGTCCTACTCCTCCTCGAATTGTCTCCTGATCCCCTCCGGCCAGAACGGCGACCGCTATCGGGTCACGGTGCTGCGGACCGTGGGCACGGGAGACGAGCGGGATCCCTCGTCGGACACCGTCACCGCGACGCTCCAGGTGACGGGGGTCGGCGTCTCCGCGTCGCCGGCGGCCCAGGTCGTCGCGAAGGCGGAGCCGGCCGCCCTGACGGGGCTCGAGTCTTCGGTCCTCCTCAAGTCCCTGCAGATCCAACGGGCGACCGCTCGCGCCGAAGCCGAGCGCCTGACCCGGGACGCCGCGATGGTCGAGCAGCTGCGCCGAAGCGGCCAGCTTCCGGTGCGAGCGCCCTCGACGCTGCTGCGGGCGGCGGCGCAAGCGGACCTGCCCGCGACGATTCAGGTCGACCCCGCCACGCCGAGCGACTGCAAGACGGGAGCCGGCAACCTCGTGACGGGCAATCTGCTCTACCAGAACGCCGACCTGGCGATCTACCAGGACAGCGCGCAGCAGGACACACTCCCCGTGAGCTCGTCGGACGCGCAGCTCATGGCCGACTACTACACGTCGTACGCGAAGGACATGATCACGTCGTACTTCGGGCCGAATCCCGACATCGACGGCAACGGCAAGCTCATCATCTTCGTGTCACCGGTGGTGTCGGGAAACGAGGCAGCCTACGTCTGGAGCGGCGACTTCTACAGCAAGAGCATGTGCCCGGCGTCCAACGCGCGGGACATGATCTGGTTCAGCGCCTCGCTCATCCGCTCGATGGACGACGCCACGCCGAGCTGGCAGGCCCTCCCGGTGGTGGCCCACGAGGCGAAGCACGTGGTGTCCCTCTACAACAGCATCGCCCGGGGGGCCTTCCATCCCACCTGGATGGAGGAGGGCACGGCGGAGATCTCCGGAGAGATGTCGTCCCGGATCGCCTGGGCGGCCAACGGAGGTCCACCCGTGGGCGCTCGCGTGACCATCAACGATCTGGCGGGCTCGGGTGGCCACATCGACGTCAACAAGTACGATTATGGCGTCCTGCTCCGCATGGTGCGCACGATCTACTACCTCTCGAGTCAGCCGAACGGCCTGGTGGTGTCACCCGACGGAGCCAGTCCCGACGAGAGTGTTTACGGCAGCGGATGGCACTTCCACCGCTGGTTGGGCGACGGGTACGGCAATGCTTCCACACCCATGGGGGATGCCGCGTTCTTCCACGAACAGAACGACTCCCTGACACCCGCGGGGACCGCGGGCCTCACATACATCACGGGTCAGGACTTCTCCACGCTCGTGGACCAGTTCATCGCCGCCGTCAGCCTGGACGGGTCCTCGGCGCCGGCACCCACCCACGCGTTCAGCACGTACGATTTCGTCTCCGCCACGAACATCCTCAAGGCCGGCTACCAACCAGACGGACTCTATCCCTGGCCGGTGACCACCAGTAACGGCGTGCTGACGAAGAGCTTCGCCAGCGCCACGTACGCAGGGCCCATCGGCGCGTGGGGTATCCGCATCCACGACTTCGTGTCCAACGGGACGGGCTCGGGCGCCCGGATCAAGGTGACGATGTCGGGGTCGGGCCAGATCATCGTGGCTCGGCTGAACTGACGCGGCGCGTCGGGCTCCGGCTGGATCCCGACCGGCACACGAAAACGAACGAGCGCCCCGGGACTCCCGGGGCGCTTGGTCATTCCAGTGGGCTCAGGACTTTCATCAGGGTGTCCCGCGACACGTTGCCGCCGCTCACGACGACGACCACAGCGCCGGCGGCGTCGGGCTCCGGCCTCCATCTCCCGGAAAGAAGAGCGGCCAGGCCGACCGCGCCGCCGCCTTCGACTACCAGATGGAGTTCCCGCCAGGCGAACGCCATGGCCCGCAAGATCTCCTCTTCGGTGACCACCACGTGGGCGGGAACCAGGTCACGGACCAGGGATAACGACCACTGGTTGTCGAGACCGATGCCCCCGGACAACGCGCTGGCCACCGTCTCCTCCTCGGGGAGCTCCATGGGGCGACCGGCGCGCAGGCTGGCCAGCATGACCGCGGCTCGCTCGGCGCTCACGGCCACGCAGGGTGAGGAAGGGGTCTTGGCCAGGCGCGACTCGAATGCGGCTGCCATCCCACCGACGAGGCCGCCCCCGGAGAGGGGCACCAGCACGGCCTCCGGGGGCTCTCCCAGGGCATCGAGGACCTCCAGGGCGATGGTGCCCTGCCCCGCGATCACGCCCGGGTCGTCGTAGGCCGACACGTACGTTCGTCCTGACGACCCGGCGTCCCGCACGGCCCGGGCTTCGGCCTCGTCGAAGGTGGCGCCGGCCAGCACGGCCTCCGCCCCGTGCGCCCGGATCCCCTCCAGCTTCACGGGATCCACCCAGTCGGGTACGTAGACCGTGGCGGGGATGCCAAGCTTGTGCGCCACATACGCGATCGCTCGTCCGTGGTTTCCGCTCGAGCACGCCACGACCCCGGCGCGGCGAGAGGGCTCGTCGAGCATCCCCAGACGAGAGGCGGCCCCCCGGACCTTGAAGGAGCCCGTGACCTGGAGGCACTCCAGCTTCAGGAGGACGGGGGTGCGGACGAGGTCCGAGAGCGCCGGTGCCTCGAGGAGTGGGGTCGGGCGGGCCACCACCTCCACCGATCGACGGGCGGCGTCGAAATCCAGCCGTGGGAGGATGTCCGTTGCGGGGGCGGACCACCCTCCCCGGGGGCTCGCCGGATCCTCGGGGGGCAGGCTCAACGGCTTCCCAACCCGGCCAGCTCCGCTTCAGCCGCGATGTAGCCGAACGCGGCCCACTGGTCCCGGTCCGCCAGGATCTGTTCGAAGGTCCGTCGCGCGTCGTCCTTGTTGCCGTCCAGGAGGTACCACATCCCTACGCCGTAGGCGGTGGTGGTGCTCTCGAGCGTCGCTTCGCTCCCCTGCGGTCCCAGAAGCCGTTCAGGGGTCCGTCGACCCTTGAAAAGGTCCAATAGGTCGAGGTAGCTGCCGCTCTCGATGACATCCATGTCATCGCGCACGCCGTCGGCTATCCTCCGGGCTTCGTCCTCACGGTGGAGACGGCGCAGAGTGAGATAGAGCCAGTACGAAGCGGCCACCTTTGCGTCCGCATGTCGGGCCACCGAGAGACACCTGCGGTACGCTTCGGCGGCCGCCGCGAAGTCCCCCTGGAGGTAGTACGCGAGACCCAGATGGTACCAGATGTTGAAGTGCAGCGTGCTCGTCGGGATGTTGCGTGCGTTGGGAAGCCCGTCCGGCTCGACCTCGTCGGGCCGGCCCGCGATGAGGTCGGCTGCGCGTCTCAGGTCATCGATGGCCGGCCCGAGCTCCCGCACGGTGATGTATCGGTGTCCCCGATGCCGATAGATGCGTGGGTCGTCGGGGTGCAGCGAGAGGGCGTGCGAGTAGATATCGATGGCGTCCTGGTACCGGCCGAGGTACGCGGTGCGCCGCCCCATCCAGATGAGCGCGCCGGCGTCGTCGGGGTTCTCTTCGAGGGCCAGCTCGGCGTCTCTGAAGCTCCGCATCCGCGCGTCTTCGACGTCGCGAGGAAGCGCCGGGATCGTGAGGTCCTCTCCGAGGAACGATCGTGCCTCGACCCCCTCCGGCAGCGGTGCCCGGACTTCTTGGGTGGCCTGGGCCAGCTCGGCCGGCCGCCCAGTTCCGCGAGGATGGGAGCCCTGCGCGCAACCCACCACAGCTACCGCCCCCACGGCGGCGACGAGCGCAAGGGCGGGACCTCGAATGTGCGCGGGCATCATGGACCTCCGGACGGGAATCGACCTTGAATAGATCGGTCCGACGCCCGGAGACGCAACGCGCGAGGCACGGCGGAGCGCATGTCGTGAGCGAAGCGGAGCCCGGCGCCGGCCGTTCCGCGCCCTGCCTGGGTCGAGAACGGCTGGCCCTACCGGCCGTGGATCTGGATGTTGCCCGCGTCGATGGGATAGAGGAACTCGCCACCTGGATCCGGTCGCGCGGCGCAGTCATTGGCGTTGCCGCTGCGGACGTGGCGGCGCACGAGGTCCGGGGCCGCGCCCTTTCCCTCTCCGTTGTCCTTCACGTAGAACCAGAACCCCGTCCCTACGAGGGCCGGGTTGCCCGTCTTCTCGTAGACGCCGCCGATCCAGGCCTCGTTGCCCACCACGGAGAGGCAGGTGAGCGGACCGTGCGACTTGTTGGGCGGCTGATCGTGCCCCGTGAGCTGGAACGTTCCGCGCACGGTGCCGTCGAGGGCCTGTCGGACCTCGAACGTGAGGGTTCTGAAGTTCCCGACGTTGTTCGTGTAGTGGGCGCTGCCGGTCACCG
>JAJDNI010000271.1 GCA_022340755.1 Gemmatimonadota bacterium
GGCAGCCTCGCGCGCCCGCGCGCGCAGCACCGCCTCCTGCCAGAGCGAGTAGATGGCGGGAATGACCAGCAGCGTGAGGAGCGTCGCCGACACCATGCCACCCACCATGGGCGCGGCGATGCGCCGCATGACGGTGGCTCCGGTGCCGTGTCCCCAGAAGATGGGCAGCAGCCCACCGATGATGGCGGTCACGGTCATGACGATGGGGCGGACGCGTAGTGCGGCTCCTTGAATGACCGCGTCGCGCAACGACTCGGGGGTCGCCTCGCGCCGTTTGTGCTCCTCCCAGGCGTTGCCCAGGTAGAGGAGCATGATCACTCCGATCTCCGAGGCGACGCCCGCGAGGGCGATGAAGCCCACGCCCGTGGCCACGGACCAGTTGAACCCGAGGATGGCCATGATGAGCACGCCTCCCACCAGACCGAAGGGTAGCGAGAGCATGACCACCAGCGTCTCGCCGATGCGGCCGAAGTTCAGGTAGAGCAGCAGGAAGATGATCACCAGGGTCGCGGGCACCACGAGCTGGAGCCTGGCCTTGGCCCGCTGCATGTACTCGTACTGGCCAGACCAAGTCATGGTGTAGCCCGCCGGAAGCGTCACCATGGAATTCACCATCTTCTGTGCGGCCGTCACGTACGAGCCCAGGTCGCTCCCCTCCACGTCGATGAACACCCACGCCGTGGGGAAGGCCTGCTCGGTCTTCACCGCCATGGGGCCGCTCACCGTGCGGATGTGCGCGACCATGCCCAGGGGGATCTGGGCCGTGCCCTGGCCGCCACCGGACATCCCTCCCCCGGAACCCATGCCGCTCATGCCCTCCATGCCTCCCGAGTCGCCACCGCGGGATGCGGATGCGCCGTCCATGCCGGCCATGGTGATCGGGGACGCCATGTCGGCCATGCCGGGTCGGCGGCTACCCACCGGGATGAGGATCTCCTCGAGCTTCTCCGGCTGATCCCGCAGCTCTTGAGGGTAGCGCACGCGTACGTTGTAGCGTTCCCGCCCCTCCACGGTCCGCGTGATGGACATGCCCCCGATGGCCGAGGCGATGACCATCTGGATCTGCTGCACGTTGAGCCCGTAGCGGGCGGCCGCGTCCCGGTCGATGTCGATGTCCAGGTACGACCCCGACACCACGCGCTCACCGATGGCCGAGCGTGTGCCGGGCACCATCTTCACGGCGCTCTCGACCTCGGTGGCGAGGCGTTGGAGCTCCCTCAGGTCCGGACCGAATATCTTCACGCCGACGGGGGTCCGGATTCCCGTGGCGAGCATGTCGATACGCCCCTTGATGGGCATGGTCCACGAGTTGGTCACCCCCGGCATGCGGACCTTCCGGTCCATCTCCTTCACCAGCGAGTCGTACGTCACCCCGGTTCGCCATTCCTCTTCCGGCTTCAGGGTGATGGTCGTCTCGAACATCGACAGAGGAGCGGGATCGGTTGCCGTGGATGCTCTTCCGGCCTTACCGAAGACGCTGGCCACCTCCGGGAACGTGTAGAGGATCGAGTCCTGGACCCGGAGAGCCTCCCGCACGGCCGCGACGCTCGCTCCGGGAAGCGTCGTAGGCATGAAGAGCATCGTGCCCTCGTTCAGCGGCGGCATGAACTCCGAGCCGATCTTCCTCATGGGCAACACCGTCAGTACCAGCGCAGCCAGTGCGCTGGCCACAACGGGCCAGCGGTAGGCGAGGACGAAGCGCAGGACCGGCTGGTAGACCGACACGAGGAAGCGGTTCACAGGGTTGTCGTGCTCCCTGTGGATGCGGCCGCGGATGAAGAGGCCCATGGCCACCGGGACCATGGTCACGGACAGTAGCGCCGCGCTGCCCATGGCCAGGGTCTTCGTCCAGGCGAGGGGCTTGAACAGGCGCCCTTCCTGGGCTTCGAGGCTGAATACCGGAACGAACGAGACGGTGATGATGAGGAGGGAGAAGAAGAGGGCGGGGCCGACCTCCTTGGCCGAGGCCACCACCACGTCCCACCGCTCCCGGGTCGTCAGGATCCGGGTATGGAGCTTCTCGCCTCCGTCGCCGCCGGGAATCGCCACCCCCAGCTCCCTGGCACGGGCCCGTTTCTCATCGATGGCTCGCTCCAGGTGCTTGTGCATGTTCTCGATCATGACGATGGCGGCGTCGATCATGGCCCCGATGGCGATGGCGATGCCGCCCAGGCTCATGATATCCGCGCTGAGACCCAGGACCTTCATGGCGATGAATGCCATCAGGATGCCCAGGGGGAGCGTGAGGATGGCCACCAGTGCGCTCTGCGCGTGCACCAGGAAAAGCACCGTGACCAGCGCCACTACCACCGACTCCTCCAGGAGCTTGCCCTTGAGGGTCTCTATGGCCCTGGTGATGAGATCCGAGCGGTCATAGACGGGCTTGACGATCAGCCCGTTCGGCATCCCCGGCTTGATGGCCTCCAGCTTCGCCTTCACACGGTCGATGGTGGCCAGAGCGTTCTCACCGTACCGCATGATGACGATGCCGCCCACCACGTCGCCGCGACCGTCCAGGTCGGCGATGCCCCGCCGCACGTCGGGGGCCATGTGGACATCTGCCACGTCGGAGACCCGGATCGGTGTGCCGTGGTCCGTGGCGCCCACGACGACGCTTTCGATGTCCTCCAGGTCCTTCAGGTAGCCGAGACCGCGAATCATGTACTCACGGTCGGCCATCTCCAGGACCATGGCTCCTACGTCCTCGTTGGAGGAGCGGATGGCCGACATCACTCGCGTGATGGGGATCCCGTAGCCCCGGAGCTTGATGGGATCTACCGTGACCTCGTAGACCTGCTCGTACCCGCCCACCGACGCGACCTCGCTCACCCCCGGTACGGCGGTGAGCTGATAGCGCAGATACCAGTCCTGGTACGAGCGCAGGTCCGCCAGCGACATGGTCCCGGTAGTGTCGACCAGCGCGTACTGGTAGACCCAGCCGAGCCCGGTCGCGTCCGGCCCCAGCGCCGGCTCGGCGTCGTCGGGGAGATTCCCGCGGATGGCGGAGAGGTACTCCAGCACACGGCTCCGCGCCCAGTACAGATCGGTGCCGTCGTCGAAAATGATGTAGACGAAGGACGTACCGAAGAACGAGTAGCCGCGAACCGTCTGCGCGCCCGGGACCTTGAGCATCTCCGAAGCAATAGGGTACGTGACCTGGTCCTCGACGATCTGCGGCGCCTGACCCGCGAAGTCGGTGCGGACGATAACCTGTACGTCGGACAGGTCGGGGAGCGCTTCCAGGGGCATCCGCTTCATCGCCAGGATGCCGGCGCCCGCCACGAAGAGCGCAAGGATCAGGACCAGGAACTTGTTCCTGACCGACCATTCGATGATGCGCTTGAGCATGGTCGGAGCTCCTCAGCCGCCGTGGTTGTGGGGTGTCTTCGAGCCGGCGGCGCCGGGGTCCATCCCGGACATGGCCGTGTCGGGCATGTCCACCCCCGGCATGCCGGCGTCGTCACCCGCTGACGGGGAGCCCATGTCCATCCCCGGCATGGCCATGTTCCCCAGGTTCGATTCCGCGACCACGAGGAAGGCCGCGGACGAGACCACGGTCTCTCCGGCTTGCACCCCGTCGAGGAGCTCCATCTCTCGCCCCGACGTGCGCCCGGGCTTCACCTCCCGGGGCATGAGCGTGCCGTCCTGCGCGCGCACGAAGACGAGGCTTCGCTCGCCGGTCTCCAGCACAGCGCTCCGCGGCACCACCAGGGTCGGCGGGGAGGGTGGCACGGTGAGGCTGATCTGTGCGTACATCCCGGGCTTGAGTGCCAGGTCCGGGTTCGCCAGCGCCAGGCGCAGCTGGGCCGTCCGCGTCTCCACAGAGACCGTCGGGTACACGTAGCTCACGCGCCCGGCGAACTCCCGCCCCGGGTAGGCCTCGAACGTCACCTTGGCACGCTGCCCGTTCCGGACCAGCGCGAGGTCCTTCTCGAAGACGTTCGCCTCGATCCACACCCGAGAGAGGTCCGCGATGCGGTAGACCGTCATGCCCGGCATGATCCGGTCTCCCTCCACCACGTTCTTCTCCACCACGATGCCGGAGGCCGGAGCCCTCAGGGTGAGCGTCTTGGACGTCTCGCCGGTGGTCTCGATGCGCTGGATCTCGTCCTGCGGAATGTCCCAGTACGCCAGCCGCCTGCGGGCGGACCTGAGCAGCTCCTCGGCGTTCTCCGCCGGGCGTCCCGCCTCGGCTTCCCGCGCCAGGCGCGCCGCCAGTACCAGCTCCTCCTGCGCGGACACGAGCGCCGGGCTGTAGATGTCCATCAGCGGATCGCCCTTCTTCACCGGGGCCCCCGTGAAGTCCACGTAGAGCTTTTCCACCCATCCGTCGACCTTCGGGTTCACCGTGGCAAGCTTGGTCTCGTCGTATGCCACCGTTCCCACCGTGGTGACGGAGACGGGGAGAGACCGGTGCTCCACCTTCGCGAACGTCACGCCGATGCGGCGCGCGCCCTCGGTGTCCAGCCTCACCGGCTGCCCCTCCCCGTCTCCCGAACCTCCGCTCATGGCCGCGTGGTTGTGACCGGCCATCGCGTGCTGTGCGGGCGGCTGATCGCCACCACGCATCTTGAACGCCACCAGGGCCGTCGCGGAGATCACGACGGCGGCGGACAGGATGATCTGATTCCGGTTGCTCATCGTTCCTCCACGACGGTCTTGTCGGTATGCGGCATGGGGCGGCCCACGGCGGACTCCAGGGAGGCCATGGCCTTGCCATAGTCCCCCAGGAGCTCGTAGAGCTCGCCCTGGTATCGGTTCACGGTCATCTGCGCGTCTACCAGCGTCATGAAATCCACCTTGCCGACGCGGTAGGACGAGAAGGCCGACTCGACCGTGGATCGTGCCTCCGGGATCACCTCGTCCTTGTACAGGTCCGCCAGCGTGCGCGCGCGGTCGAGCTCGGCGAGGAGCTCCCCGACCCGCGCATCCACGTCTGCTCTCACGCCCCCCAGCTCCGCCTCGGCGAGGCGCTCCATCGCCATGGCCTCGTCCCTGGCCGCGTATTGCCTCGACCCGGCGTGGATGGGGAGGCTGAAGCCCACCATGGCGCTGCCCATGCGCTCGGGGCCCGCGCCCCGATTCCGCTGGGCGTACGTGACTCCGAAGGTCAGGTCCGGCCAGATCTGCTTCCCGGCCAGCTCCGATCGCTTCCGCGCCTGGGCGACCCCGTCGCGACTCCTGGCCAGCGCCGGCCGACTCTCCTCGGCCCACGCGAGGAGCGTATCCCGTCCGGGCACTGCGTCAGGGAGATTCCCCAGGACGGGCGAAGGCAGCGGAGTCTCGGCCGGACGGTCCACAAGGGCGTTCAGCCTGGCGGCCGTCCCCTCTCGCATGGCCTTCATCTGCCGGATGTCGCCGTCCATGCGCGCCACCTCGACGTCCGCCCGGAGCACGTCCGCCTGGTGGCCGGTGCCGGCGACGTACATCGCTTTGGCGACCTGCTGGAAGTCCTTCAACAGGGACAGGGTCTCGCCCATCACCTCCAGGCGTCGATCCAACGTGTACAGGTCGTAGAACATCGACGAGGCCCTCTCGCGGACGTTCCACCAGGCCTCGTCCGCGCTGGCGTCGGCCATCTCCCGCGCGTAGGAGGCGATGTCGCCCTTCAGCGAGAGCTTGCCCGGGAAGGGCACCATCTGCATCAGCTGAACCGACGGCGCCATGGACGTTGGCATGTCCGCATTGAAGTTCGGCAGGCCGAAGTTCATGACGCCGAGCTGGAGCATCGGGTCGGGGAGCGTCGACGCTTCGGGCTCCCTGTAGGCGGCGGCCTTGGCCGCCGCCTGGAGTGCCTGCAGGCGTGGGTTGCGCGACCGAGCCAGCGCCAGAACGTCCTCCAACCGAAGGACGGAGTCCGGCGAATGCGCCTGCGCCGATACGAGGGTGGGGATCGCCCAGGCCATCGCGATGGCAGCGATGGCGGCCTTCAGGGGTGTCTTCACATGATCCTCTGGAACGAGGTCCGCCGGTCGTAGGTGACGCAATCTCGACCGGCGTGCATGAAGACTCGATGATGCGAAGATGAAGCAGTCTTCAGGTTTGTCGGCGATGCTGCGATGATCCCACAAAGAGCGCCGATAGGAGGAAATCCTCGTGCCCACGTTGCTCCACGCCGTAGGACAGGCCCTCTACATGGCCTCCGCCATGGGCTGGGAGATCCTCTGGGGGCTGATCCTCGGCTTCGCCCTTTCCGCTGTCGTCGACGTGATGGTCTCCAAGGCGGAGCTGCAGCGCCTGCTCCCGGACAACTCGCCGGCCTCGGTCACGCGAGCCTCCTTCCTGGGCGCCGCGTCCTCCTCTTGCTCCTACGCGGCGGTGGCCATCGCCCGGTCGATCTTCCGGAAGGGCGGTGACTTCACGGCCGCGATGGCGTTCCAGTTCGCGTCCACCAACCTCGTCATCGAGCTGGGCATTCTGCTCGTGGCGCTCATGGGATGGAGCTTCGGCGCCGCCGAGTTCGTCGGTGGCCCCCTCATGATCGCCCTCCTGGTGGTGTTCTTCCGGCTCATGCTGCGCCCGAGGATGGTCGACGCCGCACGTGCGCAGGCGGAGAGAGGTGTGAGGGGCAAGATGGAAGGCCACGCCGGCATGGCCACGATGGCGAAGCGCGGAAGCTGGCGTCAGCGACTCACTTCGGGGGAAGGGTGGACGGCCATCAGCCACTTCTTCGCCATGAACTGGTCGATGTTGTGGAAGGACATCGCCATCGGCCTTCTCATCTCCGGAACTCTGGGCGCGCTCGTGCCGGCCAGCTTCTGGCAGGCGCTCTTCTTCGCCGACAACCCTGTGCTGTCGCGACTGTGGGGGCCGGTCGTGGGACCCCTCATCGCCGTGGCCTCCTTCACCTGCTCCATCGGCAACGTGCCCCTGGCCGCCGTGCTGTGGAACGGGGGGATCAGCTTCGGCGGCGTTACCGCCTTCATCTTCGGCGACCTCATCATCCTCCCGATCCTGAACATCTACCGGAAGTACTACGGCTGGCGGATGAGTCTCTTCCTCACGAGCACGTTCTACGTTGCCATGGTCGTCGCCGCGTTGGCCGTCGAGGCGCTGTTCGGGCTCTTCGGGTGGATCCCGTCCGTGCGCCACGCGGACATCGGCCAAGCGGCCTTCTCATGGAACTACACGACGGTCCTCAACGCCCTCGCGCTGGCCCTCGCGGGCTGGCTGTACGCTCGCTACCGCCGAACCGGAGGCCCAGCCATGATGCGCGCCATGGAAGGGGGAGATTCCGGGGATGTGGGCCACGAGCATGACTCCGGCCACGAGCACGGCCACCATGCATGACGGATAGACGGGCGCGACGGTTGCCGATCAGGTCGAACGCGACGCGCCCCGCGGTAACCGCACCGTGACCCTCGCTCCACCCTCGGCGCGGTTCTCGGCCTCGACGTCCCCCCCGTGGGTCTCCGCCACCGCCTTCACGATCGCCAGGCCAAGCCCTGTCCCGGCGGTCTCCACGTCGTGGGTACGGGCCTGGTCGGCGCGGTAGAAGCGGCGGAATGCGTTTGAGGGGTCGACGTCACCGAAGCCCGGGCCGGTGTCCTCGACATCGAGGCGGACGACCTCGCCCTCGGCACCGACCGTGATCCGCACCTCACCACCGGGAGGTGTGAACTTCAGGGCATTGTCCGCCAGGTTCCAGACGACCTGCCCCAGCAGCCCCGGATCCACCCACGCCTCCACGGTGGCGTCACCACCGACGTGCAGGGCTACGCCCTTTTCCTGCGCCTGCGGCCGCAAGCGATCCACCACCCGGGACACCGCGTCCGTCACCTCCAGGAGCTCTGGCCGCGCACGCAGCGCCCCGGAATCGGAGCGAGCCAATGTGAGCAGATCCTCCGTGATACGCGACAGGCGCACGACCTCCTCGAGGCTGCTCGTCAGGACCTGCCGATACTCCTGCGGTCCACGTTCCTTTCGCAGCGCCAGCTCCATCTCTCCCCGCATCACGGTGAGCGGCGAGCGCAGCTCGTGGCTCGCGTCGGCCGTGAATCGCCGCTGGCTCTCGAACGCGCCCTGGATCCGTCCGAGCATGGTGTTGATCACGTCCACCATGCGGGCGTACTCCCGGGTGTCGGCGTACGCGCGGATGCGCCGGTCCAGCGAGCCGGCGCCGATGGCCTCGGCCTGGTCGATGACCTCGTTCACGGGGCGCACAGCCCTCCCGGCGAGCCACCAGGATCCTGCGAACGTGGCGCCGGTCACCAGCACCGTGAGGAGCAGGAGGAACGTCCCCACCCGGTTCAGAAGCTGGTTTCGTCCGGTGAGCGGCGCCGCCACCTGCAGCACGTGGTGGGCGTGGGCGGCCCCCATGCGCTCCAGAGGGTAGTAGACTGTCCGGATGGGCATGCCGTTCCAGCTCTCGTCGGCCCAGACGAGGTTCCCATTCCCGGCCTGGGCCAGGCGAGCGCTGTCCAGGGGCAGGTCACCCTTCATGTACTGGCTGCGCAGCAGGCTTACCCCGTCGGAGCGCCACACTTCCGCATAGCGGATGAGGTCCCGCACGGAGCTCGCTTCGTCCGGCGTCAGCTCCCACTCGTGGAAGTGCATCTCGCCGCCCGGCGCGTCGGTCAGGGAAGACGCCTGGATGAGCGCCACGTTCATGATGGACGTGTTGAGCTCCCGGTCCAGGCTGTGCCTGAGAGCGAGCAGGCTCACCACGGAGATGGCGGCGAGCGCGCCGGCCATGACCGCAGTCGATCTCAGCGCGAGCTGAAACCGGAAGGAGCGCGTCACGCAGGCTCCCTGTGCCGGAAGACGTAGCCTACGCCCCGCACGGTGTGGAGGAGGGGATTCCGCCCCGCCGCCCGCAGCTTCTGCCGGAGGTGCCCCACGTGCACGTCCACCACATTGCTCATGGGGTCGAAGTGGAGGTCCCAGACCTTCTCAAGGAGCTCGGTGCGGCGCACCACACGCTCGGGGTTCAGCATGAGGTACTCCAGCAGCTGGAACTCCCTGGGCGTGAGATCGAGGAGCGCGCCACCGCGCGTGGCCGCGTGCTTCACCCGGTCGAGCTCCACGTCGTCGTAGACGAGCCTGTCCGTCCGCGACGACCCGCCCCTGCGCAGGAGCGCCCTCACGCGCGCCAGAAGCTCATCGAGACCGAACGGCTTGGTCAGGTAGTCGTCCGCGCCGGCATCCAGACCCAAGACGATGTCCTGTTCCGAATCCCGGGCCGTGAGGAGAAGCACCGGGACCGGCACCTCCCGAGCGCGAAGCTCGCGCACGATTTCCAGCCCCGTGCGACCGGGAAGCATGACGTCCAGCAGCAGAAGGTCGTACTCGTAGACCAAGGCGCGAGTGAGGCCGTCGTCACCGGTGTGGGCGACGTCCACGGCGTAGCCTTCCTCCCGGAGACCCATACCCAGGAAGCTGGCGACCTTCTTGTCGTCCTCGACGACGAGGATCCTCATGCCGTCGGATTCCCAGGGGGCCCGAAGCCCAGAGGTCCTCTGTCCACCACCGCGATCCTACATCTCCTTCAGGAGCCCCACCCGAAGGGCGAAGCGCACCAGCTCGGAGCGGTGGTTCAGGCCGAGCTTGTCCATGATCCGGGAGCGGTAGGTGTCCACCGTCTTCGGGCTGATGAACAGCTTCTTGCCGATCTCCCTCGAGCTGTACCCCTCCGCCGTGAGGGCGAGCACTTCCTGCTCGCGGGTGCTGAGGTCGTGAAGCCCCGCCCCCTCGTCGGTCTCCGAAGCCTTGTACCGCTGCAGGAGCAGCGTGGTCGCTTTGGGAGGCAGATAGACCTCCCCCCGTGCCACGACCCGGATGGCCTCGATGAGGTCCGTGTCCGCGCTGGTCTTGGTCAGGTATCCGCTGGCGCCCGCCTCCACGACGGGCACCAGGTACTCCTCCTCGGCGTGGACGGTCAGCACCAGAACCTTGGTGTCCAGCTCCAGCGCGGCGATGCGGCGGGTGGCCTCGAGCCCGTTGGAGCCCGGCATGGACAGGTCCATGACCACCACGTCCGGCTTGAGCTGGCGGACCCGGTCCACCGCCTCGTCCCCGGACGACGCCTCGCCGACCACCGTCATGCGGCCGTCGGCCTCGAGGAGCGCGCGGATGCCCGCCCGGAACATTGCGTGGTCGTCCACCAGGAGGATCTTCGTTCCTTCAGACATTCTGGGCCTCGGTCGCCGTGGAAGCGGGAACGTTGATGCGGATCCGGGTTCCCTCACCCGGAGTGCTGTCGACGATCACGCGACCGCCCACCATGACGGCGCGCTCCTGCATGCTCACCAGCCCCAGCCCGCCCCCGCCCTCGCGTACCTGGCCCTCGGTGAAGCCTCGCCCGTCGTCCTCGATGACGAGAAAAACCTTCCCGTCCGCCGCACCCAGCCTCAGCCGGGCCCGATCGGCACCGGAGTGCCTCACCACGTTCGAAAGCGCTTCCTGGACCACACGGTACAGAGCCAGCTTCGCATCCTTCCCGAGGAGATGATCCACCGGGTCGAGATCCGCGTCGACCTCGAAGCCTCCTCCTTCCCGCAGCCCACGCAGGTGCGCCCGGATGGCGGTGACCAGGCCGACCTCCTCCAGCTCCGGAGGGCGCAGCCCCCGGGCGATGCGCTTCACGCCTTCGGCGGTCTCGAGGATCTCGTCCCGCAGCTGGTCGAGCCCCCTCCGCCACGCTTCAGCATCGGTCTGCATGGACAAGATCCGGATGTGAAGCATGAGCGTGGCCAGCCGCTGGGCGGTGTCGTCGTGAAGCTCACGGGCGATGCGTTGCCGCTCTTCTTCCGAAGCGCGCATGGCCCCTTCCGAGAAGTTCTGGAGGCGCTTGCGGTTGGTGATGTCCCGCACGGTGCACACGACGCGCTGGCCCTGGGGTGTCTCCCAGGGGCTCAGGCTCACCTCCACGGGAAAGAGCGAACCGTCCTTGCGACGCCCCAGAAGCTCCATGCCGACTCCCATAGGTCTCGTATGGGGGGCCTGGGCATATCGGGAGCGGTGCTCCAGATGCGCTCTCCGAGCGGTATCCGGAACCAGTACCTCGACGGGCTCCGCCAGCAGCTCTTCCCGGGCATAGCCGAACATCGCCTCCACCTGTGGGTTCACGTCGCGGATCTTGCCGTCATGGCAGACGACCAAGACTCCGTCGGGCGAAGACTCGAATACGGCGCGGTATTCTTCGGCGGTCAGCACGGGCAGTTCTTCCTGTCTCCTGTCTCGCCAACAAGTGTGGAGAAAAACCCCACATTCCCGTCGGCGCATCTCCCACCTCGCAGGGCGCGTTGTCCCTGACAGCCGTGGACACCCGCCCCGCAAGAATTTACGCGAGTCTGCGGGGACCGCGAGCCCCCGGGGCTCCGGATGGTGCGACCGGGCGGTGAACCCCTCGCGTTCACGATAGATCCCTGCTCTTGCTCTTTATCCTTCACCCGCTCCCAGGAAGCATGATGGCCACCACCGAACCAGGCGTCGCCGGAGCCGGCGGCACCACGGGACGGACGGGGGTTCTGGGATCGTCGGGAAGGTCTTCGGCGGCGCGTCCGTTTCAGCGGGTCTCGCTGTTCTGGAAGATCACCCTGGCGAACCTGGCCCTGGTAGTGGTCGCGGCGCTGGTGGGCGCAGGCCTCACGACCGCCTTGAGCCGGCCGGCCCAGGGAGCCTTCGCCGCTGCGGGCGTGGTGTTGGGCATCCTCGTCCTCGTCACGAGCGTCGTGGTGAACGCCGCCCTGGTGAAGCTGGCGCTGTCCCCACTCGGCGCACTCCAGGAAACGGCACGCAGGGTAGGAGAGGGACAGGTGGACGCCCGTGCCGCGGAGTCGCGTCTGGCGGACTCCGAGCTGCAGAGCCTGGCCCAGGTGTTCAACGAGATGCTGGACACCCTGTCGGCCAATCGGGCGAGGCAGCTGGAGCTGGCCAGACGGGTACTCGAGTCGGAGGAACGCGAGCGTCAGCGCATCGCACACGAGCTGTATTCCGGAACGGCCCAGACGCTGGCAGGCGTTCTGGTCCGGCTGCGCATCGCCGAGCGGCACCTTACGAGTGGCGCGGATGGCTCCATGCACGAGATCCGCGAGGAAGTGGTCAGCGCGCTCGAAGAGATCCGAGGTGTCGCTCGGCGGCTGCGGCCGCCGGAGTTGGATGAATTGGGTGTGCGTGCGGCCCTGGAGGCCCACGCGCGTTCGCTCAACGAACGCAACCGTATCGACGTGCGATTCGAGGGGTCCGTGCCGGACCTCTCGAGAGAGTCCTCGCTTGCCCTTTTCCGCATCGGCCAGGAGGCGATCTCCAACGTGGTGCTCCACTCCGGAGCCGAAACCTTGAAGATCAGGTTCTCCGCCGAGGACGACTCGGTGGTGGCGGAGTTCGAGGATGACGGCCACGGGTTCGATCTCGGGGCGGCGCTGGCACACACCGGAGAGAGCCTCGGCCTCTTCGGGATGCACGAGCGGGCAGGTTATGTTCAAGGTGAGTTGTCGCTGGAGTCCGGGCCGGGGCGTGGCACCCGGGTTCGCGTGGTGATTCCCGCACACCCCCGCCGGCGCACCGCTTCGGCGGCCGGTATGGCCGATCGGCTGGTGGACGGACTCGTGGACACGGAAACGGAACTGGCCGTGGCGACTGTCATCGACAGCGGAGGGAATCCCTCGCCCTACTGAGGGAGCCGCGTCCGCGGCGTCCAATCAACGCCCTCCGGACCGGCCATTCGAGCCCGGAGGATTCCATGTACAGCCAGATTCTGGTTCCGCTGGACGGATCGCGATTCGCCGAGTCCGCGCTTCCCGTCACCCTGGGACTGAGCCGCCGTACGGGTGCCCGGATCCACCTGGTCACCGTTCAGGAGCCGATTCCCTCCTTCGCCTACGACGAGTGGGAGAGCGCGGCTACGGAGTGGAGCGACCGCTACCTCCAGAACGTCGTGGAGCGCATGGGCGATCTCGCCGGAGGTGAGGTGACCACCCACCTCCGGTCCGGCCATGTCGTCGAGGCCCTCGAGGACGAAGCGGAGACGCGGAAGGCCGACCTCGTGGTCATGGCCACTCACGGTCGCGGGCTTCTGTCTCGGGCCTGGCTCGGCAGCGTCGCCGCCTCGTTCATCCACCACACGCAACGTCCAGTGCTGCTGGTGCGTCCGGCGACGGATCCGCCGTCCTCGTTCGCGCCGGACCGGACCTTCTCCCGGATTCTGATTCCTCTCGACGGCAGCAAGCTCTCGGAGAGCGTGCTGGATCGCGCAGTGGAGTTGGGCACGCTGTTTGGGGCGACCTACCACCTCCTCAGGGTGGTGCCCTATCCGATGGATCTCTCGTCCTCCTATCTGCCGCACACCGTCCAGGTGAACCAGCAGGTCGTCAACGAGGCCCGAGAGTCCGCCGAGCAGTATCTCGAGGAGCACGCCGCGCGCCTACGCGGCAACGGGCACACCGTCACCGTGGCCGCCCGGGTCGTGCCCCAGCCGGGTCACGGAATCGTCTCCGAGGCCGAGTCGGAGGGGTGCGACTTCATCGCCATGGCGACCCACGGTCGCACGGGGTTGACCCGCGCGTTCCTGGGAAGCACGGCGGACAAGGTGCTGCGCGCTGCGCACGTCCCGTTGCTCATCTACCGGCCCGGGCTCTGAAACGCCCACGGAGGCTCCCATGATCACCGTGCGGAGTGTCATGCAAACCGACGTCGTCACCGTGAGGCCCGAGGCCAGCGTCCGGCAGCTGGCCCGACTCCTGGCCGACGAGGAGATCAGCGGTGTTCCCGTGGTGGACGGCAACGGTGCCCTGGTGGGGGTGGTCTCGTCCACCGACGTCGTCCGCCTCGCCGCCGAAGAGGCAGAGGTGCATGTCGCGTCCTTCTCCTTGAGGCCGGAGCCGGCAATTCCGGATCCCGAGCTCGACGACGTGCCTGATGCGGACCCCTATGGGTTCTTCCTCCCCGAGGACTCCCCGCTGGCCCCGGAGGGATTGCTCAACGAGTTGGAGGAGAGCGAGCTGGACGTGCGCACCGTGGCCGACATCATGACCCCGGTGACGTTCTCGGTGGAAGCCGACGCGTCGGTCAGTGAGCTGGCGGGGTTCCTGGTTCGTGGCAGGATCCACAGGGCCGTGGTCGTGGAGGAGGGTCTGCTGCGGGGCATCGTCACCTCGGGGGACATCCTGAAGGCCGTGGCGGACGGTCGCCTGAGCTGAAGCACCGGACAGCCCCGGAGAATCCCACGATGCAAGCGCCCCGGCGGTAGGTCCACCACCGGGGCGCTTCAGGGACCGTGCGAGGAGGCCTCATCCGCCGTGGCGGTGCCGGCCCTCCTGCTTGTCGCGCGGGATGCTCACCGTGCCCTCGACGCCACTGTAGCGGATGCCGCCGCTGCCGTCGCTGCGCACCGTGAAGTCACCCTTCACATCGCGAACTTCGATGGAGCCCGAGCCGTCGTCGGCTACGGTCACGTTCCGTCCCACGCCGGCCACCTCGATGCCGCCGGAGCCGTCGTCGAGACGAACCGAGCCCTGGACGTCCCGGATGCCGATGCCGCCGGAGCCGTCCTCGATATTGACGTCGCCGGCGACCCCGGACACGTCGATCTCACCCGAGGAGTCGTCGACGTTGACCGAGCCGTCGATGTCGCGCACCCTGATCGAGCCCGAGGAGTCGTCGATGTTCAACGCTCCCGTTCCCGACACCTCGAGGTCGCCCGAGGAGTCGCTCAGATCCACGCTCATCCCCTTGGGGACCTCCACCGTGAGATCGATGCGGGCGTAGTCCTCACCCCGCCATCCGATCCCTCTGTGGGAGGGATAGTGGGTCTCGAGGGCGAGGCGACCCGCGTGATCCTCGACGGTCACCTGCAGGTCCTTCAAGTACTCTTCGTCCGAAGCGCACGCGTGTCCGACGGCCCGCACTTCCTTCAGTCCTTCGACGCCGACCACTCTCAGCGCACCGGAGCCGGCGTCCAGCTGCAGCCGCTGAGATGCCGACGCGTCGACCTGGACCGTGCGCTCCGCCTCGTAGCGGCAATCTCCGGACCCCCTCACCTGCACACGCATCCTCACCGCCGGCTCCCTCACACGCACCCTGACGCTGTGGGCCGGGGTGTGGTTCTGGGCCAGGAGCCCCACCGCGTAGTCGCCGCCGAGCCCGACCAGGCCGTAGCCCATGAAGAGCGCCGCTACCTTCAATCCACGCATCTTGCCTCCTCACTTCGGTGGAACCCGACCCTTCTGACCCTTGCTTTGTTGGACGATGATCAGCCCGGCCGGGTTGGAATCATGAGGCGCGCCCGCCACCGTCTCCGTATCCCGGTGTGACGAGTCGGGACCCGCCGCCGCCCGAAGGGGTGTGGCGGCGTCTTCCGCATCCGGGAGGAGTCCCGACCTATCTCCCAGACGAGGAGACGGCCCGGATCGTTTCGCGGCGGTGGGGACCGTCCTGGAACGAAGCGGTGCGGCCATGGTTTAAGGGAAGACATTCCCAACTGCCGGAGCGATCATGACCGCCCACCGACCCGCTCGCTGGTGGCTTCTGGCCACCCTTCTCGCCCTCGGATCTCCGCTGGCGGTGCGTGCGCAGAGCACCGAGGGATGGACGCCCGCCATGGTGGGGATCCGCTTCGGCTACCTGGACCGATCCACGGCGTCGGTCCTCGGGGCGCAGCTTCGCATCCCGGTGATTCGTCAGGGGTACGTGGAGCTCGTGCCCAACGGGGACATCACGTTCCTCAGGGGCCTGAAAGAGTACCAGTACGGCCTCGAGGTCGCGTACATCAGCGGTGGTCGGCACGGTGGCCTGATGCTGGGGGCCGGAACCGTTGCCCGTAACAGCATCTTCGACCAGGGCTCCGTACGCGAGACCCGCAAAGGCTGGGACCTGGTCGTGGGTCTGAAGACCATGCCCGGGAGAGGGATCCCCTTTGGCATCCAGCTCCAGGAGCGGTGGGAGTTCCTGCGGGTCCCGGTGAACCCCAGGGTGCTGTCGTTGGGAGTGAACTTCCCGTTGTGGGGATGGGGGCGCTTCCGCGACTGACGCGGGCGCCGGCACCGCGCTCAACCGGAGACGATGCTCACTCCGACCTGGTCGGCGTCGTGGATGGTGCCTTCGGCGGCGCCCTCCAGGACTTCCCTCCGCACGGCCTCGCTGGGAATGACGACTTCGAAGGAGACGAGCCCCAGGCCCCCTTCCGGAGGCGTGTGCGCCCCAACCCCACCCCACACGTTGCACCCCAGGTGGTGGTGGTACCCACCGGCGGAGAGGAACAGGGCGCCGGGATAGCGCCGAGTCGTAACGTCGAAGCCTAGCCGCCCCCCGTAGAACGCCTCCGCCTTGTCCAGGCTCGACACCTGCAGGTGCACGTGCCCGACGTCCGCGCCTCCCGGAAGCTGAGGAGCGGGCCCGCCCCCCAGGAAGATCAAGCTGGGAACGTTGAGGGGTTCCGTCGTCATGAACAGCTCGCCGTCCGCCGTGCGCCACGTCTGTCGGGGACGGTCGGTATACACCTCGATGCCGTTTCCTTCCGGGTCCGCCAGGTACGCGGCCTCACTCACGCTGTGATCGGCGAAGCCCTCGAACGGCCATCCGCGTTCGTGGATCCGGGCGATCATCGCGCCGAGGTCCCTCCGGGTCGGCACACGGTACGCGACGTGGTAGAGGCCGGTGCTTCCCCTGGGCCTTGCCGGCGCGTCCGGCGCCGCCAGCAGGGTCAGCAGGGGCTCTCGGTCCGCGTTACCGAGGGTCGCGCTCGCGCTGTCCTGATCCAGAACCGAGAACCCGAGCGTTCCGGTGTAGAACGCGACCATGGCCTCGAGGTCGCGCACCCGCAGGCGCACGACTCCGATCCTGGTGTCGGGAGGAAGGGCGGGCATGTTCATGTTGAGACGGCATTATCGGTGCGGAGCGCCGCGACCGCCACCTCTGGCGATTCTTCAGCGACTTGCCAGGTCGTCTACCGGCCCGGTGAGCCCTCCTCCTCCGGGCGCTTCGTGAGCACGACGAAGTCGCCGAGGCCCCGGTCCTCGTCCCCCTGCCACGTATTGATGTCCGCCGTGGGCTCGAGGACCACCGTGAGAATCCGGGTGCCCGGTCGATACTCCTCGACCCGCTCCGGTATGCCCGTGCCCTTCTCCACGTGGAAGGAGCCGGCGTAGTGGATCACCAGCGCGTTCACCCGCTGGTCCAACGCGTTGGCCACCGCGTTGCCCATGGCGGCGTCCCAGAGGGCTTGAGCCGCCAACGCGTTGCCCATGCTGTGCATGGCGGGGTCGGCTCTGGGCTGCTCGGCCTCCTGCGAGGCCCCCTCTGCGGCGCTCCCCACCGCCGAGTCGGGCTTGGCCTGCGCCTGCATCATCTCCCCCATGAGGGCATTGAACTGGGCGGCATACGCCTTGGAGGCAGGCGGGTACGGAAGCGGGGGCAAGTATTGTTTCGCTGTGGCGGACAACTCGTCGAGGGACGCCGGCCCCAGCCTGCTCACCCGGTTCACGTACCGCCGCGGCGCGTTGGCGGCCACCACGGGGATGCCGTGGGCGCGGGCGAACTCCACCAGGGGACGGTAATCGGTGTCATAGCGGGGCCACGGGCGGGCGCTGCTCTTGAACTGGTCCTCCGTGATGAGCCCCTGGAGATACTCGTTGAGGATGTACTGGACATCCCGCTCGAACATCTCCATGGAGAGGACCACCGGACGCTTGGTGACGGCCTGGTCGCCCACGGCCCCGAAGCGTTCCGCGGCCCGGTAGAGGAGCTGGTCCTCGACACCGTGACCCACCTGGTCGTCATGGGTCTCGCCCACCAGGACGGCATCCGCGTCGTCCATCGCCTTGAGGATGTCGGCGAACGAGCGGGAGTGTCCCTTGGCGTCGTACACCCTGAACGCGATGCCCTCCACGGGAACCTCCGTCGCAGCCTGGGTCGGCGAGGGGTGCTGCGCCCCGGCGTGAGCCGGGAGCGTTGCTACGAGCAGGGCGCCTGCGACACCGGACAGGGTGAGCCTCATCGAGATCGATTCCTCGCGGGAAGAAGACATCGTCCGCCCGGCCCACGGGCCGGGCGGACGGGGGTCGAGGGAAATCTAGGATTTGTCGTCGGCGCGGCCAACCGGAACCGGGGGTTGGGTGCTTCCGTCGGGGCGCGACCGGGCCGTCATCGCCGGGATCATGACGGAGGGTCCGGGGCCCCCTCACCGGCCGGAGGTCTGCGACGACGAGCCCGCCCAGACGAGCCGGAGGAAGCGCTCCGGCGCCTGCAGGAAATCCCGTATCAGGCGCACCGATTCGAGGTCGTCGTAGCCGACGGGGTGCACCGGTGGCTCGTCGAACGACAGGATCGTCGCACCGGGAATCGCCATGAGGATGGGCGAGTGGGTGACGACGATGAATTGGGACCCGGTATCCACGGCGTCCTTCATCATCGCGAGGAATCCGAGCTGGCTCTGCGGGGACAGGGCAGCTTCCGGCTCGTCGAGGAGAAACAGACCACCGGGCACGAGACGGCTTCCGAAGAGGCGGAGGAAGGCTTCCCCGTGCGATTGCGCATCGGGATCCGCCCCATATCGGCGCTCCATGTCCGACAGGGACGACGCGTGTGGCCCCTTCGCCAGGGTGCGCGCCCACTCCGAGTGATGCGCCATCTCACGATCGACGCGGGCGATCTCCGCCGCGTGATCCGCCCGGGCCTTCGCGAGCGACTTCTGGAAGCCGAAGAAGTCCTCCGCCCTCAGGAAGAAGCCCCGCCGGGTCCTGCCCCGCCACGACAGGCGGACGCGGCGTGCCAGATCGCGCTGGGCCGCCAGGGTGGGATCCGTGGACAGCCTGGACGTCCCCACCGCCGGCAGATCGGCAGCGAGGGCCAGGGCCTCGAGCAGCGTCGACTTCCCCGACCCGTTCTCTCCGACGAACAGGGTGACGGGTGCATCGAAGTCCAACCGCTCCAGTCGCGCGATGGCCGGGACCGAAAACGGAAACGCGGTCGCGCCTTCCGGAGGCTCGTAGGTAACCGAGGCGAGTTGAGACGCCTTCGAATCTCCTAGGAGCCCGTGGGAGTCCACCGGTTGTCCTCGCGGTTCACGTCCGGGAAACGCTGTTCCGGGTCCAACACCACCGACGTCACCGCGCCGTCGACCTTGACTTCGATGGACGCGCGCTTGTCCCGCCACACGTCCACGCCCGCCATGGTGCGCACCTTGTTGCCGGACGCGGTGGTCACCTCGACGATGACCGGCATGGGTATGTCGCCATGGTCCTCCACCTGCACCGCCGCGATGCCGTCACCCTGCACGACACCCACCACCGCCTGGTCCATGACCCTGGTGGTGTACATCCAAGGGTAGAAGTACCAAGCGAGGTTCTCGGCCGCGACGTCTTCGAAGGTGTGGAAGAGGTCCAGCGGATGCGGATGCTTGAACGCCCATCGGCGCATGTACGTGCGCATGGCCTCGTCGAAGAGCTGGGGCCCCAGGATCGTCCTCAACGCCCGGAAGACCGACGCCGGCTTCTGGTAGGAGGCCACACCGCGGTTGCCGAAGGGACCGTACAGATCCGCCGGTCGCATGCTCGGTGTCTCGTCGTCGGAGCCCGCCACACGCAGGTAGCCGTTCACGGTGGCGAGCCCCTCCGGACCGACGTCGGGGAAAAGGCTCGCGGAGGCCATGTCCTCCGCGAAGGTGGCGAACCCCTCGTCCATCCACGCGTAATTGCGCTCGTCGGACCCGACGACCATGGGGCACCACATGTGGCCCAGCTCGTGGGATATGGTTCCGTATAGCGACTGGGGCGAGCGGCCTCCCCCGATGATGGTGATCATCGGGTACTCCATGCCGCCGCCGATGACGCCCTCGTTCACCGTCATCTGCGGCCACGGGTACGAATACCACCGCGAGTGGAATTCGATGGCATGGCGTGCGAACTCGGCCGACCGGTCCCAGTTGGGCTTCTCGGGACGGTAGAGCGAGTAGATCGCCGCGGACTCAGTGGAGCCGTCGTCCCTCTTGTACTCCGCGACGGTCGCGTCCCAGACGTACCGATCGGATGCCCCCCAGGCGAAGTCCCTCACGTTCTCGGCCGTGTAGTGCCAGGTGAGCGTGCCATCGGAGCCGCCTGCGGCGGTGGCGCGTCCGGCGTCGCGGTCGGCCCGGCTCACAACGTGGGTGATCCCGTCCCGAGAGGTGCTCCGCAACCTTCTCGCCGCATCGGGCGTGAGGACGTCGTCGACGTTCTGGAGCACGCCCGTCGCGCTCACGAGCCACCCTGCGGGTGCGGTGAGATCCACGTCGAAGTCGCCGTACTCCTGGTAGAACTCCCCGTCGCCCATGTACGGGTCCCGCACCCACCCTCTCAGATCGTCATAGACGGCGACCTGCGGGTACCACTGGGACATATAAAAGACGTCCTTCCCTTCGCGACCACCCCGGAACGTGCCTTCGGGCACCACGTAGCTCCAGTCGATGCGCAGCTCGGCCGTACCGCCAGCGGCGATAGGTGAGGGCAATGGGACGTCGGCCACGGTACCCATGGAGATCGCGCCCCGGGGCTTCTCCAGCACGATGGGGGTACCTTGGGCCACCACCTGATCCAGGGTGAAGCCCCCGGTCACCGGGACCGTGCGGTCTCTCGGATTCCCCGGAGCGTAGACATTCTGCCCCAGGTCGAGGACGACCCGGTCCAGGGTATTCGGTGAGTTGTTGTGGTAGGTGATGACCTCCGAACCGGTAACCGTCGTTGCCGCCGGGTCCAGAGACGCCTGTATGCGATAGTCCACTTGCTGCTGCCAGTAGCGGGCGCCCGGCGCCCCGTCGGCACTTCGCGTCTCGGCCTGGAGGGCGCGCTGATAGGCATGGGGGACCGGCAGTGTATCCGCGGATGGTGAGAGGAGGAGGGCGGCGATGATCAACGACGTCATGACGTGGTGGTCCCTGTCGACGGGTCCTGGGCGCGCGGCGGCCGGGCGCGACGCCCGACCGCCGGATTCCGCGGGTGTCCTTCACCCGTTCGGGTGTGGCGCCCGCGACCCCCAAAGTGACGACGCCGACGTCGCCGTACAACCGGAGTACCGTTTTCCGGGAGAGCCTCTCGGGCGCACGCTCGCTACAGCTCCTCGAGCTCCTTGCGTGCGCGATCGAGGATGTCCCGGATCTTGTCCATCTCCTCGAAGTCGGATCGCGCCGCCGCCTTGAAGGCGGCCTTCGAGAGCCGTCCCCACGAGCTCCAGATCTCCGCGGTCTCCGGACCCATGTGCCGACCCCACTCCTTCCAGGCGCCGGAGCGCCTCCAGATGCGCTCCACCTGCTCTTCGTGGAGCTTCAGCTCGGAACGGCCGTCCTCCGTGAGCTCGTAGACCTTCTTTCCGTCCTGCTCCGTGGACCGGACGAGCCCCTCGTCCTCCATCTGCTGAAGCACCGGATAAACCGTCCCCGCGCTGGCGTGGTAGGTGCCTCCCGAGCGCTCCTCCAGCCGCTTCATGAGCTCGTATCCGTGCCCAGGCCCGTCATCCAGCAACGAGAGGAGCGCGAGGCGCACCTCGCCCTGGCCGAAGAAAGCCCGGCGAGGGCCCCTGCGTCCGCGGCCCCGCACGCGCGGGCCAACGCCCCAATCCCAGTCGAATAGCCAATCGAAGTCCATCCCGTGTCTCCGTCCCCGGTGTACCATCGTCCCCACTCCTGGACCGCTCGCGGTCGCTCGAATGTTCGTTTGCGTGCGACGTCGCGCACAATACATCGTAAAATGTATCGTACGATATACTCTGCGATGTATCGGCGCAAGCCCTTTGTCACCGGGGTCCGCACCGGCGATCTCCACGATCTCGTCGCAGGGCCAGCGCTGGGTGGCCCCCCCGGCTACCGCCCCTTCAGCTCCTCCAGCTCCTCCAGGGTCCTCGGCCAGTCTTTCCCAAGGAGGCGGCTGAGGCCACGGTCCGCGAGCACCTTCCCGCCGGTCTGGCAGGTGGCGCAGTAGTTGGTCTCCCGGTCGGCGTACCGGATGCGCTGAATCGGGGACCCGCACACCGGGCATGGCTCCCCGTGCTTGCCGTGGGCCGCCATGGCCGGGTGGAACGCGGTGATCTTCTCCGGGAACATCTCGCCGAATTCGATCCTGAGGCGACCCGTCCACTCCTCTAGCGATCGGCGTGTCACGTCGTACAGGCGGCGCACTTCCTCGGCGGACAGATTGCGGGTCAGCTGGAGCGGCGACAGCCTGGCAAAGAGGAGAATCTCGTCGGAGTGCGCGTTGCCGATCCCGCTGAAGACGCGCGGATCGGTCAGGGCCCGCTTGAGGGTGCGATTCTCCCGAAGAAGGGCCTTCCGGAACTGACCGAGGGAAGCCTCCATCACTTCCATACCTCCGGGGTCCAGTGCGGCCAGCCCTGCCCTACCCCTCACCACGTGGAGCGAGGCACGCTTGTGCGTGGCCTGCTCCGTGAGGAGCAGCGTTCCGTCGGGGAAGTCGAAGGCGGCGTGGCCTCCCTTCTTCGGTACGGCGGCCCCTCGCTTCTTCCAGTGGAAGCGCCCGGAGATCATCAGGTGGAAGACCAGGAAGAGATCCTGCTCCATGGACCAGGCGATCCGCTTCCCGAGACGGCTGAGCCCGGTCACCCGCAGCCCCTCCGCAGTGGACAGCGGCGGATCCCATGTGCGCATGAGCGAAGGCGAGCGCACCCGAGCCCTCTCCAACGGATGTCCGAGGATCGTCCGCTCGAGGCCTTCCAGGTAGACGGTGATCTCCGGCAGCTCAGGCATGGTGTCGCGTCGGGTATGCGTGTCTTCGGCAGTGGGTCACGTGAGGAGCGCCGAGATGGCGCTCCGGATTTCGACTACCGGGACACAGCGGGGATCCGCAAGTCGATGACGTCCTTCGTCACGAGGTCGTAGTACGAGGAGAACCCGCCCTGCTCCAGGACCGCCACGGGTTGCAGGGTCTGGGTCGCATGGTAGCCGGGCACCGCGGAAGGATGTGCGCCCCCGAAGTTGGGGAAGAAGCTACGGATGACCACCGCGTTGGACGTGGCCGGAAACGCTGAGAGGTTCTCCACCCACGTCGTGAAGGTGCTCGCGCGCCATAGGTAGAACTCCACGTTGGACGTGTAGAACGCCGTGAGCTGCAGGCCCATCTCCCGAAGCACGGTAGCCATCTCGTGCAGGGCGTGATCGCCGGCCAGGTCACCCACCACCGGGATCACGCGGTTGTCCCTCTCGAGGCCACGCACGACTCCGTAGCGTTCGGCGCTGGACAGGTACGACGCCTGGTTCCCGTCCAAGTCGGTTTCGGTGACGAGGCCCCGGTACGTCGGGTAGTAGGGTCTCGGCGCTCGCCCGGCGCTGGTGAAGCGCAGGCTCATCCCCCTGCGGATGAACTCCCCGTGGAAGCGGCGGATGGTGGCCATGTCCTCCGGACTCAAAGGAATGCCGTACGACTGCATGTCCCGGGCGAGCTCGAGCCGGAGCGCGAGGACGGTCGTCGAGTCCGCCGCAGTGGTGTCGACGTAGGCGACGACGTCGTCGATGCTCCGGGCTCTCCAACCTGCGGTGTCGGCGGGCGCCGGACGTCCCGTCAGCCCGGACAGAAACTGGACACGGGTAGGGGCCCGCTCGATGAGCGTCTTCAGCAGGAGCTGCTCGAGCAGATTATCCCGCCGGATGTCGACGATGAACGCGATGTCGGGCCGGATGTCGGCGATGTAGGAGAAGTTCTGATCGGGCCCCACCCCGACGTACGCGCCGCCGCGCACCTTCAGACGATCCAGCGCTCCGAGCACCTTCAGGTACCCGTCTTCATTGGAGATGAGGTTGTCGGTATCGAAGTAGCCGCCCGGCTCGGAGATCCGTGCCGAGATCGCCGCGAACGCGGAGTCGGAGATGGGTTCTCCGGGACCGATGGCCCCGGGCATCTCCGGTGAGCCGCCGGTGGCCCCGCTGCACGCGGCGGCGCCGCACACGGCAGCCAGCGCGAGGATGCGTCCCACGGCGGCGCTCCACCCCGGCCCGCCCGACATCAGCCCGCGCCCCACCGGCTCCCGCTCGACCTCAGAAGATCGCCTTCAGCATGACGAACGCCCATGTCATGTCCCTTTCCAGACGCCCGATCTCCGCCATGGCCCGGTCCTGGAAGACCCGTGAGCCCCCACCCATCAGGCTGAGCGATTCCGAACAGGCGTAGGCCACGGTGAGGTCCAGCTCGTCGCCGAAGTGTGCGGTGCTGAGTGTTCCCCGCTTCGCCGCGGCGAAGGAATGCGCGTCCACCTCCAGGACGACGTCCCCGGCCGGCTTCAGCGTGAGCTTCACGGCCCTGTCCTGTAGCCCATGGCCGGCGGTATTCGCCGGAATGTTCCTGAACTGGTCCGCGAAGCCGTAGCTCTTGTGATTGGTCCCGTACACCGTGCTGAACACCTCGGTCCTGCCGTCCGACGGCGTGTCGTCGCCCGACAGGTAGTCGTACCAGAGGGTGACATGGGCTCGGCCGTCCCGAAAGCCGCGCCCTGCGTAGGCCGTGATCATGTACGCGGATACGGGGTCGCCCGTGCGCCGACCCCGCTGTAGGGCACCCTCGAAGCGGGCGTCCACCGCCCCGGCGAGCACGTAGCGAAGCCCGGTCGTGTGCTGCCGTGTGTCGATGGCTCCCTCACCCCGTTGGTGGAGCCAGTAGAGATCGAGGCCGCCGGGCCCTGCACGCTTCGACGTAGCGTAGACCGCGAAGAAGTCCTGGTTGTCGGAGACCGTCGGTGCGGTCGCCTCGCCGATCTTGTAGCCGACGATGGTCACGTTGGACGCTCCGTGCGTCGCGTCGAGGCGAACCCCGTCGAACGCTCGCCCCTGGGGGGACCAGTCAGAGACGCCCACGAGGCGCTCTTCGCCGAAGCCGGTGGCCTGTCTGCCGACGGTCGCCGTGAGCCATGGAGCCCGCTGGGGCCGGTAACGCAGGTAGCCCTGATGCATGTCGAATTGGTCAGCAGCGTAGTCGCCGGACGGATCGGTCTCTTCGCCCCAGTACCGGACGTCCTGCAATTGGATGAAGACGGACAGATCGTCGTTCACACGCGCGTCCATGGCGGCCCGCACTCGCATTACCGTGAAGTCGTCCTTCCCGGTGCCTACCGGGTCGCGGTACTCGAAGCGGGGACGGACCTCACCATGCCAGGTGACGGCCTGCGCGCACACCGGCGCGGGGACCACGGCGAGCAGGACCGCCGTGATCAGCCGTCTCGCTACCCGCTCTTCACCGATCATGGGGTGGGGAGTTGGATGCTCGTCGGAGGGGCAGGGTCAGCGGCGGAGCAGCTTCCTCAGGGTGATGTCGTCGGTGGTCCCCTCGACGCCGTCGGGCCCCTTCGAGCCCACCTCGAAGCCGTCGGGGATCTGCTTGAGGTAGTACTCGTGGCCCCAGGGGTCCTGCGGGTTCGAGGTGTACTCTCTCGACAACCAGTAGGACCAATCGCTGGGATAACCCTCACCTCGCATGACCCGCGCGCTCAACTCCTCGGTCATGGTCTGGAGGCGGCCGGGCACGATCTTGGCTTTGACCCGGTCCACAACCGGCCGGGCCTTCGCCTCCATGACCGTGCGGGTCCGCGGCACCGCCATGCCCACACAGAGCACCAGGATGAGGAACAGGATGAACTTGCCCATCGCCTCTCTTTCCGTTGCAGGAACCGGCTCGGAAGACCAGTCCGTGTTCAAACGTGCTCAGAGATGTTGCTTCCGCGCAACGGTACGGACTGTCCGCGCCGGGCGGGAGGTGGCACGGGATCTGCACGGGAGACGCCCCCTTGGACAGGGCTGAAGGCACGAGGAGGCTTCATGAACATCCGCAGCGGCACCTGGGGTGCTCTTGCGCTGGCTGCGGCCTTGGCCGCCGCGGCTTGTTCCGACAGCACCGCCCCGGCCGGACCTGGCACACTCTCGCTGTCGGTATCGGCAGCGCCGGTGGACTCGACGAGCTCCAACGTCAACACGACCCCGGCGGCGGGGGTGACCCAGAATGACGGCACGCACACGCTCACCCTGGAGAGCGTGCAGTTGGTCGTACGCCGCATCGAGCTGGCGCGGGCTGATACCGTGTGCTCGCAGGGAGACGACGACGGGGAGCACGCGAGCGAATGGAAGCGCGTGGGCGACTGTGAGGAGCTCGCCCTGGGACCGATCCTCGTGGACGTCCCGCTGGACGGCCAGGTGGACAAGGTCTTCTCCGTGCAGCTACCCGAAGGAACCTACCGGGGAGTGGAGCTGCAGATCCACCGGCCCTGGCACCGCAACCAGAGTGACCTGGACTTCCTCCAGGCCAACCCGGACTTCGACAGCGTGAGCGTGCGGGCGGAGGGCACCTTCGACGGCAACCCCTTCGCGCTCGTCGAGCACGTGGAAGCCCGCCAACGGTACCCCATCGACCCGCCCCTCGACGTGACGGCGACCTCCGCGCCCACCAACATCACCCTGCACCTGGACGTGTCGACGTGGTTCCTCCGGCAGGACGGGAGCCTCGTCGATCCCTCCACCGCGAACGACGGTGGCGCGAACGAGTATCTGGTGCGCTGGAACATCATGCGGTCCCTCCAGGCCTTCCAGGACGACGACCACGACGGTCATTGGGACGGATATCACAGCGGCCATGGCGAAGGCGGCTGACGCACAGGCCGTCGGTTCGAAACGACCGCGGGCCGGTCCCAGAGGGGACCGGCCCGCACCTCTTTCCGGATGCCGACGTCGGCTCAGTGGATCCAGCCGATCTGCTCCAGGATCTCCGGTAGCTCACTCTCGTCGAAAAGGGAGCTGCTACCCGTGACGCCGGCGCCACGCTCCACCCGGAGATCCGTGGTGAAGGTCTTGTCACCGATCCTGAGGGTCACCGTGTAGCTCCCCGGACCCTCCATGGCGCCACCCCCGAAGCCACCCCTGCCGCCGAGGCGACGGAACAGGGCGTAGGGGCTCTCACCGGGCATGATGAGCTCGCCCAGCGTCTGCATCTGGTTCATGTCGAAGCCCATGGCCGCAGCCGTGCCACCGCCCCGGCCACCACGTCCACCCTCGGTCGCCGGCCTGGGCGGAGTCTCCCCCGGGCGCGCCTGGAAGGCTTCGGGGTTTCGACCGGCCATGCCGCCGCCGAAGCGACCGCCGGCGAAGGCGTTCATGAGGAGCGACATGTCCGTCTCGCCGGTGAAGATCCCCACCATGCGACGCAGTGGCGCTTCGTCCCAACCGGCCTTGATGAGGGAGTCGGCGACCTCCTTGGCCCGATTCGCCGTGCGGATGCTGTCACGGCGCTCCGAGGGTGAGAGAGACGCCGCCTCACTCGGGTCCGGACGGTAGTTCCAGGTCACCGTGTGCAGGCCGGCTCCAGCCGGGCCCGTCAGGCTCCGAATGACCTTCCCGTCCGCGTTCTTGATGGTGATATGGGCCTGCGGGCCGCGGGCGCGCATGCCGCCCTGGCCTCCGGGACCCATCCTGCCACCGGCCGGCGGCCCACCCTCGGCCATCTGGCCGCGACCCTGACCACCCGCCGCGTCGGCCAGTGTCTTGGCCATGTCGGCGCCGATGTAGTAGCTGATCTCGGCGTCGGAGCCCGGCGTCGGCCGGGCGAACCACTCCTGGCCGTACGATTCCCCACCCCTGAGCTCCTCACCGAACTGGAGACCGGGAGCCGGCTGGAACAGTCCTGCGCCGTCCGCGACCACGTTGTCGGTAAGCTGCTCGAGCGGGCCGATGCCCACGATCCAGATCGAGCGGCCGTGCGTCGCCGCGAGGAGATCGTGATCCCGTGGATGGATCTGCAGGTCGCGCACCGGCACGCCTGGCATACCGGTCATGAACCGCTGCCACGTTCCCCCACGATTGGTGGACACGTACACGCCGATGTCCGTCCCGGCGAACAGCAGGTTCGGATTGTGTGGATCCTCGCGGATCACACGCATGAAGTCCTGCGCGTCCGTGGCCGGGAGATTCGCGGCGATGGAGCGGAAGGTCTGTCCGCCGTCGTCGGTGACGAACACGTACGGCTTCATGTCGTCGCGGCGGTGGTCCTCGATGGCCACGTAGAACCGGCCGTCGTCGAAGTGCGAGGGCTCGACTCCGGTGATGTACGCGCCCTTGGGGGCACCCTTGAGCCGGTCGGTGAGCTCGGTCCATTGGCCGCCATCGTCCTTCGTCATCCACAGCCGGCCATCGTCCGTGCCGGCGTAGAGCCAGCCCTGATGCAGCGGAGACTCCGCCAGGGCGACCACCGTGGCGTAGGTTTCGGCACCGGTGGCGTCCGTCGTGATGCCTCCGGTGGTGGTCGTGCTGATCTTCACCTTCTCCGGATCGGCATAGGAGAGGTCCGGGGAGATGGGCTTCATGTGCTCGCCGCCGTCGAGGCTCTTCAGCACGCGGTTCCCCGCGGCGTAGACGACCTGACGGTCGAACTTCGACTGCAGGAGCGGCGTGTTCCAGTTGTAGCGCATCTGCAGGGCCGTGGAGTCGGCGGTCGCCTTCTCCTGCAGAGCCTTGATCCGGGGATCGTCGGCCGAGACGCCCTTGTCCTCGAGGACGACGATGGAGTCCTGCAGAGGACGCCAGTCGTCCTGCCAGTCGGGCTTCTGCACGCTGGTCCGCTCGCCGGTCTTGGTGTTCATGCGGCTGATGGCGCCGCCCTGCGACTCGGCCCAGACGATGTTCGGGTCACCCCAATCCTGGGCGGTCTGGAAGCCGTCACCGCCGGCCACCGTGTACCACCAGTAGTTGCTGATGCCCGACCGGTCCGTGACGCGGCTGGGGCCACACCAGGTGCCGTTGTCCTGAAGGCCGCCGCACACGCGATACGGCATGTCGTAGTTGAAGCTCACATGGTAGAACTGGCCGATGGCGATGTGGTTCAGGTAGCTCCAGTTGCCACCCTTGTCGTACGTGATGGCCACGCCGCCGTCGTTGCCCACCACCATGCGGCTGCCGTCGTTCGGATCGATCCACAGGGCGTGGTCGTCCACGTGGATGTCGTTGGTGGTGGTGCCGTAGGTCTTGCCTCCGTCATTGGAATACTGCAGCGGGGTGGACGAGAAGTAGATCCGGTTCGGATCCTGCGGGTCGATGCGGACCTGAGAGTAGTAGAACGGCCGGGTGTCCACGTCGTTCATCTTCTCCCACGTGCTGCCTCCGTCCTGGGAGCGGTAGAGACCCGTCCCGCCCGAGCCGTCGGCTTCCTTCTTCGCCTCGACCTCGCAGTACATCACGTCGGGGTTGGACAGGCTGATGGCGATGCCGATGCGACCCTTCTCCGCCGTCGGGAATCCGTTCCCCTTCACCTCGGTCCAGGTGTCGCCACCGTCGGTGCTCTTCCAGAGCCCGCTCCCGGGGCCACCGCTCTGCAGGAAGTACGGCCCCCGCACACGCTCCCAACTCGATGCCCACACGACATTGGGATCGCGGGGGTCCAGGGCGACGTCAACGAAGCCCGCCTTGTCGCTGATGAACTTCACCAGCTTCCAGGTCTCGCCGCCGTCGGTGGTGCGATAGAGGCCACGCTCCTTGTTGGGCCCCCAGACGTGCCCGAGGGCCGCGACATAGACGATGTCGGGATTCGTCGGGTGAACAACGATGCGGCCGACGGCCTGCGTTTCCTGCAGTCCCTTGAACACCCAGGTCTGCCCACCATCGGTGGACTTGTAGATGCCCCCACCGGGGGAGATGGAGTTGCGGGAGTCCTCTTCACCGGTGCCGGCCCAGACCTGGTTCGGGTCGGACGGCGCGATCGCCAGATCGCCCATGGACGACACCCGGGGGTTGTCCCACACCGCCTGGAAGGTCGTCCCGTTGTTGGTGGTCTTGAAGACGCCACCCGCGGCGGATGCCACATAGAAAGTCTTGGACGGGCTCGGGAGCCCCTCCACGTCGGTGACACGGCCCATGATGTTGGCGGGCCCAATGGAGCGCCATCGGAAGGCCTCCATCACATTGTCCGGAAGGGGCTGAGTGAGTTGCGCGCTCAGCCCCGGGACGGCGAAAGCCAATGCCAGCGCCGCCCCGAAGAGAGTCTTGCCTCGCATCGCAGTGCTTCCTGCCGTGAGGAATGGGTGCTCGTCCGCCGGGAGGGTGCGGCGGCAGGCTCATTGTGGTGGTCGATCACCTGAAAAGACAAGGAGGCACAGGCCGGTGTTGAGCGGAGTGGGTACCCGGCCCAACGCCGCCCTACGCCGATTTCGCGCGCCCGTCCTAGAACCAGGCCGTCAGCCCGATCCTCAGAGTCCGCGGCGGCACGCGCTGCAGGACCGCCCCGAAGTACTGGTCGCTGGTGACGCCGGTCCAGGGCTTGGCCAGGTCGGGATAGTAGTCCATCCCGTTGTTCACCATGGTGTTCAGCTGCGTGGTGGCCCTGTTGCCCGTCACGTTGAACAAGTCCACGGAGACCGACAGCAGGCGGCCCCGCAGGTCGAACATCCGCTCCAGATGGAGATCCAGGTTCGCTCGGGTGTCCATCTCGGGATAGCCCCGTGGCCCCACGTACACGTAGTTCCCCTCCAAGGGCGAGAACAGCCGGTAGTCCAGCTCTTGCCCGTTGGACGTCGCAGGGGGCACCACGCCGCCACGGCCTCGGGATCCCCCGGAGAGCGCTCCCGTGCCCACCCGGTAGGTGAAGATCCCCAGGGAGGTCAGCCTGAACTGGGGCGAGTAGTGGTCGCCGGTGCGGTACGTCCAGAAGGCCCCGCCCCGGAGGTTCCATCCGAGATCACCCCAGACGGAGACCTTCCCCTCGGCGTCGGCGTAGTTCTCCAGGAACCCGTATGCGTTCACGCCCTCGTTCACGCGCGCATAGGGGCCCGCATTGTACGACATCGGGTCCGTGTAGCCCGACACGTTGTCCAGATTCCCCTTGAGCTTCGTGGACACGAAGCTGAACGAGCCGCCCCACGTCGGACGTGCCACCTCGATGGTGAACTGGAACTGCCCGAAGACTCGCTTGGCTCCCGGCGCCGTGGTCAACGCGTAGTCCGGGTTCCACGTCAGGCCTGCGGTGTCGGCAAGGGTCATATAGGGCACCGCAGGCACGTCCATGCACATGGCTTCATGCAAGCACACCAGCCGTTCCCTGATGACGTAGTTCGGGAGGTAGATCTCCGGAAGCCAGACGCTGCCGCCGCCGTACGCCACCGGCTGACCGCCCTGGTACACGCGAACGCCCTTGAACAGCGTGTAGTTCGTGGCGGCGTTCCGGTCCACCAGGGCCACCATGTCGCGGTTCGAGCGGCGCGTGTACAGCATCTCCATCTTCACCGATCCGCCGAACTGCTTCTCCAGCCCCACCAGCCACTCGTTGATGTACGGCTGCTTGTACCCCTCCACTGGGCCCGTCTCGTTCAGGGCCTCGACGGACTCTCTGGTGAAAACGCCCAGCGCCGCCAGCGAGTCCCGCTGCTGGACGGTGAACTGCTGGGTGGGCGACGTCGGGATACCGTGGTAGTACCAGACCTCGTCGTTGGTGAACACGTTCGATCCGGCGGCCCGGTCGAACATCTGCGTGATGAGATCCTGGTGATACCGGCCCCAGTGCGCCTTCACCACCAGAGACTTGTCCCGGGTCAGGTTCACCGAGAGGCCCACCCGCGGATCGATCGCCTGGTCCTGAACCGCAAGGAAGCGGTCGCCGCCCGCCGGGTTCAACCAGCCCTGCCACTGGTTCCACCGTGCACCGGGTGACAACACCACACGCGACCCGAGCTGGATGGCCGATTGGACGTACGCGGCGGCGTTCGCCACCTCCGCGTCCAGGTTCACCTCACCACCCCACCCCGTAGGCACCCAATTCACGCTCGACACGTGCCAGGTGTTCGGATCGTCGGGGGTGAAGGAAGCGATGCGGCTGGGGAGCCACGTCATCCCGCCGCTGCGCAGTCGCTGGTTGATGAACGCGCCCCGCGTGTAGTCCGCTCCGATCTTTACCGTGTGCTCCAGCGACCCCGTGTGAAGCCGGAGGGACAGCTGGGAGTGTGCCGACGTGCTGGATGGCGCGCTCCGCAGGAAGAAGGGATTGTTCCCGTACGCCGAGTACGGCGGCCACAGCGAGAACGTGCGGATGCCCGGCACGTCCAGACCCTCGTAGGGCGTGTACCGCTCGTCCTGCGTGAAGCGGTTCACCCGGGTCTCCCACACCCCCCACTGGCCCAGGGTCTCCGTCCACGACGCGTTCGCCAGCCACGTCGGCGACGTGTAGCGCTGGGCGGCACCGGGCGCCTCGTAGCCCGTGATCCCGTAGTTGTCCGCCTGCGTCCCCAGATACGCCGCCGACAGCTCCA
>JAJDNI010000298.1 GCA_022340755.1 Gemmatimonadota bacterium
ACGCAGGAACTCCTGCACGTCCACCCAGCTGACGTTCTCCACGGGGCACCGGTCGCCGCAGTCCGGAAACCGGCTGGGCCGGGTCCCCATCACCCGGGCCCATTCCCCCTGTGTGACCTCGAAGCGCCCGAGATAGAAGGGCTTGGTGATGCGGACGTCGTGGAGGGGGGCCGGCCGCAGGTCGCCGGGCTCGTCGGGGCGGAGCCCCATCGCGAAGGATCCGGAATCCACCAGGACGAACGACATTCCCGTGATTGGCTCCACCCACGCGGCCTGCAGGTCGCGCCCGGTGCCGCAGGACGCCGGCGTGACGGCCGCAGAGGCGGAAAGGAGCACGGCCGCGCCGTGCCGGACGAACGACCGGTGCCTGGCCGTCACGATGTGACCGCGGGCTCGAACTGTCCGACAAAGGGTGTGGCGGAGCGGCTGATGGGCATCGGCGTTGCCGGCGGCTGAGGGGCAGTACCCGCGACAGTCCGGGCAACATGTGGCGGTGGGTGCGCCTCCAACAAGGGACGCCTCCCCACCGTTCCGCCCCGAGCCACCCTTGACCGGCGTCGCCATGTGACCGAAAATGAATGAACGTTCATTCATTACGTGGCGGTGCAACCGGAATGCCCAAGGGCGGCGATACCGCGGTGGCCAGCGACAAGGAGGCCCGTATTCTCGGGGCCGCCGTGCGGGTCTTCGCACGTCAGGGGTATCACGGCAGCACCATGGCGGCGGTGGCCCGCGAGGCCGGGGTGGCCACCGGCACCATCTATCTGTACTTCGAGCGCAAGCAGGACTTGCTGGTCACCCTTTTCCAGCGGCACCTCACCGACTACATGGATCGGTGCCGTCCGGCCCTGTCGGACAGCGAGGTGGGCATCGAGCGTCTCCGGCTGCTGGCCCAGCTCCATCTGGCCTTCTTCGCGGAGAGCCGTGAGCTCGCCACCGTCTTCCAGATCCACATCCGCGAGGCCGACCCCATCCTGGCGGACGGAATCCGGCCGAGCGTGGGAGCCTACTTCGACCTCATCGCCGAGGTGATCGCCGACGGCGTGAAGGTCGGCGCCTTCGCCTCCGACCTGGACGTGCGCCTCGCCCGCCAGGTGTTCTTCGGTGCCCTGGACGAGATCGTCACCGGATGGCTCCGCTCGAAGCGCACGTTCTCCCTCATGTCGACGCTGGATCCCGTGGCGGGCATGCTCGCCCGCGGCTTCGGCGCCACCCCAAGTGGACCGTGACACTACCTGGAGACCCGTCGTGAAGGACATGCACGCACCCGATCGTGTCGGACGAGCCGCCGTGCTGGGCGCAGGCGTCATGGGCGCCGCGATCGCCGCCCACCTCGCCAACGTCGGCATTCCCACCCTGCTGTTGGATATCCCGCCTCGGGACGGCGACGACAAGAACGCCCTGGTCCGCTCCGGCCTGGAGAGGGCACGGAAGAGCAAGCCGGCCTCGTTCTCCTCCTCGCGGGGGCCGAGCTTCGTGGAGGTGGGCAACTTCGATGACGATCTGCCACGACTGGCGGAGTGTGACTGGATCGTGGAAGCCGTGGTGGAGAACCTGGACATCAAGCGCTCCCTCTTCGAGAAGATCGCCCCGCACGTCGCGCCTCACGCCCTGCTGACGTCCAACACCTCGGGGCTGTCCGCTGCGGCGCTGTCGGGGGCACTTCCCGAGGAGCTACGGCCGCGCTTCATGGTGACGCACTTCTTCAACCCGCCGCGCTACCTGAAGCTGCTGGAGCTCGTTCGCGGTCCCGACACCGACGATGGCGTGGTCGCCTTCTTCTCCGACTTCGGAGAGCGGGTGCTGGGGAAGGGCATCGTGCACGCCAAGGACACGCCCAACTTCATCGCCAACCGCGTGGGCTGCTTCGGCATCTTCCACGTCCTCCAGCTGATGCTGGAGGAGGGGTACACGGTAGCCGAGGTGGACAAGCTCACCGGGCGCGCCATCGGGCGGCCGGGAAGCGCCACGTTCCGCACCGCCGACCTCGTGGGGCTCGACACGCTGGCCCACGTGGCCGCCAACCTGTACGAGGGTCTGTCCCAAGATCCCCACCGCGACCTCTTCGACCCACCGGATTTCATGAAGCGGCTCGTCGACGACGGGCGCCTCGGGCAGAAGAGCGGGGCGGGCTTCTACAAGAAGGTCCGGGGCGAGGACGGCAAGAGTGAGATCCTCATGGTGGATCCGGCGACCCTCGAGTACGTGCCCCAGGGCAAGGTGTCGTTCGGCGCGCTGGAGATGGCCAAGAACGTGGGGGACCTCCGGGAGCGGATCCACGGCCTGGTGAGAGCAAAGGACCGCGCGGGATCGTTCCTCTGGAAGACCTTCTCTGCATCGATGCGATACGCCGCCGAGTGCATCCCGGAGATCTCCGACGACGTGGTGAACGTCGACCGAGCCATGTGCTGGGGCTTCGGCTGGGAGCTGGGGCCCTTCCAGCTGTGGGACGCCATGGGCTTCCGCTGGGCGTGCGAGCGCATGCTCGACGAGGGCCACGAGCTGCCCGAGCTTGCGCGTAGCCTGTACGACGCCGGCGGCGAGAGTTTCTACAGGGAGGACGCGGGTAAGCACGCGTTCTTCGCCGGCACGGGCGCGGCGGCTCCGGCGGATGACGAGGGCTTCGCTCCGGTCCCGACCCGGCCCGAGTACCTGGTGCTCGCCGACCTCAAGGCCGCGGGGGGCGTGATCCTGGAGAGCCCCGACGCGTCGCTGGTGGACCTCGGAGACGGCGTGGCGTGCCTGGAGTTCCACACGAAGATGAACACCGTGGGCCCCGGCATCGTCGACATGATGGAGCGCTCGCTGGACGAGGTGGAAGCGCGCTGGCAGGGGCTGGTGATCGGCAACGACGCGACGCAGTTCAGCGCCGGCGCGAACCTGCTCCTGATCCTCAACGAGCTGGACGACGACAACGCCGAGGAAGTCGAGTGGATCGTGGAGCGGTTCCAGAAGGCAAACATGCGCCTGCGCCGGTGCAGCCGGCCCGTGGTGGCCGCGCCCAACGGGCTGACGCTCGGCGGTGGGTGCGAGATCGTGATGAGCGGCGACGCGGTGGTGGCGTCCCTGGAGACGTACATCGGGTTGGTGGAGGTGGGGGCCGGCCTCGTGCCCGCCGGAGGTGGGTGCAAGGAGATGGTCCGCCGGGCCGATGAAGCCGCGCCTCGACTGCCCGGCACCGACCTCTTCCCCTACATCCGCCGGATCTTCGAGACCGTGGGGATGGGCAAGGTTGCCACCAGCGCCCACGAGGCTCAGGAGATGGGCTTCCTGAGCGCCACGGACCGCGTGGTAGCCAACCGGGACCGCCTGCTGCACGACGCGAAGATGCAGGTGCTGGCCATGGTGGAGGCCGGCTACCGGCCGACCCCGCCCCGCGCGGACATCCGTGTGGCCGGGGAGCCGGGCCTGGCCGCGCTTCGCATCGGCCTCGATCAGATGGAGCGCGCGGGCTACATCAGCGCACACGACAAGGTGGTGGGTGACGCCCTGGCCTGGGTGCTCTGCGGCGGCGAGGTGAGCGCTTCATCTCTCGTCTCGGAGGAGTATCTGCTGGATCTGGAGAGAGAGGCGTTCATGCGCCTGTGCTCGGAACCGAAGACGCAGGAGCGGATGGAGTACATCCTGAAGACCGGCAAACCGCTGAGGAACTAGCGGACGCCCCCCGAAGGGGTGGACAACCAGCGATCTGAAGCGGAGACCAGAGGAATCGAGGAATCGAGAGGGAAACGCATCATGAGCAAGAAGAACGAGCCGGTCATCGTCAGCGCGGTACGCACCGCCGTGGGCAAGGCCTTCAAGGGGACCCTGCGCGAGACTCGTCCCGACGACCTGGCCGCTGCGTGCCTCACGGGGGCCCTGGAGCGGGCCGGTGGCTTCGATCCGGCGGACCTGGACGACGTCATCCTCGGGTGCGCCATGCCCGAAGGGCCTCAGGGCCTCAACGTCGCCCGCCTGGCACAGTTCCGTGCCGGCATCCCCTACCACGTGCCGGCCATGACCCTGAACCGGTTCTGCTCCAGCGGACTCCAGTCCATCGCCATGGCGGCGGACCGCATCTCCACGGGCCAGGCTTCGGTCATCGTCGCCGGGGGGACGGAGTCCATGAGCATGGTCCCCATGACGGGCGAGCGCTTCGTGCCCAACCCCACGCTCGTGCGTGACATGCCCGAGGCGTACATCTCCATGGGGCTCACCGCGGAGGAGGTGGCCAGCCGCTTCGAGGTGTCACGGGAGGATCAGGACGCCTTCGCCCTGGAGAGCCACAGGCGGGCCGTGGCGGCGCTGGACTCGGGGGCCTTCAAGGACGAGATCGTCCCCGTGGAGGTCACCACGAAGACCCCGGGGCCACGGGGACAGAGCGTGGTACACACCACCGTCTTGGATACCGACGAGGGCCCACGCCGCGACTCCACCCCCGAGGCGATGGCGAAGCTCAAGCCCGTCTTCAAGGTCGGGGGCACCGTCACGGCCGGGAATGCCTCACAGACCTCCGACGGGGCCGCGGCGGCGCTGGTCATGAGTCGGGAGCGGGCCGAATCGCTCGGTCTGGAGATCCTCGCGGTGTTGCGGGGCTACCAGGTGGCCGGCGTGCCGCCGGAGATCATGGGGATCGGACCCGTGGAGGCGATCCCGAAGCTGCTGAAGCACTGCGGCATGGCCCAGGAGGACATCGAGATCTTCGAGCTTAACGAGGCGTTCGCGTCGCAGGCGGTGTACTGCGTCCGCAAGCTGGGGCTGGATCCGGAGAAGGTGAACGTCCACGGCGGAGCCATCGCCCTCGGGCATCCCCTGGGGGCCACCGGAGCGAAGCTCACGGCTACCCTGCTTCACGAGATGCGTCGTCGGGACCTGCGCTACGGCGTGGTCTCCATGTGCATCGGCGGCGGCATGGGTGCCGCAGCCCTGTTCGAGCGTTCTTGAGCCATGCTCTTCCCGAACTCCCGAATCACGGACGCGCTGCGGCTGACGCGCGCTCCGGAGCCGGGGCGTCGTTCCCCGACCATTGACCATCAACGAACCACGCGCCGGAGCGCACCATGAGCACCACCGACACCAAGACCGTCAACAGCGGGACCTTCCTCCTCGGCCCCAGCGATCCCGCCGACGTCTTCGTGCCCGAGCAGTTCGACGAGGAATCACGGATGCTGGCCGGCAGCGTGGAGGACTTCGTCAGCGAGAAGGTCATGCCCCGGTGGGAGGCTATCGATGCCCAGGAGGAGGGGCTTCTAGAAGGACTGGTCCGTGAGACCGGGGAGCTGGGGGTCTTCGCGGTGGACGTTCCCGAAGCCCTCGGGGGGCTGGGGGCCGCCAAAACCACGGCCGTCCTCATCGCCGAGAAGATCGGCCTGGGCGGCTCCTACGCGCCGGCCATCATGGTGCAGACCGGCATCGGCGGGCTGCCCATCGCCTACTTCGGGACGGAGGAGCAGCGTGCGCGGTACCTCGAGAAGATCCTCACGGGTGAGATCATCACCGCGTACGGTCTCACGGAGGCGGAGAGCGGCTCCGACGCGCTGGGTGCTCGCAGCACGGCGACGTACGATGAAGCGCGGGACGTCTATCTGCTGAACGGTTCCAAGCAGTTCATCACCAACGCGGGCTTCGCCGACCTCTTCATCGTCTTCGCCAAGGTGGACGGCGAGCACTTCACGGCGTTCATCGTGGAGCGGGGAGCAGAGGGCTTCACCGTGGGTCCGGAGGAGAAGAAGCTCGGCCTCAAGGGCTCCTCCACCTGCGCCCTCGCGTTCGACGACACCCCGGTGCCCGCCGCGAACGTTCTCGGAGAGATCGGCAAGGGGCACAAGATCGCGTTCAACGTCCTCAACATCGGTCGGCTCAAGCTGAGCCCGGCGGTGATCGGGGGATCGAAGGTCGCGTTGGGCGAGGGCGCGCGGTACGCCCAGGAGCGCCACCAGTTCGGCAAGCCGCTGGCGGCGTTCCCCCTCATCCAGCAGAAGCTGGCGGCGGCCTGCTCGCGCATCTACTGCCAGGAGACCATCGTCTACCGGACGGCGCACGACGTGGACCGCTACATCGAGGCGTCGGGCGCGGCCGACAAGGCGGCCGCCACGGTGGCCGCGCTGAGGGAGCTGAGCGTCGAGTGCTCCATGAACAAGGTGTACGGGAGCGAGGCCGTGGACTTCGTCGCCGACGAGATGCTCCAGGTCTTCGGCGGGTACGGCTTCATTGCAGAGTATCCCGCGGAGCGGCACTACCGGGACGCGCGCATCAACCGCATCTGGGAGGGGACGTCGGAGATCAACCGCATGCTCATCACCGGGATGCTCATGGAGCGGACCATGAAGGGTGAGCTCGCGCTCCTGCCCGCCATCAAGCAGGTCACCGACGAGCTGATGAGCAGGACCGGTCGGCGCGAGACACCTGAGGGTCCCTTCGGGCTGGAGCTGGCTGCCGTGGAGATGGCGCGCAAGCAGACGCTCTTCGCCGCGGGCGTGGCCGCGCAGAAGCACATGCAGAACCTTGAGGAGGAGCAGGAAGTCCTGGCATGGCTCGCCGACATGATCATCCACACGTACACTATGGAGAGCGCGGTTCTGCGGGCCTCGAAGGCCGGCGCCTGGGTCGATGAGAAGGGTGTGGAAGCGCGGCGGGCGGCGGCGCGCCTGGCCATTGAGGTGGGGATGCCGGTGGTGGAGTCCGCCGCCAAAGACGTTCTCACCGCCAGCGCCCAGGGCGAGGAGCTGCGGAGTATGCTCTCGATGCACCGGAAGCTGACGCGCAGAGAGCCCTTCGACGTCAAGGTGGAAGGGCGACGTCTGGCCCAGGCGGTGCTGGAAGCCGAGGGGTATCCATTCGGAGTGGTGTAGACCGTGCCATGAAGCCAGAACCACTCGAACCACTCAGGCGAAGGCTCCCGGGACTCCTGGCGTCGGGCCTGATGTTGCTGGCCACGGGGCTGTGGACGTTTTGGGGTTTCATGGAGATGTACTACGAGGGGTGGGGCCAACCCGGCCTCTACCCCCTCTCCTATCTCATCGTCGCGATCGTCTTCCTGGCCTTCTGGCTCCTCGCGGAGACGTGGCCTCGGCTGGGAGGGAGCATCCTCATCGCGTTCGGAATCCTGTTCACGACGTGGATCCTCTCTATTCAAATCGGCAGGGGCTCCCTCACGTTCATCGGATTCCTCTCCTGGCTACCGGTGACGGTGATGGTGGTGCTCGTCGGAGCCCTGTTCGTCGCCGACGGCCGGAGGAGGAAGAGGCTGCGCGGAGCCGGGTGGGCACCCCCGGGACCGTGGTTTCGGAAGAACCTGAGGCTGCTGATTCCCCCCGCTACCTTCGTCGTGGTCGGTGTGATCTGCACGGCGATGAACTGGCACGTCTTCTCCCGCATCGACGACGGCGACCGGGGCGCACGCCTCATTCAGGGTCACGGCGTAACCTTGGTCTGGGCACCCGCGGGCCCGGGGTGGGCGCAGAGCGACAGCGGAATTCCCGGAAACCTCTCCTGGAATCAGATCGCCTTGTACGGACTCGAACCGGTGGGATTCGAGGACAAGCCGGGACACGAGGACCGTGACGCCTCTCAGGAGGAGATGGAGCGGTACGGTCTATTCCGATACCTGGCCGTCGACGGCGTGACTCTCGTGGACGAGCCTCGGGACATGTGGAGAATGGCGACGAGGGAGGAGATCGTCCGGTCTCTGGTGCGGGACGGCGACAACGCCGGCTGTACCGCTCCGGCGGGCCCGCAGCGTGGCCAGGCCGACTGCCGGCGCACGCCGGACAAGGAGACGCCCCTCTGGGGTCCCGACATCCCCTTCATCTACATGTGGGCCGCCCACGAGCGCGACAGCGCCCGGGCGTACTACGTGAGCTACAACGGCTGGGTCCAGCACCAGCCCAAGAGCTGGGGTAATCCCCGCCACGGGTACCGATTCGTCCGGGAAGTCCTGCCGGAGGATACGCTCGGAACGTAGCCGCTGCCCGTGGACGAGCGAACAGCTCAGGAGCGGACCGAGGGCAACACTCCGTTCACCACCACGTCGATGACGCCGCTCCACCGGGCTCCGGCCTCGTTCCAGGACCCGAGTCCCCGCCAACTGCTCGTCGTCACCACCACCAGGTGGAGCTCGGGAGCCACGAGGATGAACTGGCCGGCATAGCCGTTGGCGAAATAGAAGTCATGGCCCTGGCCGTGCCCCACCCACCAGAGGTATCCGTACTCGGGACCAAAGGGGACGGCGTGGTCCGTTGAGACCTGGGTGCTGGTGGACTCCTGGACCCACGCCTCCGGCACGATGCGGACTCCCTCCCACACGCCCTGCCGCAGGAAGAGCTCACCGATCTTCACCATGTCCCGTGGGCGCAGAAAGAGGCCCATGCCTCCCGTGTAGTAGCCGCGGTCGTCCGTCCACCAGTCGACGTTCTGGATGCCGAGGGGTCCGAAGAGGTGCTGGCGGGCGAAGTCGATCGTGGACGTGCCCGTGGCCTCGGTGAGGATCACCGAGAGGAGGTGGGCGCCCCCGGTGTGGTAGTGGAAGACCATGCCCGGCGTGGCGACCCACGGCAGGTCGACGACGTACTGGATCATGTCGCCGGAGTTGACCCATTCGTTGTACTGGCCGCCCCCGTCGAGCTCGTGCCACTCCAGGCCGGTGGTCATGGTGAGGAGGTTACGCAGCGTGATCCGACCCTTGTCCTGGGGCAGGCTGTCGACGATGGGCGGAAGAAAGTCGGCGAGGGTCTGGTCGAGGCTCGTGAGGTACCCTTCGTCCAGGGCGATGCCCGTGAGGATGGACATCATGCTCTTCGTGACCGACCAGACCTGGTCGAGGGAATCAGCGGCGGAGCCATGGAAATACTCCTCGGCCACCAGGACGCCGTTCCTCTGCACGAGGAGGCTGAGGATCCCCGGCGTCTCCCGGGCTCGGGCGTAGGCCTGCTCCAGCAGCACCGTGTCGATGCCGTTGGCTTCCGCCTGCCGATACCGGGTGGATGGACCGGTGGCGTCGCCGCACGCGAGGGCGGTGAGAGCCACGACGCCCGCGACGAAGCAGCGCATGGATCCGCGCGCAGCTGCCATCTTCAACCTCCCCCGTCTGGGGAGTGGCGCTTTCTAGGTGGGCGAGGGCAGGTACCTCGCCAACACGTCGCCGAGAGCCCAGTGCATGCCGTTGTCCTCGTTCCCTCCCGTGGTGACGACGACCATGTCCAGTCGCGGGAAGATCACGATGAACTGGCTTCCCCACCCGTTGGCCACGATCATCGGCTCCTCACCCCCGCGGGCCGGCAGGTCGCCCAGCCACCAGAGATCACCGTAGCCACTCAGGGGCATCCCGGTCTGGAAGTGGGAGCGGGTGAACTCGCGTATCCACTCTTCACCGACGATCTGCCTCCCCTGCCACCGTCCTTCCTGGCCCACCATCGTTCCGATCTTGGCGAGATCCCGCGGTCGCAGCTGCAGGCTCCCGTCCATGAGCTCGTAGCCGCCCTCCTTCCCATACGTCCAGTCCCAGGAAGAGATGTCCAGCGGCGTGAAGAGGGCCTCCGCGGCGAAGGCCTCCGCGTGCTTGCCGGTGGCCTTGAAGATCACGCCGGCCAGGAGGTTCACGTTGGCGTTGACGTAGGCCCATCGCGTTCCTGGTGGGTCCGCGACGCGCCGGGAGAGCACCTTCCTGAAGAATGCCTCGCCGGTGCCGTGGACGCTCTCGGCTTCCGCCTCGGACCAGTCGAGGCCCATGGACATCGTCAGCAGGTGATCGAGTGTCTCCTCGGACCACGCCTCGTCGCCGGGGCTCACTCCGGGGAAGTAGCCGAGGAGGGGTGTTTCGAGGCTCTCGATGAGGCCACGGTCCAGGGCTGCTCCAACCAGGAGGGCCGAAACGCTCTTGGTGGTGGAAGCCAGCCTGTGGAGGTCGTCCGCGGTGTAGCCATGGAAGTATTCCTCCAGCACGAGCTTGCCGTTCCGCACCACCAGGAGTGAGTGGATGAGTCCCGCCTCGCCCCGTGCGATGGCGTTCACCAGCGAGTCGAGGGCGGCCGGGTCGAGCCCGACTTCCCCGGGGGACGCGACCTCCCAGCCGTCGCCTCCGGGCTTCGGCTCCTGGTAGGTGTACGGTTGGTCCCCGGGAAGCGCCGGGAAGCCGGCGAGTGCGGAGGGATCGGTCCAGCGCAGCTCCATGTCCGGGCCGGGCTCGCCGCTGAAGCTGAGCCCACCGCGGATGCGACCGTTGGCGAGATCCACCTGGCCCCGGTAGGTGGCGTTCGTCGGCGCCATGAACATCTCCAGGTCGGGGTCGTGGAACGACGCGCGCGTGATGGTGACCTCCGAGTCCATCCGGCCTCCGTGCATCACGTGGACGACGCCCACCAGCGAGTCCGGCTTCTCTCCTCGGAGGTCGAAGAGGAACTGGTCGAGGCCGCCGCCCCCGACCCATACGCCCTGCGTGATGTCCTGGGGTCCCTGAGTCGACGGCCCGGCACACCCCGGCTGCGTGAGGACCGCGGCGATCAGGAGCGCGACGCCGACTGTTCGCCCCCTGCGGAGTCGGGGGAGCGCGACCCACGCCAGTCCCGACAGAAGGAGGATTCCTCCTCCCCAGAGGGTGGGGACGAAGCTCAAGGCGAAGCCCTCGGCGACGATCTCGGGCGACAGCTCCGGGGCGGTGACCACGACACTGGTGGCCCGATACAGCGCCGAGCACTGCCCCAGGAAGCCCAGGACGGCGGCAACGAACCCCCAGAAGAGGATGGCGTTTCTCGACCCTACGGCTTCGGGCGTCCCCGCGCGCAGCAGGGCCCTGACGATGAGGCCCGCCACCACGAGGGTGAGGATGACGAGGGGAACCGCCCATGGCCCGGCGTAACCGATCATCCGCAACATGATCCACCTCCTTCCCGCATCACTCGAGGGTCATTCCTCCGCGGCCCACGCCCCGAGAAGGGCGACCGCTTCGCGACGTTCGATGGACACGACATGCATGAGCAGGAAGAACCACACGAGGCCGACGACGATGGCGAGGCTCAGGCTCAGGACCAGCAGGGCCAGGGAGCTCTGGAGCCAATGCATGGTCATGAGGCCGACGGCGCGAGGAGCCTGCCCCTCCGTGCCCCGGATGGCGCCCACGGCCGTGACCCAGAGGGCGCCGAAAGCGACGAACACCTGAAGGACCGAGAGACCGACGATGGCGTCGAGGCCGGAGCGGAGCCGGACGGGCCGATGGTCACGCCGCACGAAGAGGTCCCACGCCTTTCGTGCACCGACGGCGAGACCCACCAGAGCCAGACCGGCGACGGGCACCAGCCAGAGCCCGGCCGCTCGGGACATGGGCACCGCGCGGAGAACGCCCCCTCCCAGGACCACACCACCCAGTCCGAGGGCCACGAGGAGGGCGCGCTCCCAGATCGGTCCCATGCGACCGGCGAGCCCGTCCGCGAATCGCCGGAACCACCCGCCGTGGACCCGACCGAGCTCCTCCAGGGCCTCGTCGGAGAGGTCGACGTGGCTCAACGCCTCCCGTTCCGCGTCCTCCGGCGAGAGGCCCTTTTCGAGGTAGCTCCGAAAGAGCTCCTCCAGGTCTCCGGAGATTTCCAGTAGGATCCGACAGCGGGCGGGTTGGGGAAGGCTGAGCCGCTCGCTGAGCTGTCGCAGCACGTGCGCGAATCGATTCATCGCTCCGCCCTCCCGATGACCTCGAGAAGCCGCTCCGAGAACTCCCGCCAACTCTCCCGCAGCTCCCGGGCGTATTCGCGGCCCCTCGCGGTCACGCGATAATGTCGCCGCCGAGCTCTTGGCCCTTCGTCCGACCACGTGCCCTCGATGAGGTCATCCTTCTCGAGCTTGTGCAGGATGGGGTAGAGCGTGCCGTGCTTGAACTCGAAGAAGCCGCCGCTCTCTTCCTCGATTCCCAGGGCCAGCTGATATCCGTGCCCGGCCCCGCGCTCGAGCGCCGTGAGGATGAGGACCTCGTTGCAGCTGGGGGTCAGGGTGCGGATCTCGACGGATCGACGCTTCATCGCTCGGTCATTTAAGTCGACCTCCGATATATCGAACATCGAAATAATATCGTCGACCTGGCGCTCGGTCAAGCAGGAGTCGGGCTCTGGTCTCGGCAGGAGGCGCTGGGTAGGGCGGAGGGAGGGACTCCGCGCGCTGCGCAGCGAGGCGAACGCTGATTCCGAGCGAGGAGCGCAGCTACGGAGGGTGATTCCTACCGCGGCGCGGTGCGGAGGATGGCGCTCCGGGAATCGAAAGCCCGCGCTACCCCGAACTGCCGCGCCGGACAGCGGCCGGCAGGGCCGGCACCAGGGTCACCCCTGGCGCCCAGTCACGAACCAGGAGAAGCCGGGAACGGCTCGCGCTCCTGCCGGTGACTTCGTCCTTGACGGTGACGGTGAGCCTGTAGCGCCCCCGCTCCATGGACGTGTCGACACGTCGCAGCTCGGGCAGGATGCCGTCGGGGCGGGTCTCCGCGACGGCCGAGAACCGCGTAACCACCGGGGCGACGTCGTCCTGCGGCTTGCCCGTGTCGTCCAGAGCCTCGACAGTGACCTCGGTCTCGTACTGATGATCGCGGGGCAGGTTGTAGATCTCGTAGTAGAGATCGAAGGAGCCCCCGGGAAACTGGCTCGTGGGGAGCAACGCCAGCCTGACGTCACCTCGCTTCCATCCGCCCGTCTCGTCGGGGACGCCCAAGGCGATGTCACTGATCATCAGATCGGTGCCGCTGTAGTCGGGGATCGTGAACGGCGTGGTGTACAGCTGGCCGATCCCCGGCTTGGTCACGTCGGTCATGACCACGCGTTGCAGCGTGCTCGCGGAAGGAGGCGCCAGCAGCTGGATCTGCGTGTAGAGGAGGTGCTCTCCGCTGAGCGCGTGTGGCACGGCCACGTACATGGAGTCCATGGCGCGCCGTACCGTGCGTTGCGCCGTGTCCGCCAGGACGAACGAGACGTCGAAGCGATACCGGACCCCACCGTCGTGGTGCTCCCTCTCCAGTCGGTTCACCGGCACCGCGAACGCTGCGATCACGGCGGTGCTGCCGGCGGAGGGGCCGCGGAACGTGTACAGGTCGTAGTAGAAGGGCAGGGGGCGCCTGCGGAGAACGGAGTTCGGAAGGCCGTGCCCCGCAACGGCGACGGGACCGGCCGCGGCCGGCGTCGTGACGTCGGGCGAGCGGCCCGCGGCCACTGCCGTTGCGGTCAGGACGAAAAGGAGCGGAACGGAACCACGACGCATGTCACGCTCTCGGCGGAGGCAGGCGCTTCGGGTCTTTCGATACACGGGGGATTCAGCGCTCGTTCCCGTGCCGAAATTCCAACTTGGCACGAGCGCCGATGGTCAAACAGGGCACGAGGGCGGCCGCTCCCTTCCGGTCCGAGCACACGGCGGGGCCGGTCCCGGGTCCCGCAGGCGGAGGAATCATGCAAGCCCTGCTTCAGGATGCGCGATATGCTGTGCGGGCGCTACGTCGAGATCTCTCCTTCCTCGTGTTCGCGGCCCTCATCATCGGGTTGGGTGTGGGGGCGAACACGGCGGTCTTCAGCGTGATGAGCCCGCTCCTGTTGCGCCCCCTCCCCTTCCGCGATCCCGGCCGCCTCGTGTGGGTGGCGCACCGTCGGAGCGGCGGCATGTCGTCGGTGACGTCCAGAACCTCCAACCTGCGCGACTATCGTGCCCTGAATCGCTCGTTCGACGGGCTCACAGGCTACTTCGCCTTCTTCGAGTACTCGAGCTTCAACGTCACCCTCGACGGAGAGCCCGAGCGCCTGGTCGGGGTAGGGGTGGCACAGGACTTCCTCGACGTTCTGGGCGTGCGTCCCGTCCATGGACGCAACTTCGTGGAGGAGGAAGGCGTCTGGGGTGGGCCGCGGGCGGCCATCCTGACCCATGCGTTCTGGATGCGGCGCTTCGCCGGCGACCCATCCGTCGTGGGGCGGACGGTCTCCTTCGACGACGGGTCGGTTGAGATCGTGGGTGTCCTCCCTGGCTCCTTCGACTTCTCGTCGACGTTCGTGCCCGCTTCGCGGGTGGACTTTCTCTATCCGTTCCCCATCAGCGACGAGACGGATCGGCAGGGCAATACCCTGGCGATGATCGGGCGCCTGAAGCCGGGAGCCACGGTGCGGAGCGCCCAAGCCGACATCGACCGCATGACCGCCGACCTTCAGAAGGCCGATCCTGACCGGTGGGGGCTCGGAGCGGTGGTCACGCCGCTTCACGAGCAGATCGCGGGGAGCTTCCGAACCGCGCTTCTGTTGCTTGCAGCGGCGGCCGGGACGGTGATGCTGGTAGCGTGTCTCAACCTGTCAAACCTTCTCCTGGCGCGGGGCCGGGGCCGAGACCGGGAGATGGCGGTGCGCAGCGCCTTGGGGGCGGACCGGCATCGGCTGGTCCGCCAACTCACCGTGGAAAGCCTCGCGCTGGCTTTGACGGGAGGCGCCGTCGGCCTTCTCCTCGCCGTGAGCCTCACGCGAGCAGTGGCGCACACGACTGCGATACGGATTCCCATGTTGAGCGGAGTGTCCGTGGACGGCCGCGCGCTTCTCTTTACCCTTGCCGTCGCCCTGCTCGCCGGGCTGGTGATGGGCATCGCTCCGGCACTGCAGGTGGCACGAGCCGGCGAAGCCGCCACGCTCAACGATGCAAGCAGGGGTTCGAGCACCGGGCGCCGGGGTGTGGCTGCTCGAGAGGTTCTGGTGGTGGCGGAGGTTTCCCTGGCCCTGGTGCTGCTCGTGGGGGGTGGGCTGCTCCTCCGCAGCTTCGTGAACGTCCTCGATGTCGATGTGGGATTCCGGCCCGAGGGCGCCACGGCGTGGAGGGTGGACACCGACCGGCGCTTCGAGACCCGAACCGCACGCGCCGCTTTCTACGACGACCTCGTGGCCAGAGTGGAGGCGGTGCCGGGGGTCGAGGGAGCCGGGCTCACGGACACGACGCCACTCGGACGCAACCGGAGCTGGGGCATCCGTGTGGAAGGCGAGGTCTACGAGGAAGGACAGCAACCCGGCGCATTCCCCAGGATCGTGGACGATCGATACATCCGCGTGATGCGGATTCCGCTCCTCTCCGGTCGGTACTTCACATCGGACGACCGTGAGGATACCAAGAGGGTGATGATCCTCAACCAGTCTGCGGCGCGTAGGCTGTTCGCCGAGGGAAGCGCCTTGGGGCGGAGGATCCTCGTCGGTGGAGGGGATCCCTGGGAGGTCGTAGGAGTGGTGGGTGACGTGCGGCACCTGTCCGTAGAGGAAGGCGCTCCCCCCGAGATGTACTTTCCCTACACCCAGATGTGGGACATGTCCGCGGTGGAGATGGTGGTGCGATCCAGCCTGCCCACGGTATCTCTGGCAGAGGGGGTACGCCGGGCGATCCGTCAGGTGGATCCCACCATACCCACGGGCGACTACCGAACCATGAGCTCCGTGGTGGATCGGGCGGTATCGCCCCGCCGCTTCATCCTTCTGCTTCTGGGGGGCTTCGCGGGTACGGGACTGCTCCTCGCCAGCCTCGGGATCTATGCCGTGCTCTCGTATACCGTGAGCCAACGGACTCCCGAGATCGGTATCCGCATGGCCCTCGGGGCCTCCGCGGGTGACGTGCGGGGCCAGGTGGTGGGTCGAACCCTGGCACTCGCCGGCTCCGGCATCGTCATCGGGATCGGGTTGGCGTACGCCCTTTCACGCCTCATCGCCACGCTTCTCTTCGGCGTGGCCGCCACCGACCTGGTCACATTCGCGGGGGTGTCGGCGGGCCTCTTGGTCATCGCATTCCTGGCCGGCTACCTGCCGGCTCGTCGCGCCTCGCGGGTAGATCCGGTGGAGGCCCTCCGCTCCGCTTGAGGTCGAGCCGTCGGCGCGTGCTCTCGCCCCTGGGGGGGCTGCAGCGGCAGCCGGTACCTCTTGGCGGCACGGGCGCGAAGGACCGGCGTCGACGCCTGACGGCGCACCTCATCCTCCCCGCGTCCACTCCTCCCAGCGTCTGCGGTACTCCGCTTTGTACTCCCCCACGGTGGTGTCGTAGCTGATGGCGGGCTTGTCGGCCCGGCGGGTCCACGTCAGGGTGACGTTGCGTGCTCCCGGCGGGAGCGACAGCGCGCCGCCACGGACGCTGACCGGACGTCCATCGGCCCGGGCGGAGCGCACGCTCATGAACCAGGGGACGTGCACCACTACGTGTGCCGGCGCGCGGGTGAAGTCCGGCGCCATGTCCAGGGTAGCGGTGGTGTCCGAGAGCGTGGTCAGACGGAAGTCCACCGGTCCGAAGTCGGTGGGGGCACCGGTGACGATGATGCTCTTCCCGGGCGCGATCCACGCCGGGGACACCACCGAGAAGAGGTGCAGGTCCTCGCCTTCTTCGCGCACCAGCATGTCGCGGAGAAGCGTGCGGTACTTGGCCGCGAACCACCCGTGGGGCGCGAGGTTCCCGCCGAAGTCGCGCGTGCCCCACGGTCGAACCGAATACTCGAAGCCCGCGTGGGTGGAGCTGGTGTGGAGGAGCACGGCATACAGCTCCCGCAACGCCGTCTCCTGGTCCCCACGGATGACCTCCGTCTCCGTGTTCTTCATGGTCAGGTAGTCGTGCAGCCACGCTCCGTCCCCGTACGTCATGATACCTTCGGCGTACTTGGCCCGGGTGCTGTCCAGCGTGGCGGTGACCATGGGGTCGTGAGGATCGAGAACCTGCTCCGGGTAGACGGACATCATGTTGCCCCAGTCCTGTCCTCCCGGCCCGTCCAGCCCCGGTTGGATATATCCGCCCGTGGTGGCGGTCGACCGCTTCAGCTGCTCCATGAGGGTTTTCTCGAGGTCGTCGTACTCGCGCCGGAACGCTCCGACGGCCGCCCGGTCACCCAGGCCGTTGGCGATGTCGATGGCGCCGTGGAGCCCGGCGAGAGCCCAGAAATCGTGTCCCGTGACGTGGCCGGTGATCTCTTCGTTGTCCCCCGGCGTGGTAGCGGGCACGAGATGCATGATATCCGAGGCCCGGGCCGCGTGCAGCCAGTCGACCGCCCGTTTCACGGCCGGGAGGACGCGTTCCGCGAACGCCCGGTCGCGGGTGAGGCGGTAATGCTGCCCGTATGCCCACAGGGTCTGGCCCCACCCGTCGTACTGCCCTCCCTGGCTGACGAAATTGCCGTCCTCCTGCTGCCAGCCCGCGAAGAAGGCCAAGACCTGGGCGGCGATGTCCGGATACCCGGTGACGTCGTACGCCCGCGCGATGTAGGAAGCGTCGCGCAGCCAGAACGCGTGGTAGTGGAATTCGTTGACGGTCTGCACGTAGTCGTCACCGCGCTTGTCCCGGGCCAGGAGATCGTACACGAGGTTCGCGCGAAACGCGTTCACCACCTTGCTCTCGGGGAGATCGACCTGCATCCCACGGCCGACAATGTCCCGCCAGAAGGCCTCGGTGCTGGCGAGGTAGGTGTCGAAGTCCGCCGTCCGGACCTGTTGGAGCCACGGGTCCCCGGGGTCCGTGGGCGTGTAGGGGAGCTTCACCACCAGGCCTTCGGATGCTCCGGGAGCCAGCACCGGGTCGTAGACCGCGGCCCCGGTAGGTGTCGTCTGTTGCACCCTGAGCCGCACGGGGTCAATGGCGGTGCTCCGGGTACCGAGCGCCTCGGGGGTGCGACGCAGCTCGGGTGCCGGCTCCGTCGGGTACAGGTACACCGCCTTGCCTCCCCTGAGGAAGGCGCCGTCGGCGAATCCGTAGGTCCAGGTGGTGTCGAATGCGACACCCGGCTGATCATACTGCCCCAGGCGCCGGGCCGTCGCCGGGCGGCGGAAGCGGTTGTCCCCGATCCCGCGGCCGGTGCCGTCCGGGCCCGTGTAGCGCACCGCGAAGGCGATGCGGGCACGCGTCGCGGTCGCGCCGGTGTTGGTCATGGTGACGCGGACGAAGTTCACCACGGGGCTCTCCGGGTTCCCATCCAGCGTGGCTGCGAAGAGTGTGAAGTGATAAGCGACGTCTCCCCGGCGCACGTCGTACTCCACCACCGGCAGCCACCCGCCGCGAAGGGTGCGGATACGCTGACTGACGGGCGTCAACGTGGGGCCCGCGAGGAACATGAGCTCGCCGTAGCCCGTGTACAGGTAGCCCTCCGGAGTCACCTCGGTGCCACGCCCGTCCATGACGCCGATGACGTCGGTGGGGTGGCTGTAGTACGAGAACGGACCGGGGACGTCGTCCATGGCGGGGTCCACCATGTCGAAGCGCACGGCCTCGGGGCCGGCCTGGGCGTGGACGCCGGGCACGACGCCGGCGAGCAGGAGGATGGCGAGGAAGGTCGGACGCAACGGGAGCTTCACGGGGGTGCGCGACATACGCCGATCCCTGAAGGAGAGACGCGAGAACCATCGTCAGACTAGGCCTGGCCATGTCGAGGGACAAGGAAGGAACCCATCTGACGGGACCCCGTCGCCTCAGCCCTTGAGCACCCCCAGGGGTCTGAGGCGAGCCACCTTCCGCCCGATTCCAGCCTGGTGCACGACACCCACGACGTCGGCCACGTCCTTGTACGCTTCCGGAACCTCTTCGGCGACGGTGGCACCGGACGACGCGCGCACCTCGATCCCCTGCTCCCTGAACTCCCGCTGCAGGTCGCGTCCCCGGGTCTCGCGCTTCGCCTGGTGACGACTCATGCGCCGCCCAGCTCCGTGGCAGGTGGAGCCGAACGTCTCGTCGTACGCACCCTGGGTGCCCAGGAGCACGTAGGAATACCGCCCCATGTCGCCGGGGATGAGCACCGGCTGGCCCAACTCCCGGAACCGGTCTCCGAGGTCGGGATGGCCGGGAGGGAATGCCCTCGTGGCGCCTTTCCTGTGCACGCACAGGTCGCGCTCCCGGCCGTCGACGACGTGGCGCTCGAACTTGGCGTTGTTGTGGGACACGTCGTAGACCAGATCCATGCCGAGATCCGCCTCGGAGCGGCCGAAGACCTTCTCGAAGACGGCGCGCACGCGGTGTCCCATCATCTGCCGGTTGGCGAAGGCGAAGTTCGCGGCAGCGCGCATGGCCCCCAGGTAGCGCTGGGCCTCGGCTGTATGCAGCGGGGCGCAGGCCAGCTGTTTGTCCGGCAGATCGATGCCATGGGCTCGAGCCGCGCGGAGCATGATGTCCAGGTAGTCGTCGCAGACCTGATATCCCAATCCCCTGGAGCCCGAGTGGATGAAGACGGTGACGGTGCCCGGGTCGAGCCCGAGGACGTGAGCGGCAGAGACGTCGTACACCTCGTCCACCCAGCCGACTTCGATGAAGTGGTTCCCGCTCCCCACGGTACCCACCTGGTCGCGGCCGCGGTGGATGGCTCGCTCGCTCACCTGATCGGGGTCGGCCCCGTCCAGGACCCCTCCGCTCTCGATGCGGTCGAGGTCCTCTCGGCGGCCGAAGCCCTCCTCGACGGCCCACCGGGCGCCCCGTGTCAGGATCTTCCGGATGACGCCGGGACCCAGCACGAACTTCTTGTAGCCGCGTCCCACGCCCGCGGGGATGGAGCGGAAGAGCTCGTCCATGAGGAGGGGCAGCCGGCTGCGCACGTCGTCCACCGAGAGGTCGGTGCGGAGGAGTCTGACGCCGCAGTTGATGTCGTAGCCGACGCCGCCGGGGGAGACGACTCCTCCCTGCTCCGGATCGAATGCCGCCACCCCGCCGATGGCGAAGCCGTATCCCCAGTGGATGTCGGGCATGCCGATGGACCGACCGACGATGCCCGGAAGCATGGCCACGTTGGCCACCTGCCGGACCGCCTCGTCACCCCGGATCTGCTCCATGAGGCGTCCATCCGCGAAGACCAGTCCCTCCACGCGCATGGCGCCCTGTCGGGGGATCAGCCACCGGTACTCGTCGAGCCTGCGCACCTCCAGGCTCGGTTCCGTCTTGCTCATGGAGGCCCTTCCTTCTCCGCTCGGTGAGCGCCATCCGCGGCGGCGTCAGACGTCGAAGATCACTCGACCGATCCAACCTCCGGACTTCCGCTCGGCGACGAGGCCGTGGAGCGTCACGCCCTTAATCTCGCGAATTGGCGGGCCGGTGTCGGGTGCCAGGTCCAGCACCGCGGACAGTCGCGTGGCGGTGAGGACCTCGAAGCGCACCGAGCGAAGGGCCAGCGCTTCGACTTCGTACCGGTGCAGCAGGGCCCGCAGCCACGCGCGCAGAAGCGTGGGTAGATCGTCGGCGTCGAGCTCCAGGGTATGCTCCGCGGGGGCTGCGTCGCCTTGGTCAGCGGGCGTGCTTCCACGGATGAGGCTCATCATGCCCGCCGCCGTCCGCGCGAACAGCTCGGGGAGAGTGGGGGCTACCACCTCCACGCCCACGTCGGCGGTGTGATCCAGGAAGTAGACCCCCGTGAGGATCGACTCGGTCCGCATGCATGAAGTCTGGAGATTCGGCGCGAAACGCGCACCCCCGGATCGCCGATTCGACCTACGCGCCGATCGGGATGCTGTCCGTCGTGAATCGCCAGACCGCCCAAGCCGCCAGGAGTGACACCAGGCCTGTCACGTAGAAGGGCACCGCGAAGCCGAGATAACCCGCGAGCCCTCCCGCCAGGAGCGGGCCGGCGCCCAACCCCAGGCCGAACCCCATGGTCACCCAGCTGATCTCCTGTCCTTCGCGTCCCGGCCGCGCCAGATCCCCCGCGAGGGCGAACGCCGGAGCAGCCACCGCGGCTATCGACACTCCCTGGACCAGGCGGAGCGCCACGAGTTGGGCGGTGCTGGCCACGTATCCGAACAGCACGGTGAGCGGAGAAAGCGTCAACAGCCCACCGATGATCAGCTTCTTGCGGCCGATGCGGTCGGACCAACGGCCGATGGGGATCTGGACCACGAGACGCGACACCGTCAGCGAGCTGAACGCGATACCGAAGCCGATGGCGGTCTGAGAAAGCCGCGCGTTGAACTCGTTCTCGAGGGCGGAGATCATCGACAGGGAGCTGGCCAGGACGACGGTGGCGAACATGAGGGCCAGGATGCTGCCGGAGGGGCGGGAGGTCGAGCCGTCATGCGAGCCTGCGGAGCCCGATCCACCCCCACTGGTGGGCCGGCTGGACGCGGGGATCGCGGGACGAGTCGCGGGCGGATGGACCGTCAGGTGCACCAGCACGAAGGCCAAGGCCAGGAAGGACCCTCCCACGATGAAGACGACGTTGAACCCGAAGTGCACCTGCAGCACGCCGGCGAGCACCGGACCCATGGCGAAGCCGGTCATCCGGAACGTCGTGTAGATCCCCATGGCGTTGCCGCGGTCACGTATCTCCGTGGCGGTGGTGATGAGCGCCATGACCGAGGGAACGATGAGCGCGACGCCGAGGCCTTGAGCTCCACGTAGCATCAGGATGGCCACGAATCGATGCGCGAAGATCAGCCCCACGGTCGCCAGGGCCATGACGGCCAGTCCGACGAGGATGAGCTGCTTGCGCTTCCCGGAGCGATCGCTGATCCGACCAGCGAAGGGCTGACCCAGAGCGAGCAGAAAGCCGTACAGCGAAACCGCCAGACCCACCAGCAGCTCGGTGGGAAGGTGAAGCCAGGGCGAGGGCTCCCTCGCGATGTAGAGAGGCAGCACGATGATGAGCAGGCTGTTGCCCAAGGCGTCGGCCATCCGGGCGAATGAGAGGGCAACGACTTCCGGAGCCGTGTTCAGCCATCTCGAGATTCGTCGCAGCACTACGGGGGCTCCCGGACAGGAGGGGGCGAGGGCCCATTGCGTACCCGATGCCGACGCCCGTGGTCCGGGCTTGTTGCGTGCAGGAAATGCCCAATGACCGGCGTCCGGGCCTCACGCAGCGGTCAGTGTGGCCACGACCTCCGCACCGGTGATCTCCTCTTTCTCCAGGAGGAGTCGGGCCACCGCATCCAGGGCGCCCCGGTGGGACTCGAGGGTGCGCACGGCCATGTCGGAAGCCTCGTCGAGGATGCGACGGATCTCCTGGTCCACTTTCTGAGCGGTGGCTTCACTGTGTTCCGGTCGACGCGCGATCTCCTCACCCAGGAAGACCTGAGCCGGCCGCCCCGAGGCGGCGAAGGGACCGAGAGCCGGGCTCATGCCCCAATGGAGGACCATCTGGCGCGCCAGGTTGGTCGCTTTCTGCAGGTCGTCCTCGGCGCCGCTTGTGACGGTGTGGAAGACGAGCTCCTCGGCGGTCCGTCCTCCCAGCATCATGGCGAGACGTGCCATGAGATCTTCGCGGCTCCACAGGTAGTGGTCTCGCTCAGGGAGCTGATGGGTGCCACCCATGGCCCTGCCCCGTGGGATGATCGTCACCTTGTGGACGGGGTCCGTGTTCGGCAGGCTGGCCGCCACGACCGCGTGCCCGCCTTCGTGGTAGGCCAGGAGCTGGAGCTCCCGCTCGGTGAGAGCGAGGCCCTCGCGCTCGAGCCCCATGAGGATGCGATCCCTTGCTGCGTCCAGATCCCTCGCCCTGATGTGATCGTCGTTGCGGCGCGCCGCCGCCAGAGCCGCCTCGTTGAGGAGATTCTTGAGGTCGGCGCCGCTGAAGCCCGGAGTGCCTCTGGCCACGGGTGCCAGGTCCAGGTCGGGATCGAGAGGCATGGTCCGGGCGTGCAGGCGCAGGATCTCGACCCGCTCCTCGCTGGAAGGCAGGTCCACCGTGATGCGTCGGTCGAAGCGGCCAGGGCGGAGCAGGGCGGGATCCAGGATGTCCGGACGGTTGGTGGCCGCCATGACGATGACGTTGTGGGTCGGCTCGAATCCGTCCAACTCCGAAAGAAGCTGGTTCAGGGTCTGCTCGCGCTCGTCGTGGCCCCCACCCAGCCCGGCCCCTCTGTGGCGACCGATGGAATCCAGCTCGTCGATGAAGATGATGCTCGGGGCGGCCTTCTTCGCTTCCTGGAAGAGATCCCGGACCCGCTTGGCGCCGATGCCGACGAACATCTCCATGAAGTCGGAGCCGGTGATGATGAAGAACGACACGTTTGCCTCCCCCGCTACGGCTCGAGCGAGCAGGGTCTTGCCCGTACCCGGCGGGCCCATCAGGAGAACGCCCTTGGGAACCTCGGCGCCCAAGCGGTGGAAGCGCGAGGGGTCCTTGAGGAAGTCGACGATCTCTCCGAGCTCACGCTTCGCACCGGCGGAGCCGCCAACGTCTTCGAAGGTCGTGGCCGATGCCTCACGGTGATAGCGTCGGGCTCCACTACGCCCGATGGCGAAGAAGGAGCGGGCGGCACCCGCCTGGCGACGCATGGAGTACAGGACGAACGCTCCCACGAGAAGCAGGGGCACGACCGTCAGCAGCAGCAGGTTCAGCCACGAGTTGTCGGTCGGAGGAAGCGTGGTGACCGTCACATGCCGATGTTCCAGCAGGTCGAGGAGGCTCCGGTCCCCGAAGGAAGGAACAAAGGTGACGAAGGTCGTGACCTGGGTCGTGTCTCCCGACGAGACCTGAGCCACCGGCTTGGCGAAGACGCCCTCGATGCGGTCACCTCGGACCGTGACCGATACGACGTTCCCGGAATCCACCTGCTGGCGAAATGCGGAATAGGCGACGCCCGTTCCCTCGGCTCCGGAACCGGCGAACTCCTGGAAGAGCCAGAAGGCCATGATACCCAGGAAGCCCCAGAACACCCAGTTCATGCAACCGGCGCGGGGATCGATCCCGGATCTCTCCGGTCTTCCTGGACCGCCCTGCGCGCTCCCACCGCGTTGGCGTCCGGGCGTCCCGGACGGATCGGGGGAACCG
>JAJDNI010000303.1 GCA_022340755.1 Gemmatimonadota bacterium
GCCGCGCTGGACCGCAAGGAGAGCCGGGGTCTGCACAACCGCCCCGACTATCCGTTCACGAACCCTCTGCTCAGCCAGGCCCACATCGTTCGGAGGGAAGGCGACGCTCCGGTCACGGATTGGAGGAGTTACTGATGCCACCAGTGATCAATCCGGACCTGTGCATCAAGTGTGACCGCTGCGTGAACATCTGCACCGAGGACGTCTTCTTCGGCTCGAAGAAGCACGAGACGCCCGTCGTCACGTACCCGCGCGAGTGCGTCCACTTCAACGGATGCGTGGATGTCTGTCCCGTGCCCGGCGCGATCTGGCTCCGGTATCCGATGCCGTCGATGATCGTGTACCGCACCTCGTCGGACTACGAGGCGCCGCCGGGATAGAGGACCATCGGAAGCCCCTGACGTTTACCGCCCGGTCGGTGGTCGCAGCCCTCTCAGCCGATGGGTCGCCCCCATCGTCCTTTCTTTCTCAGGCGGCCCGGGCACCCTTGCAGGGAAGCGTTCCGCGATAGACCTCGGCCCCGCCATTGGCTCCGCACCAGATGAGGTCGGCGATCTCCTTGCAGGTGGATACGCCCCGATCCCGGGCATACCAGCGCCTCAACGCCGGGTATCGGTGAGGCTTCTCGAGCGTTCGGCCCACTACCTCGAACCACTCCTGCAGGACCCGGGGCCTGGGACCCCACCACCCCCGCTCCTCACCCCTCTCGTCGAGGAGGATGGCCACGGGAATGGAACGAGTGCCGTGGGTGAGGTGCCGGTCCATGACGTCAGGCACCTCCTCCCGCCCGAGAATGCGCAGCGTCAGGTTGGGAGCCGCGTCGGCGAGTCCAGCGATGACGGGCAGAATATTCACGGCGTCCCCACACCAGTCGTCGGCCAGCACGAGTAGCCTCCACCGTCCCGCCACAGCGGCGATCCGCGCCACCGACTCGTGGTGAAGGGTCACCCGATTGGCCAGCGTCCGCCACAGGTCGCTGTTTGCCTCGACCGCGTCGAGAAAAGCGGTGAATGTCCTGCCCTTGTCGAACGCTTCGGCGCTTGTCATCCAGCTCCTCGCTGTGTCGGTAGTGCCCCTGTGACGAAGCCGGCCCGGGGGTAGAGAGTTCCCCGGTGCAGCGCCGATCGTCGGGCGGCGCGACGTTGCATGTCGGCCTCGCGCGGCGTATAAGATAGCCGGCGGGCGGTGATTGAAAGGGTTATGGGCCGTTACAGAATGTGTGACTAGCGCACCTCGCACGCGGATCGCTCGGCGACCCCGCGTTTTCTGCCCCTCCAACTTTCACGAGGGCACTATGGCAGCACACACGTTCAAACGTGGCCATTGGCTACCCTGCGTCGTGATGTTCGCGGCGCTGGTTCCCACCACCCTTCTCGCACAAGGCCGGCGAATTACGGGGCAGGTGGTGAGGGGTGGGACGAACGAGCCGGTGGCGGACGCGGTAGTCAGCGTCCTCGGCGGGACACGAGCGACCTCCGTCCTGACGGACGACCATGGTCGCTTCGCGATCACGGCGGGGGCCGGCGAAATCACGATCGGGGTCAGCGCGCTCGGGTACGCCGACCGACGGGTCGTGATCCCGGCGGATGAGACGTCGGTGACGGTTTCCCTCGACTTCAGCCCCTTCCACCTGGACGCGCTGGTGGTGACCGGACAGGCCACCACCGTGCAGCGTCGTACAGCGACCACCTCCGTCTCGTACGTCTCGGGCACGGACATCAGCCAGGTGCCGGCCGCGTCGATGGTGGACGCGCTCAACGGCAGGATCACGGGCGTCAACATCCAGAGCAACTCCGGCGCGCCCGGCGGCGGGATGCAGATCCAGATCCGCGGAAACAACACCCTCCTCGGCGGCTTCGATCCTCTCTACGTGGTGGACGGCGTCATGTATTCGGACGCCGAGATCCCGGGAGGACGCGGATACGCGAACTCCGAGGCCTCGCCGTCGACGGAGGCCGACCCGATCAGCCGGATCGCGGACCTGAACCCGGACGACATCGAGAGCATCGAGGTCCTGAAGGGTGCCGCGGCGTCATCCATCTATGGTTCCAAGGCGGCGAACGGCGTGGTGGTGATCACCACGAAGCGCGGCCAGGCGGGGGCGCCGCGGTTCAACATCACACAGCGCATCGGCCTGTCGACCCCCCTGAAGCTCCTGGAGTCGCGCCGGTGGACCCAGGCCGACGCCGTCAGTGTCTACGGAAATGACGCCAGTGCGTACTTCCAGGGCAACGCGAACCCGTACTACGACCTGTACGGGATGGTGTACGACCAGCGCAAACCCTCGTACGAGACGGTGGCGAACCTCTCCGGTGGAAACGCAGGTACGCGCTACTACGTGTCGGGCAACTGGAGGACGGACGAGGGCATCGAGAGAAACACCGGCGCGGGTCAGCAGTCGCTCCGACTCAACCTCGATCACGACCTGCGATCGGACCTCACGTTGCACATCTCCAGCGCCTACAACCGGTCGACCAACGACCGCGGCTGGGACAACAACTGTAACAACTTCGGGTGCATGGGCTACGCCATGGCCTACATCCCGAGCTTCTTCAACATGTCCAAGAACGCGACGGGCAACTTCCCCGAGCCGACGATCGCCGGCATACCCGCCAACCCGCTTCAGACCGCCGCCCTCGGCGTCAACCACGAAGAGACAAACCGCTTCACGGGCGGCCTTCGGCTGAACTGGGATGTAATGAACAACGACCGCCAGAGCTTCCGGGTGGTGGCCGGTGGCGGTTTCGACACCTTCGACCAGAACAACCAGGTGTGGGCGCCGAACGAGCTTTTCTTCGAGCAGGTGGCGGCGCTCCCCGGAGTCGCGGTCCAGACCGACGGCCGGAGCCTCTTCCAGAACTGGAACGTCAACGGCATCCACCGGTGGCAGGCATCGAGCTGGTCGGCGTCGACGTCATTCGGCGCGCAGTACGAGGACCGGCGCCTGCACACCAATCAGATCCTCACCCGCAACCTCCTGCCCGGTCAGCGGAACGTGAACCAGGGGACGAACACCACGCCCACCGAAAGGCTGACCCACGAGCGGACCATCGCCCTCTACGCCCAGGAGGAGGTCGACTTCTTCCAGGAGCGTCTGAAGGTGCAGGGTGGTCTGCGCGCCGAGCGGAGTAGCGTGAACGGCGACATCGACAAGTACTTCGTCTATCCCAAGATCTCGGGATCCTACCGGTTCCTGGACCTGCTGGGTGAGGGCAGCGAGGTGAAGCTGCGGGCGGCGTACGGCGAGACCGGCAACCAGCCGCTGTTCGGCCAGAAGTTCACGAATCTGAGCACCCCGCAGCTGGGAGGCGAACAAGGGGTCACGGTCTCGACCACGTCGGGCTCTTCGACCATCGAGCCGGAACGGTTGAAGGAGCTCGAGGTCGGCATCGACGGGACGGCACTGAGCAACCGTCTCACGTGGGAGCTTACACACTTCCGTCGCAACACGACGAACCTGTTGCTTCAGCGGGTACCGGCGCCGTCCTCGGGGTTCACGAGCCAGCTCTTCAACGGCGGGAAGATCCGCAACTCGGGGTGGGAGATCTCCTTGGGCTTCACACCGGTGATCACGACGACGAGCAGGTGGATCTCACAGGTCTCGTTCACGCGCTACACCAGCGAGGTCGTCGATCTGGCCGGATTGCCTCCGTTCTTCCCTCCGGGATCCGGCTTCGGCAACCTGGGCCGCAGCTACATCCAGGAAGGGCGGCCGATCACGCAGCTCATCGGCTTCGACTGGAAGGGCGACGGAAGTCAGACGCGCGCCGACACCCTGTCGCAACTGGGAAACTCGGCGCCCGACTTCCGGATCGGCTTCGTCAATACCTTCAGCTACAGGTCGGCGACCCTGACGACCGTCGTCGACTGGCAGCACGGCGGGGACGTCATCAACCTGACGCGTTTCCTCATGGACGACGGACAGACGTCGCCCGACTGGGGAACGGACGCGTGGAAGGCTCGCTACGCGGGGTACCTCCACGGCGTCATCAGGCCGTACATCGAGTCCGCGAGCTTCGTGAAGGTCCGCGAGGTCTCGCTGAACTTCGACGTGCCGACGGACCTTCTCGAGGGAATACACCTCGGCGCGAACACCATGACCGTCGGTATCACCGCCCGCAATCTCTTCATGTGGGCACCCTACAGCGGCCTCGATCCCGAGGTGGCGAACTTCGGCAGCGAGTCGGTTCGCAACAACCTGGACATCAGTCCTTATCCGCCGTCCCGGAGCATCTTCTTCAACGTTTCCGTGGGGTTCTGACATGACCACGACAACCGACATCAGAAAGCGTTCGGGGAGAGCGGCTCTGCGCCTCGGTTTTGCCTTCGTCGGCGCGATGGCGCTTGCGGCCTGCGGAAACCTGGACATCGTGAACACCAACGCCCCCACCGTCGAGGAACTGACGAAGGACCCATCCAGTGACGTCCTGTCACGCGCGGCGACGGGCATCTTCTCGCAGGCCTTCAACGACGTGGGCACCGAGATCCAGTTCTACGCGCTGTATGGCCGAGAAGGCTACAACCTGCTCGGCAACGACCCGCGCGAGACCGGAGAGCAGATCCGCGGACCTCAGGATCCGACGGGGCGCAACTCCGGGATCTGGACCGGCCAGTACTCGGCCATCCGCACGATCAACACGTACCTGAAGGCGCTGGAGAGTACGTCGGCGCTGAACGCGAGCGAGGTCAACGCGGCCACCGGATTCGCGAACACGATGAAGGCATGGCACATCGTCGAGTTGGCCATCCGCACCGGAGCGCTCGGCATCCCGCTCGATGTGGACCGCCCCATCAACGCCGATCCTGCGCCGTTCGTGTCCTTCTCGGACGCGCTCCAGGCCGCCTCGGATCTGCTGGACAGCGCATACGGGGACCTGCAGTCGGGGGGGGGCGCCTTCCCGTTCCGCATGGCCCCCGGCTACAGTGGGTTCGACACGCCGCCCACCTTCGCGTTGTTCAACCGCGCGTTGGCGGCGAAGGTCCAGGTGTGGCGGGCGACCTTCCTGAGCTGTACGGCGTGCTGGACCCAGGCGAAGACGGCCCTCGACGCTTCGTTCGTGACGGACGGGAACCTCCCGAGCTCCCTCTCCATCGGCGTCTTCTTCGGCTATTCGGACGCGTCCGGCGAGCCGACCAATCCGGTCTCGGAACCCACGTCCAGCAATCACTTGTGGGTGCACCCGTCGATCGTGAGCGGAGCTCAGCTTCGCGCCAACGGCGAGCCGGACCTGCGTCTCACGGAGAAGGTGATGGACGTGGGGCGCACCCGCGATCTGAACGACCTGTCCAGCTCGTACAAGCCCATCCTCTTCAACAACAAGAGCGACCCCACGCAGGCGGACCTGGGCGCTCCGATCCCGTGGATCACGAACGAAGAGTTGCTGCTGCTGCGGGCCGAGGTCCGCTGGAACACCAGCGACAAGTCCGGAGCGATCGGCGACCTCGACCTCATCCGGGAGTACTCGGGCGGGCTGGAGCCGACCACGCTGACCGCGGCCAGCCCGGATGCGGATTTTATCACGGAGCTGCTGTACAACCGCCTCTACTCGTTACTGTGGACGCAGGGCACGCGCTGGATCGACGCGCGCCGCTACAATCGGTTGGATCAGCTCCCCGTCGACCGGCCCGGGGACTCCGTGTTCGACAACATGATCGTTCCGGCGAACGAATGTGCGGCGCGGCGCCTGGCGGCACCGTGCTCGCCGCTCGGGACCTGATCCCGCCGGTCACTTCGTTCCGTATTCGGAACACCGCCCCACCGGGTTCGCCCGGTGGGGCGGTTCGCTCAGGTGGGCCGTGAGGCAACCCGGAATCGGGGCGCGTCGACGAGCTGGACGTCCACGTTCATCGTCGGAGGCACGAGGGCGCGCATCCCCGCAGCGCTCAGCACCGTCATGGCGTCCTTCCGAAGGCGCCCGTGGACCCGGAGGCGGAGCACCGCGTCGGATGGAAACGCGGAGGCGACTCGCCGGACGTGGCGCGCCAGGGCCCCTGGGTCGATCCCGCGAGGGTGGATGTCGGCCCTGCACATGGGCCGGGTGGGGAGGGGGATGAAGCGGGAGCGTATCCGGGGGCCGGAGGGGCCGCCCGTTCCGATCTCGAGGAGGAGGGTACCCTTGGTCTCGCCCATCTCGGTGAAGGCCGTCCTCTCCGTGGAGCCTGGGTAGAGGATCGGCGCCGGGAGCGGCCGACCGAACAGGTCGGCTTCGAGCACCTGGTGACGGTGAACGTGGCCGGTGAGCACGGCCGTCACTCCTGCCGGCACGTCCCGCACACGGATGACGTCGGGGCCGCGCCGGAAGGTGAAATTCGCCGAACCGACGGTAGCTCCCTCGAAGCAGTGGTGTACGCATAGGAGCGCCACGTCGTCCTGCCCGGGGAGCCATCCGGTCTGCTGGATCAGGGCGGGCATGCGCTTGCGCACCACGTGCCGTTCATAAGGGAAGCCGAGGAGCGCGACCCTGACGCCGCGGATCGTCAGTCGGAAGGTGCGGGGCCTGTCGAAGATGTGGATGAGGGGGTGAGACGCGAAGCGCGCGTGGGGGATACGCGAGCGCTCGTGGTTACCCGGCACGACGAACACGGGAATCCCCCGGTCGGCGACGCGGCGGAGGGGTTCGAACGCCATGGCCACGAGCGTGTGGTGCGGCCGCGCCCGGTGGAAGACGTCCCCGCCGTGGACCACCAGGTCCACCTCCCCGGCAAGTGCCGGGGCCAGAGCCAGCTCGTAGTTGGCGAGGAAGTCCGGTCCGCGACGACGCCTACGCACCCGCGGGGTGAGGGGAAGGTCGAAGCCCAGGTGGGTGTCGGCCAACAGGAGGACGCGCAGTGACATCCCCCACGATACGCTATTCGGTTTTTGTTCGGTAGGGGCTGGCACCGTGGTCCCCGAGCCAGTCGCTGTTCTGCAAGTCGGGCGTAGAATACCATCACAAACACGAACCACGCCGTCGACGGGCCATGACCGAAGAGAGGGAGTACCTCACCGAGGCCGAAGCACTCCGACTGTGGGAACGAGCGGCCCAGCTCCAGGCCGAGGAGGCTCGGCGCTCGGAGGCGCTTGCGATATCCGAGACCGAGGGAGATCTCCCTGGAGATGCCTCATCGAGGTCGGATGGATACGCCCTGACGCATGTGCGCACCGCGGCGTTGGAGGCGGGCATCGGAGAAGAGTTCGTGGAAGCCGCGTTGGCTGAGGTTCATGCGGACCGGGCCACGCGCCTCGCCCCACCGGGGAAGCGTCGGTTCTCCCGATGGCTCCTGGGAAACCCGTCCGAAGCACTCACCGTGCGGCGGACGATTCGCGCCTCGCCCCACCGCGATCCTCCAGGCCATGGCGGTGATCCTTCCGGAGGAGCCGTACACGCTGAGGCTCCGTGAGCGCCTGGGGGAGCCGGAGTCGGGAGGAACCCTGGTCTTCGACATCCAGGGCGTGGGCTTCATGTCCCAGGGGGCACGTGGCTTCAAGGGGGATGCCAGCTACGCCGACCTGCGACAGGTTTACATCACCCTGGCACGCCTCCCGGGTGATGCGCCCCGTACCGAGGTCACTCTGCGATCGCCGGTGGCATGGGCCTTCCGACTCAACGCGGGCGTCTTCGGGGGACAGTCGATGCTGGGAGGTGGGATCGCGCTACTCTTGACCGGCGCCGTGGCCTCCGGATTGACCTTCCTGGGTCCCGTGGGTCTCGGGCTCCTGATCGCTGGCGGCGGGGCCACGGGAGGCGGGATCACCCTCACCGGCTTGCGGGCCCTGTACCGGTACGGGCTGGACCGCGGCTCAAGGGGTCTCGATGGCCTCCTCGCCACCGTAGCGGCGAAGGCCGAAGGGGGATGGGGCATCACGTCGAGACCCGATGGTGAGGCCGCCCGTCCGGCGGGCGAGTGAAAGCCCCCCTGTCTGGCATATTCCTTCAACCTTCGTAGAATCCTGCGTCGGCGGTCGTGCTCCCTTCTGCCGCCTCCTGCCCTCACTCATCGGACCCATCATGAATTCGAGAGTCCTCTTGCTCGCCGTCGCGATTCCAACGACGGCACTCGCCCAGACCGGCCGCAGAGTGCGCGCGGCTGGTGCTGTGTCATCGGAGCCCGGCTCATCCACGGAGGCGCCACAAGCGCGGGCCGGAGTCCACGTCACTACCCGGCACACCACGACCATCAACGGTCAGCGTATCGACTACGATGCCACCGTCGGGAGCATCATCCTCCGCAACACCCAGGATCAGCCGATTGGCGAGGTATACTACACTGCCTACACGAAGAGCGGCGTGACGGACGAATCGACCCGTCCCCTCATGTTCGCCTACAACGGCGGACCGGGTGCCTCCTCGATCTGGGTACATATGGGCCTGCTCGGTCCAAAACGCGTGGACATCCCCGACGCGGTCCACGCTCCGCCGCCTCCCTACCACCTGGTCGACAATCAGTACAGCATGCTCGACAAGGCCGACCTCGTGTTCATCGATCCCGTCGGCACCGGCTACAGCCGGCCGGTGGGCGTGGGGAAGGGATCCGACTTCTGGGGCGTGGCTAAGGACGCCAACTCGTTGGCGCAGTTCATCACCCGCTGGTTGAGTGAGAACGACCGCTGGAACTCGCCGCGCTACATCATGGGCGAGAGCTACGGCACCATGCGCTCGGCGGTACTCAGCGCCGTGCTGCAGCAGCGCGACCGCGTCGACCTGAACGGAGTGATCCTTCTGTCGGCGTCCCTCGACTTCGAGACCAAGACGTTCAACCCCGGCAACGACGAAGCGTACCTGATGTTCCTGCCGACCTACGCGGCCGTCGCCTGGTACCATCACGCCCTACCCGAGCAACCTGACGAGCTCCGCCCCTTCCTGCGCCGGGTCGAGCGCTTCGCCATCGACGGCTACGCGGTGGCGCTGCTGGCCGACAGCCTCCCTCCTGCTCGTCGAAGCGCGATCATCGACACGCTACACGAGTACACCGGTTTGAGCCGCGACTACCTGGACAAAGCCAATCTCCGCGTCACCGCCGCCCAGTTCCAGAAGGAGCTGCTTCGCGAGCACGGCGAGCTGGTGAGCCGGCTCGACGCGCGCTTCACCGGAGCGACAGGCGATCTCCTTGCCGAGTCCGCCAACTACGATCCGCAATCCCAAGACATCGGGTCGGCCTACGTCTCACTGTTCAATCAGTACATGCATGCCGACCTGAACTACGGGAGGGACATGATCTACACGGTGGGGGGTGGCGTCCGGGGATGGGACTGGAACCACAACAACACCGTCGGCGGACGGCCCGGCTACACGAACTCGGCGGTCGACCTGGCGCGGACAATGAGTCAGAATCCGCGCCTGCACGTGATGCTCAACAGCGGGCTGTTCGATCTCGCCACGCCGTACTTCGCCTCCGAGTGGATCATGGATCACCTCGGCGTGCTGAGCGATGTCCGCGCCCGCATCACCGAGGTGGAGTATGAGTCGGGGCACATGGTCTACGTGCACGTGCCCGCGTTGGCGGCGTTCAAGAGGAATGTCGCGGCGTTCATAGACGCCACGTCGGGGGTGGGCCACTAGCGAGAGAGGCAACGCGGGGGGGGGGCGGAGTCACCCACCTAAGCCGGGTACCTGACCTTCTTCCCCGTGAGGTCCCGGTGCCAGTCTCCCGGAGTGAAGTCCGTGGCCGGATGCACGGGCCCGTCCACGCAGGTGCGCTCGCCGGTGGAGATGGCGCATTTGCCGCAGATCCCGATGCCGCAGCTGGTGTAGCGCTCCACGACGTGGAAGATGTCCTCCGGGGGTGCGTAG
>JAJDNI010000305.1 GCA_022340755.1 Gemmatimonadota bacterium
CCGCATTCGAGAACGTTGCGGACACGCTCACGCGACGGGGACCTCGCACGAGCTACAACGTCGGCGTCATCGGGGGTGGCACCTCGGTGAACGCGGTTCCTTTCGAGGCGTGGATGGAGGTGGACATGCGCTCGGAGAGCCCGGAGAGCCTGCACGGCATCGAGGCGGCGTTCCTTTCCGCCGTGCAGGAGGGACTCGCCGAGGAGAACGCGATTCGACGCCGCGGGGACTCCCTGACGGTGGACCTGAAGAAGATCGGCGATCGCCCCTCGGGCGAGCAGCCGGAGGATACCCCTCTGGTTCAGCGCGCCATGGCCGCCACCACGGCCTTCGGGGCCGACCCATCGCTGAATCGCTCCTCCACCGATTCAAACATCCCGATCTCGAAGGGCATCCCGGCGGTCACCCTCGGCCGCGGCGGCATCGGGGGAAAAGGGCACTCTCCCGGCGAGTGGTGGATCGACCGTGACGCGTACCTGGCCATCCAGCGGTCGATGCTCGTCGTGGTGGCGGAGGCGGGCCTGGGCAAGATGGTGGGATGAGAGGGCGGCCCCGGGCCGTATCTCTCCGTCTGTCCGCGGCGATCCGGCGCCGCGGTACCCCAGTTACCGGTCAGTCGCCCAGCACGTACGCGAAGATCAGCGGCGCCACGATGCAGGCGTCCGAGTTGATGAAGAACCTCGGCGTGCCCGCCTCGAGCTTCCCCCAGGTGATCTTCTCGTTCGGCGGCGCTCCGGAATAGCCCCCGTAGCTCGTCACCGCGTCGGTGATCTGCGCGAAGTAGCCCCAGAACGGGACGTCCCTCTTCAGGTCCTGGATCAGACAAGGCACGCCGCAGATGGCGAAGTCACCCGCGATGCCGCCGCCGACCTGGAAGAACCCCACGGACGGCTTGCCCTCGTCGGCGCCATGGTTGGCGGAGTACCACTCCATGAGCTGCTGGAACTGCTCGGTGCCGGTCTTCACGCAGGTGTGGTGCTTCACCTTCCCCATCATCACGTTGGCCGAGAAGATGTTTCCCGTGGTGGAGTCCTCCCATCCCGGCGCCCACACGGGCACCCCCATCTCCTTGGCGGCGAGCAGCCAGGAGTGGGCGGGATCGATCTGGTAGTGCTCCTCCAGAGTCGGGTCGTCCAGCACCTTGAAGAGGACCTCAGCGGGCGTATACCGCTCACCCTTCTCGGCGGCGTCCGCCCAGATCTTCAGCAACCGCTTCTCGAGGTGCCGCATGATGGACTCGGGAATGCACGTGTCCGTCACCCGATTCATGCCGCGGTCGTAGAGCGCCACCTCGTCCGCGGCGGAGAGCTCCCTCCACGACGGGATGATCTCGTATTCCTTGTTGGCGAGGAGATTGAACACGTCCTCCTCGAGGTTGGCCCCCGTACACGAAATGGCGTGGACCTTCCCCGCCCGGATCATCCGGGCCAGGACGATCCCCAGCTCCCCCGTGGACATGGCGCCCGCCAGGGTGACCATCATCTTACCGCCCTTGGCCAGGTGCTCTTCGTACGCGCGGGCGGCCCACACGGTCTCCCGCGCGTTGAAGTGTCGGTAGTGCTTGTCCATGAAGTCGCGGATTGCGCCCAATCTTCTCTCCGGCTGCAGGTGATCCGTTGCGGGAGTAGTGTAGTGCGAACACCCCCCTCTGAAAAACGGCCTATCGCTTGGGTCTACATGCCTTTTCGCAGCACCTTACCCGCGAGCGTCCCGGTGAACTGGCCGCGAGCGATGGCCGGCTGACCGTTGACGAAAACCCAGACCATGCCCTCCGCCAGCTGGTGAGGGTCCGTATAGGTGGCGGTGTCCTTGACCTTCGCGAGGTCGAACACCACCACGTCCGCGAACGCGCCGGCGCGCAGGACGCCGCGGTCGGGGATCTTCCACACCCAGGCGGGTAGCGACGTCATGCTGCGGATGGCGCTCTCCAGGGTGATGGTGTGCTTCTCCAGGGCGTACAGGCGGATCTTCCGGGGGAAGGTCCCATACGCCCTGGGGTGTGGCACTCCCTGTCCCATGGGAACCAGGGTGCCGTCGGACGCGGTCATGGTCCACGGCTGAGCCATGAGGGTCTCCACGTCGTCGTCGTCCATGTTGTACGAGACGATGCCTGCGCTACCGGCCTTGATGAGGTCGACGGCCTCGTCCACCGGGTCCTTCCCACTCCGTGCGGCGACGTCGCTCAACCGGAGTCCTTCGATGGACGGGTCCGCTCGGTAGCTCGCGAACTGGATGCGGTCGGCTCCGCCTCGTCGCTCGAGGTTGTCTACCATGGCCTCGCGAATGCGTGCCATATCCGCTGGACGAGCCATGCGGGCCCTCAGAGAGTCCCGCCCTCCGGCCTGCGACCAACGAGGAAGGAGCGCGGCAGACAGGCTCGTGGACGACGCCGTGTACGGGTATTGGTCCGCGAACACCTGCACGCCCGCCGCCCGAGCCCGCTCCACCCGCTTCACGATGGCCTCGCCGTACCCCCACACGTGGGGTCCCAGCGCCTTCACGTGGGTGAGGATCGCGGGGATGTGCGCGACCCTCCCCACGTTGATCACTTCGTCCACCGCCGCGACGAGCCCCACTGTGTAGTCCGATTCGTCGCGGATGTGGCTCTGGTACGGTGCCCCGTAGGGTGTGAGGATCTTCGCCAGCTCCTCGATCTCGGCGGGCTTCGAGTAGAAGCCGGGAACGTAGAACGTGCCACTGGACATCCCGAAGGCCCCCTCTTCCATCCCCTGCTTCACCAGCGCCTTCATGCGCTCCATCTCCGCGGGCGTGGGGTCGCGGTCGTCGTCCTGCATGACGGCCTCGCGAACCGAACCCTGGGAGACGAGCTGCCCGACGTTCACCCCCAGGCCGTCTTTCTCCAGGGCCTGGCGCTGGGCCGCGAGGTCCACCGGGCCGCCGCCGTCGGGGTTGGCGAGAATCGAGGTGATTCCCTCCGCCAGCAGAGGCCGTGCCGCGCTCAGCTCGGGTGTGGCGAGTCCCGGACCCGCGTGCGTGTGCGTATCGATGAATCCCGGGGTGACGTACAGACCGGTGGCGTCCACTACGTCGTCGGCGGACACGTCACCAAGGTCGCCAACCGCCACAATGCGGTCGCCTCTGATGAGGACGTCCGCAATGATCCACGGATTCCCGCTTCCATCCATCACGTGCCCCCGCCGGATCAGCACGGTGTGCTCCTGGGCGGAGACGGAAGAGACTGCGACACCGGCGACTCCCGCGGACAAGGCGAGGGCGACAGCGAGAATACGTCGAATCATCGATGCCTCCAATCAGGTGCTCCCCGGGGTCACGGCTCCACAACCGTCGGCACGCCGCCGACTGCCGGTTCCCACTCGCGCGAAAGATAGGGGTCGCGCCCCCCGTATACGACCACGAGCGCGGGGCGGCGGGGAAGCCCGACGTCGCGGGTGCCGCCAGCGTCGTGCCCGGCGAACCTG
>JAJDNI010000311.1 GCA_022340755.1 Gemmatimonadota bacterium
CTTCAACGCACCGGACGGGCAACGGGTAGACACGGACTTCCCGCTCACACGTTCGGCGCTGTGCGTCCTGGGTGAGCAGTGGCCGCTCGCCTTGGACGAGAGCGTGCTGCTCGACCAGGCCAGCGAGCGGGTCGTCCCCCACTTCGGGGATGCGGAGATCCAACGACAGTGGCCCGTCGTGCTCCGAGACCTGCTGCACTGCTACTCCACCGGCACCGTGGAGTTGAGGACGTGGCAGGCGCCCTTCACGAATCGCGTCGGTTCGAGGCCGCGGGTGAGCGCGCTGGTCGCACTCCAGGCCTCTCAGGGGTCCGTGGTGACCAACCAACGCCACGGGCCGGTCTCGCTCGATGCCGTGACCGCGTGCCTCGTGCCCGTTCTGGACGGCAAGCGTGACCGCCCGGCACTCCTTTCCCACCTGCGGCACGCCGTTGAGCGAGGAGATCTGATCCTCCGGGAGGACGGTCGACCCCTGACGGACGGCGCCCAGGCGTCGGAGATTCTGGAGAGCGCCCTCGATCAGGCCCTCGAGTCCCTAGCGCGGTGTGCGATCCTGGTGGAGTGAGCACGGTTCGACAGTGGAGAGGCGATGGGCCGTGGAGGGATCACCACTTGGCCGGCAGAGACGGATAGGGGCCACCTCCCACCGCGGCGAGCCACTCGTCCACTGTGGCGGAAACCATCGCGTAGTCGCCGTGAAATCCGGCCCCCCCGGGTCCGTCGGTGATCTGGCCCAGGATTGAGACGACTTCCTCGTTGCGAATAGCCACGAGGCGAGGGCCTGAATACGCGACCGCCTTCAGGTCGCTGATCCCCACGGGAGTGCCATCAACCGCGAATCGACCCTCCGGCGTGACGAGATCGAAGGGCGCTGCGCGGAGCTCTAGATCCGATGTCTGGAAGATCGGCGTGCGTGAAGGCTGGAGGCGTTCCGAGATCCAGTGCGCGTATGCGACCAGATCCTCACCCGTCTCGGGCGCCTCTACCGCTTCTCCGGTCCGCGCTCGTACCGTGCCCTCGAGAAGGCGCTCGCCCGAGGTAGCCTCCCGGGCGGATCGGAGTCGCTCCGTCCAGGCATCGTTCTGTCCTTGGCTCCTGAGCCGAAGCCCCAGTGAAACGAGCGATCCCGCCAGAATCAGTCCGACCAGGAGAAGCACCAGGTGGGAACCCCGTACCTCGCGCATGGCAGGCAAACCCTCTGGTCCTCAATTGAGGCGGATGATCTCGCCCCGCACGACCACGTCGTGCGTGGCCTGCAGCTCGACGGACCCCTTCCGGGCTTCAAGCCGGATCTCGTCCGCGCGAACCCGGAAGGCGCCTGGCACCTCCACGTCGACACGGGGCTGGAGGAGCCTCACGACGGGACCCTCCTCGTCCTGACGCACCTCCACAAGGCTCGTTCCGTCCTCGCCTTTCACCCTGAGGCACTCATCGGCAGCCAGGACCAGGGAGACTCCTTCACGCGTGGGCGCTTCCGGGCGACGGGCGAATCCGTCGATCACTCCGATGACGACCGCCTCCTCCCAATTCCCCGGCAGAGCCAACAGGACCCGGTCGGCCTCGCGCACCGGCAGGCGATAGAGGGTGGGCAGCCAGCGCTCAGTGGCCTCGCCGGCTGTGTCCACTATGCGCACCAACACCCTGCCCCTGAGTGTCGGGTGCGTGGCATCGACACACTCCCCGACCAGAAGGGGTCCCGCCACGTGCTCTGCCGTTGCCGGCTCCGCCGCCTGGCCCGTGGCCGGGCGACCGAGGGTCATGGCCTCCACCAGGTCTTCCAGGGCGATCCCACGCTCCTGGACTTCAGGACGGTCGCGCGACTCGATGTCTTTCCTCTCTGGCATTCTGATGCCTTCCTGTCGTCTCCGCCTCAGCGCAACTGTACCGCGATCCGTCCGTGCCGGTCAACGATGTGCTCACCCACGAGGGCGGCGATGGTACCCGTTTGGGGGTCCTTGTGATCGCGCCGGCGAGGCGGCCTCTTCCTCTTGGGTATCCCCAGCCAGCCTTCTTGACGCCTCTGTCCGTGCGGGGCCATGCTTTCTCGGTGCGGGGTCGGATCCGCTACGCCGCAGGCATCATCCTAGAGTCGAGAGCATATGGTGGACATCGGAACGCCGGAAGAACTGATCTCCAGGCGTGGCACGATCCGGCGCCACCGATGTCAGGCCTGAAGGGAGCCGCCTCTTCGATGGAGCTCGTCAACCAGACAGCGGTCCCGGCGCTCGCGATCATTGCCGCCGGCGCGGAGGGCGGCCCCCGTATAGGCATGCTCGTGGCGAAGGCGACCTTCGAGCTGTCCGGCCATCTGATACATCCGGTTACCGAGGACCCATACCCGCTCTTCGAGCAGGACGAAGAGACGGAGGTGGGGATTCTTCCTGCGGATGTTCATCCGCGCCCCCAGTCCACCTTCGAGGTTCTCCTGGTAGGGTCGGCCCAGGCACCCGAGCGGCGTCCGACCCCGGCCCTGACCGCAGGCCTCACCGTCGGAGCGGTGTCGAAGACGATGGCGGTCTTCGGGGATCGATGGTGGACACCCCACGGGCAGATGACCCCACCTCAGCCGTTCACCACGATGCCGCTCACCTGGGACCGCGCGTTCGGGGGATCCTGCGATGTCTGGCTGGATGACAGCACGATCGTGGAATCCAGGGACCCGATGAACTTTCTGGGGTCGGGTTTCGACGCCGTGTATGCCAGTGAGCGGCTGGCCGACGTCATGGGTGCGGCGCCCACCTACCCCAGGGTGGCGTACGAGCGTCGCCTGCCGAACCTCGAGGATCCGGCTTCCCTCATCCGAACGCCGCAGGACAGTCCGGACCCGATGTGCTGGTCCCCGGCGCCTCCGGGGGTAGGCTTCTCCCAGGTCCAGCTCATGCGCGACGTCAAGGACGCCCCGGACCCGGTGGCGGCCAACCCCTCTGGTGAAACTCTGACGCTTCGGGCTCACCCGGATTGGCAAATTCCACTACCTGAGGTTGGAGCGCAGGTCGTCTTGGACGGGTGCGCCCCCGAGGGCCGCCTCGCCTTCGAGCTTCCCAGGCTTCGCGTGCTGGCGGACTTCGTCCTGGGAGATCGCCAGGGACAACGAGAGCTGGCGCCCCAGATCCTGACCTTGCTGCCGGACCAACGCCGGATGTGCATCACCTACCGAAGCCATTTCACGGTCGACGTGGAGGACGGCATGGAGCGGTCGTTCCGCCTCCGTCTGGAGGAGGGTTGGTATTCCCCTGCGCGGTCCGTGTCGGACGGAGGATAGGCGGCGCCCGTGTTCTCCTTTGTGGTCTCCATCTCGAACGACCTATCGTTCCTGCTGACGCCCCCGGTGGCGATGCACGAGCACTTCGGGCCTCCTCCACCCCCTCCTGCGCCTCCGGTGTACGTGAAGGTTGGAGTAGCGGTGGACTTTCCTGCCATCCCCATGTTCTGGCCCCCGGGAATGGCCATGGGGAACAACAAGCTCTCCACCAAGGTCGTCCACAAGGGCATGTCGATCTGCCTCGGGAGTCACGACGTGGGGGTGATGATCCCGCACGTTCAGGTCGTTCCGTCACCGCTCAACACGCTCACCGCCCTCCAGATCCTCTTCTCGTCCAGAAGCTCCGTCTTCCAGTCGTCGACAGTGCTGATGGAAGGAAAGACCGTGGCT
>JAJDNI010000312.1 GCA_022340755.1 Gemmatimonadota bacterium
CTTCAACGACGGGTCGTAGATCAGAAGTCCGATGCCGGTTCCCGTGACCACCAGGCCGCCCACGGTCTTACCCCAGGCGCCGCGGCGGTCCGGGCGGATCAGCGTTTCGGCGGGTATGCTCGCGGCGGGGGGCTCGCTCAAGAGAGCCTGCCGGGAGGCGGATCGGTCGAACGTCGCGGTGACCCAGCGCGTCACGAGGCTCCCCACGAGCGCGCCGGCAACCAGGCCGGCCAGTCCACCCAGGATGGCTCCGTCTCGCTGCGATCCGGGGTCCGGAGAGCAGTCGCTGCCGATGCAGATGCTCCCGACACTGTAGCCCACCAACGCGCCAATGGCCCCGCCCGCGAAGGCCCCGGCCGGCGCGTGGCCCCCGCACGCCACCCGCGCCGACGTGACATCCGCGATGGCGAAATTCGTCGGTGTCGCGGAGGGGCCCGCCGAGAGCGTCACGGTGTCTGCCGACAGCCTGACCACCGTTCCCCTCAAAGGGCCTACGGTGGCAGAAGAGGGCTGGCCGCCGATCCGGTTCAGGCGCGTCCCGTCGGTTCTCAGCTCGACCGTCATCCCCGTCCGGACGGGCGTGCAGCGGGAGGGTGCCTGCCCCGAGATGGCATGAGGAAAGGAAAGCGCGAAAAGGACGCCCAGGCCTTCCAGGGCTCGACGCATGGCTCACCTCCCGGCGTGTGGGGCAGGGAGCACAACAGAAGCGCTACGCCATTCGGCGGAAATCTGAAACGGCGGCGCGTCGATAGGAGGGTCGGTGCAAACCTGGGCGGCGCCGAGGCCACCCGCAAGACGAGCGGGCCGCCCGACACGCTTCGTCGGGCGGCCCGCCGGCCAACGTCCTCAATTGGGATCTGCCAGCGTCATATCCCTACATCCGGCCCGCCTTCAGGGCTTCCCATTTCGCCATGACTTCGTCGAACTGATCCTGAGCGTCGGCACACGCTTGGATCTGACGGGCGGTGGGAGCCACCTCCGCCTCCTGCATGGACATGGCCGCCCGCATCATGGTCTGGCTCACCGTCTCCAGCGTGGGCGGGCCCGACGGGCCGCCCCGGAAGAACCCGAAGCCGCCCCCGCCGCCGCCCCCACGGGGCGCCGGGGCCAGGGCCTCGATGGCCTTGATGCGGTCGGCGTCCCTGTTGGCGTCGAGTTTCGCCACCATCGCCCGTGCCTCTTGGTACGCCGCATTGGCGGCCACGGCCCCGTCGTACATCTCACGGCTGAGGCGCGCGACCTGCTCGAGCTCCGACGGGGCGGTCTTCACCCGCGGATCCAGCTTCAGGGTCAGCGGCTGGGTGTATGACTTTCCGCCCACGGTGAGGCGCACGGTGTAGGTGCCGGGAGGCGCCCAGGGGGCGTTCACCGACGGGTAGGTGTGGCCCGGAACTGCGCCCTGGCCACTGGCGGCCCTGGGCTCGTCACCCATGGGATCGTAGCGGAGGTCCCAGCTGAAACGGTGCATGCCCTTGCGCGTCGACAGCACCATCTGCGGCGCCGGCCAGTACAGGGGCTGGTTGCAGTCCGTCGCGGTGGGGTCCTCCTGGCAGATCTTGTCGTACGCCTCGGGGTCCAGGGCAGGGTCGGGCTTCAGAACCGGATCGTCGCTGGAGTACGAGCGCACCACCGCACCCGACGCGTCCAGGATGTCCAGAGCCACGGGCCCCGACGCGTTGGATCCCAGGTAGTAGTCGATGATGCCGCCGGGAAGCGGGTTGTCCCCGTGGGGAAGCTCCGGCGTCCACTCCGTGGGGTCGTTGGCGCCGAAGCGCACCCGCACCGCCGTGCCCGGTTTGAAGAGGTACGCGCCGGAGCCGGCGGTCTCTGCCTCGGCCATCTGCCGCAGGGGCGTCACGTTGTCGAGGATCCAGAAGCCCCGGCCGTGGGTGCCGGCGATGAGGTCGGAGCAGAGGCAGCTGGCGTCGTCCTTGAGCTGGATGTCCCGCACGGAGACGGCGGGCATGTTCAGCCTCAGGTCGTGCCAGTGATCGCCGTCGTCCACGGAGAACCACACCTGCGTCTCCGTGGCGGCGTACAGGAGCCCGGGCTTGCGCGGGTCCTCGCGGACGGAGTTGGCCACCGCGCCGGGCGCGAGACCGTTGTCGATCTCCGTCCACGTTTTGCCGCCGTCGTGCGTCCGCCAGAAGTGCGGGTTCATGTCGTCGATGCGCATGGTGTTCGCGGCGGCGTAGGCAGTCTTCTTGTCGAAGTGGCCCGCCTCGATATTGAAGATCCGCGTCCACGGCTTGATCTGCGCCGGCGTGACGTTGCTCCAGTGGGCGCCACCATCCATGGTCACCTGGATATTGCCGTCGTCGGTTCCCGCCCAGATCACGTCGATGTCCAGGGGTGACGCGGACAGTGCGGTGATGGCGCCCTGCGGGCTGACCTCGACCTCACTGGCATACTTGCCGGCGGTGGCGGGGACCTCCCAGGTCTGCCTGGTCAGGTCGGGGCTGATGCGCTCCCAGCTGTGGCCCCGGTCGGTGGTCTTCCACACCACGTTGGACGTGTAGAAGAGCATGTCCGGGTCGATGGGCGACCACAGGATGGGCATCGTGCGCACGTCCCGGTTGTACGGGCCGCCCCGTGGTCCCATGTCCGGGCCGACGTTGGTGGTCTGCCCGGTCTTGCGGTTGTACAGGGACACGTCGCTTCGGGAGCTGCCGTACACCATGTCCGGATCCCGGGGGTCGGGTGCGGCGATGCCATACTCCTGGATATTCACCGGATGCCAGTCATGGAAGGTGATCATGCCGTCCGGAGACCGGCTCATGACGCACGCCGAGCCCGAGTCCTGCTGGCCGCTGCACACCCGGTACGGGAAGGCATCGTCGGTGCTGACATGGTAGAGGGCCGCGGTGGGCTGCGTGTACCAGTTGCTCCACGACTCCCCGTGGTTGGCGGAGATCACCGCGCCCTGGTCGGAGACGGTGAAGATGATCTTCGGGTCGTTGGGGTTGATCCAGATCTTCTGGTAGTCGTCTCCGCCGTACGCGCCGCGTACTGCCGACCAGTGTACGCCGGCGTCGGTGCTGCGCCACATGACCACCGTGGCGCTGTACACGGTGTTCGGGTCCTTGGGGTCCACCGCCAGCGTGGGCAGGTCCCCGCCGCCGATGCGGCGCAGGGGTCGGGTATCCACGTGGTCCGTGGGCTGCTCCATGAGCCCCGGGGGCACGTCCACCGGCGTCCAGTGCTCGCCCGCGTCGAGAGACTTGAACATGCCGATGATCCCCGTTGTGCTGCCGCCGCGGCCTCCGGATCGCTGCGGCACGCCCGCCACGAAGGCATAGATCAACTTCGGATCGCTGGGCGCGATGGCCAGGTTGGCCTCGATGACCGGGGGAAGCCCGTCGTTGATGGGCTTCCAGGTATCGCCGCCGTCGGTGGATTTGAAGACGCCCTCACTCGAGCCGCCGAACGCACCGCTCTCCCGGAACATCTCCTGCTGCGGCCAGAGGGTGGCGTAGACGACGTTGGGGTTCGTCGGATCGATGAGGACGTTGTTTCCGCTGGTGTACTCGTCCTTGTACAGCACCTTCTCGAACGATTTGCCGCCGTCGGTGGACCGGAAGATGCCCCGCTCGGGATTGGGTCCGTAGGGGTGCCCCAGCGCCGCCACGAAGACGCGGTCCGGGTTGGTGGGATCGATCGCCACGTCGGCGATCATCTGGGTTTCCCGGAGGCCGAGGTGTGTCCACGATTTGCCGCCGTCGGTGGACTTGTACATGCCGTCCCCTGTCGACAGGTCCGGGCGGATGATCCCGGCGCCGCTTCCCACGTAGATGATGTTCGGGTCGGTGAGGGCCACCGCAACGGCTCCGATGGAGCCGGTAGGTTGATCATCGAAGATGGGCACCCACGTCGAGCCGTAGTCCGTGGTTCTCCAGAGGCCACCGTTGTCGAAGCCGGCGTAGAAGACGTTGGGCTGGCTGGGCACGCCGGCCAGCGCACGGGTGCGCCCGGCCCGGGTCGGGCCGATGGAGCGCCAGTGCATGTTGGAGTAGAGGTCCGCGGACTGGGCGGCGACGAAGGACGCCGAGGCCGAGACGAAGAAGAGAGCAAGCGCGATACGGATCGAGGTCGTGCGCACGAGACCGCCTCCTGAAACGCCCGGTCGTCAGCGGCCGGGCAGGTGCTCATGGTTGAAGCAGAAGCAGTTTGGGGCACAGGCGCCGCGAGGGCCAGACGCCAGGGTGTGGGATGGGGAAGAGAGGTCGGGGCGTCGCCCGGCTCCCGAAGCGGCGAAGGCAGGATACGGGAGGGCCGAGCCGCGTCTCACGCGTCCGCCGTGGCGCCTCCCCGGCCGAGAGGGAGTCGCACTTCGAAGCATGTCCGTCCGGGTTCCGAGCGCACGTCGATGGTGCCGCCATGGTTCTGCACGACGATGTTGCGGCTGATGCTCAGCCCGAGGCCGGTCCCCTTGCCCACGGGCTTCGTTGTGACGAAGGGGTCGAAGAGACGATCACGCACTTCCGGCGGAACGCCCGGGCCCGAGTCGATGATCTGGACCACGGCCTCGGCTCCGTCGCGCCGGCTGCGCAAGGTGAGCTCGCCCTGGCCATCCATGGCGTCGACGGCGTTGCTGATGAGGTTGGTCCACACCTGATTGAGCTCGGCGCCATGCATGTTCACGCGGGGAAGCGTGGCGTCGAAGTCCCTTGTCACCACGATGCCCTGCTTCAGGACGCCGTGTAGCATCACCAAGGTGTCGTTGAGGCCCTCGTTGAGGTCCACGGCCTGCACCGGCCCCTGACCCAGGTAGGTGTACGACTTGAGGGCCCGGACGATCTCGGTGACGCGGCCCGCCCCGTGCCCGATCTCGGCGATGAGGGAAACGACCGCGTGCCACCACATCGTGCGCTCCAGCACCGGGCCCAGGGCATCGCGTCCGAACAGGCTCTGCAGCTCGTGCAGGGCGTCCGCGTCCATCCCGAGATCCGACAGTGTGGCGGCGTCCACACCTCCGGCGCCGAGCCCGTTCGCGTCGAGCCAGTCCTGGATGACGGCTTCCCGGTCCAACCGCTCCACGGGATCGAGGGTCACGGTATCCTGGACTCGCGCCTCTGCCTGGACCTCCAGCTCGTGGATCCGCTCGAGCTGCCCGGCGTCGAGTCGGGACCGGCCGAGGGAAAACGAGGCCGTGCCCATCGCCTCCACTGCCTCTCGCAGCTGACTCGCACTCCGCTGCGCCGCCGCCGCCGGATTGTTCAGCTCATGGGCCATTCCCGCGCTCACGCGGCCCAACGCCGCCATCTTCTCGGTCTGCACCAGCGCCTGTTGTGACGCCATGAGCTGCCGGTGGCTCTCGGCCAGGGCCCTGTTCGCCTCCAGGCGCAGGCTCAGCTCCTTCTGGATCGTGATGACAAACCAGGCGGCGGCGGTGAAGACCACCCCTGCCGCCGCGCCGACGTTCATCGCGAAGAAGGCGGCCTCGATGCCGGGAGACACGGGAAGAGGAGCCCCGAGCAGGGCCGGGTGGAAGCCCGTGGACACGAGGACGATGAGAAGGAACATGCCCATCCACGCCAGAGCCTGGCGGAAGGACAGGAAGATCAGGGCTCCGATGGGCCCGAGGAAGCTCCAGGCGATGACCAGACCCGACGCCGCCGTGCTGCCGATGGTCCACTCTATGAGCGCCGGGATCCACGTGATGCATGCGATCTGAGCGTAGATCAGCGGGCGATGGTCCCGCTTCCGCGCAGACACGAGGATGGCGGCGCCCACGATGAGCACGAAGGCGAGGGAAAGCCACATCGTAGGGCCGGGGCCGAAGACCACGGCGTAGAGGAGGCCCCAGACGAGCCCGCAGGCGCAGCAGGCGAGGGCGATGGCCAGGACGAGGGCCTTCGAGAAAGCCACTTCGTCCGAGTCGCCGGGCCGGCGCGCGAAGCTGCGAATCCACCCCTGGTCACTCATGCGCTCGCTCTTCCTCGGTGGACGTCACGGAACCCGGTCAGGAAGGTCTGCGCCCCTCCTGGGCGGAAGCGTCCGGTTCGTGCCGGGCAGGTCCCGACGAATCGAGCGGTTGCAGTTTGGGCCGAAAGCGGTTCTCAGGCCAGGGGGAGGGGGGGGCGACCCGCGCCGGAGTAGGTCATGCCGAGGGTGTGCGCACGTCACCCGACGTAGGGCGCGCCAGCAGGCCATGGCTTAGCTTTGCGCGCATGTTACCCCAATAGGAGGAGAGATCATGCGTAAGCAGACGATTCTGATGACTGCTTTCATGCTGCTGTCGACATCGCCTGCCCTGCATGCGCAAAGCGTAGGAGCCGTCGCCGGGTGGATGGCGCTCATGGCCACCCCGGTGGGGGGCCTGGGACCCTCCATCGTGGTCCCGGCGTTGGACGGCTCGGAATCGGGCTTGATGGCTCAGGGCCAATACGCCCACTGGCAGTTCGCACCGGATGACGACAACACCACGAACCTGGCCGTTGGCGTGTCGGTTCCCGTGAGCCAGGCCCGCGTGGCCTTCCAGGTGGGACGTACCACCAAGAAGGACTGCTCGGACTGCGACGCGATCCTCGTGGGTGTGGACCTGAATGTTCCGTTGACGAAACTCACCGCAGCCGGCTCGGATGCTGTCTTCGGCGTTGCCGTGGAACCGTCCGTCGGCTTCATGAAGGAGACGGCCAGCGGCACCGACTGGTCTGCATTCGCACTCGGTGTGAGCCTGCCGCTGACGATGACGGTTCCCGCGGGGGCCGTGCGCGTCGTTCCCTTCTTTTCCCCGGGCGTGGGCTTCGGTCAAGTATCCAGTGGAGGTGACTCCCGGAGCGGGGAGCGCGCCATGCTGGCGGGCGGTATCGCGGTGGCAGCGGGCGCGCTTCAGATCACCGCCGGCGTGCGGAAGATCTTCATCGAGCACGGCGTTACGGTCTACGGAGTGTCCTTGTCCCTAGGACGCTGATCCTGGTCGTGGAGCGTGGCCCTGCGCGCCAGGGCCCGATCCACGGCACTCTGGATGGTCTCCCACTCGCCGATCCCGTACCAGAAGACCGTCCAGCCCCCCTCTTTCCGGGCGCCGTCGGCGTTGGCGAAGTAGAACTCGTTGACGCCGTTGCCGCGCTTCGAGCGCCAGAACAGAGACGGATTCTCGGCGCGCATCACGTCCCAGATGGCGCGGCCGAGGCCCTCGCCCTGGGCGTCGTCCACCACCGCGAACTTGTCCATGTAGGTGAGGCCGGCCTCATGCAGGAGAACGATGGCCGCTCGGTAGTGCTCGCTCAGATAGACGCGGTGGGGATGTGTGGTTTCGAAGTAGTCCGCCGCCAGGCGCCGCCCGAAGCTCGACTCGATGAGGGCGCGCAGACGGTCCGTGTCTAGCCCGTCCCACGAGTCGTGCTCGAGGATGGCCTCTCCCCGTCTGACCAAGGTGCCGGACCCCCGGTGGGTGAACAGCTCCTTGGCCATCTCGTCCGGCGTGGTGATGGACAGCGAGCTCGATGGAGGCAGCGCCATGAGCAGGTCGTGGATCTGCTCGAGCTTCACGCGCATTCCGGAATGGAGCCACGGTTGCCGCATGAGCTCCTCGTACTGCGTGCTGAGGCTGATGGACTCGATGAGCTTGCCCCGCTCGTCGAGGATTCCGCCGGTGCCCGTGAGGAAGATGATCTTGTACGGCTCCATCTTCTTGATGAGCTCGTTGGCGGCCCAGTCCGCGTTGACGTTCAGGATCTGTCCCCCGGCCGTCTCTCCGAGTGCGGTGATGACGGGAATGGAGTCGGCGCCGATGGCGGCCTCGATGCCCGAGATGTGCACGCCTTCGACCTTGCCCACGAAGCCGTACCGGTCCTGGTCCAGGAACGAGGATTCGAAGACGCCGGAGTGGATGGGGGTGGCCCGAACGCTCATCGACTGGAGGGCCTCCACCAGACGGAAGTTCTCCCACTGCGACACGCGCCGCACCACGGCGAGCCCCTCGGCGGTGGTGCAGCGGAGCCCGTCCACGAGCTTCTTCTCGATTCCGGTAGCGGCCATCTCCTCGTCCAGCTGCGGGCCCGCGCCGTGGATCACGATGGGTGTCAGGCCCACCTGCTGGAGGAACGCCAGGGAGGAGACCAGCTCGTCCATCCGATCCCGGAGGATGGCGCCGCCGACCTTGACCACCGCGAAGCGATCGGCGTCGAGCTGGGAGAACCTCTTAAGGTAGAGCTGGATCTCTCGTGCGCTGGCCATTCCGGACAGCAGGCGGAGGATCGTGGGTCGCACGTTCTTCATCGAGGAAACGGGAGAGTCAGGCGTGGGCAGTCGGCGCTCGCAGACGATGTGGGTCCAGGTGCACCGCGACCGGCGGTGCGGGCCCGGAGCGGCGAGAGTGAAGTATTATTCAGAAAGAGAGAATAATAAATGCAACCGAGATTGCCACCCCCAATGGGGTGAGGGAGGCTCGCCGACCGGTGATCCCCCACCGTCCGCGTGCTCCCGTCATGGAACCCATGGGACCGCCCGAGGCTTGGGAGTGTATCTTGGAGCTTCCGCGAATCCGGCCGGAGAGCCGGGTGCGGGAAGGTCCCACGCCAAATCACGCTCGACATCGACGAAACGCAGGATGGCACACGCATTTCGACTCGCCTACATCGCCGCCCCGGTCGTGGGTGGACTCGCCGTGCTCGTCTGGCGGATCCAGGAGACCCGCACGCCGGTGACGGCGAAGAAGATCCTCATCCCGCCCCTGGGCATGAGCACGGGGTTCTTCATGTTCGTGGCTCCTGCCATGCGCGTGCCCTGGGCGTGGGCGATCAGCGCCTACGTCATCGGTGCTCTCGTGCTGTCCTATCCGCTGGCGCGCACCTCCTCGTTGGAGCGCAACGGCGACGTGATTCTCATGCGGCGCTCCAACGGATTCCTGCTGATCCTCCTCGCCCTCCTCGTGCTGCGCTTGGCGCTGCACCCCTACGTCGGCTCCGTCATGCCGCCGAAGCAGACGGCGGCCGTCTTCTATCTCCTGGCCTTCGGGATGATCTCGCGGTGGCGCGCGGGGATGTACCTGCAGTACCGTGCCCTGGCGTCGGCCCGGTCCGCGCCGGTGCCGGATGTCCAGTCGCAGGAGGCATCCGCCTAAGATCTTCTGGCGGAGCTCACCCCCGACACATCTTCAACAGCTTTCGGGTCGTTCGCGTGCGGGAGGCGTCACCCTACCGCTCCGCGCCCGGATCCGAGGGGAGGCTCAGCATGCGTTCTGCCTACTGCGGGACGGCTGTACCCGCTGCCGCGTTCGCGCTCCTCGCGGCCGTGGCGTGTCCCAACGCCGGCGGCGCACAGCGCCCGTCCCGTAGCCGTCCACATGTGACCGCCCTCACCCATGCGACCCTCATCGACGGCACCGGCGCCGGACCCCAGGTGGGCCGCACCGTCCTCGTCCAGGGCAAGCGGATCCTCTCGGTCTTCCCCGACGGGGCGCGTCCCATCCCAGACAGCGCCACGGTGGAGGACCTGAGCGGCAAGTGGGTCATCCCCGGCATCATGGACGCTCACGTGCACATGACCGGAGCCGCCCCCGACGCCGCCGGCTACGAGAAGCTCATGCGCTGGATGGTGGAGGGAGGGGTGGTGGCGATACGGGACATGGCCGGAGACAGTCGGGTGCTGTCGTCACTGGCCCGTTCGGCCATGCTGGACGAGATCGTGTCGCCGGACATCCGCTATTCGGCCCTCATGGCCGGGCCCACCTTCTTCGCCGAGGACGCCCGGGTGGCCAGCACCTCGGAGGCGGTGCTGGTGGGCGCCGCGCCGTGGATGCGTGCGGTGGACGAGACCACCGCCATCCCCCTGGCGGTGGCCGAAGCCAAGGGCGCCGGGGCCACTGCGCTGAAGCTCTACGCCAACCTGCCCGCCGACGTCGTCGCCGGCCTCACCGCCGAGGCCCACCGGCAGGGCCTGCTGGTGTGGGCCCACGCCACGGTCTTCCCCACGGGGCCGAGCGAGGAAGCGGCCGATGGCGTGGACGTCCTGTCCCACACGGCGTACCTCGTATGGGAGGCGGCGCCCCGGGTGCCGCAGGACTACACGGTCCGGGCCAAGGGTGACTTCGAGCACACCCGCCCCGACGCCCCGCGCATCCTGGCTGTGCTGGATTCCATGAAGGCCCGGGGGGAGATCCTGGACGCGACGCTGCGCGTCTTCGAGGACGAGGAAGCGCACACACCAGACGCCGCCGGGAAGGGGATCGCCGAGTGGGGCGCCGCGGTGACGCGCCTCGCCCACGAACGGGGCGTGCTCGTGGATGCCGGCACCGACAACATGGGGTCGCCGGAGGACACCGTGCCCAACGTCCACCGGGAGATGGCGTCGCTGGTGGACCATGCCGGCTTCACACCCGTGGAGGCCATCGGCGCAGCCACCCGGGTGGCCGCCATGACCATGGGCCTGGAGGCTACCCACGGGACGGTGAGCGCCGGGAAGATGGCGGACCTCGTGGTGCTGTCGGCCGATCCCGCGACGGATATCCGCAACACGCGGGCAATCGTTGAGGTGTGGAAGCACGGACAGCGGGTGGTGCCGGGAGGGAAGTAGCGACGCAGCTCGGGGCCGTCCACGGTGCCACTCCCACCTCAGGGGTGTACCTTCGGGGGTGGACGCAGGTGGCGGCCCACCACCGACCCGGGGGTCGGCGCGCGTCGTTCCGGCCGCCAGGCGTCATGTCCAAGGAGTCGATCCATGATGGGACCCGATCTGCTGCTCACGGCGATGTTGCTCACGACCCACGGTTCACAACCCGGACAAGCGCAGGCGATGCCCCACGAGGACGTGATCCCGACCTCCGCGGGCGACCTCACACTCACGTTCCTGGGCCATGCGACCCTCATGCTCCGACAGGGGGGGAAGGTCATCCACGTGGACCCGGTGAGCCAGTACGCCGACTACGCCACGATGCCCAAGGCCGACCTCGTCCTCATCACACATGAGCACGGAGACCATCTGGATCCCAAAGCTGTGGCCGCCATCCGCAAGCCCGACACACGGATCGTCGTGAGCCGTTCGTGCGCCGGAAAGGTCCAGGGGGCCGAGGTCATGCAGAACGGCGACGTGCGCGACGAGGCGGGCTTCCGCATCGAGGCGGTGCCGGCCTACAACATCGTCCACATGCGCGGCCCGGGTCAGCCGTATCACCCCAAGGGCGCCGGCAACGGCTACATCATCACCTTCGGCGACACGCGCGTGTACATTGCTGGCGACACGGAGAACACGCCGGAGATGAAGGCGCTGAAGGACATCGACGTGGCCTTCCTGCCGATGAATCTCCCCTACACGATGACACCCGAGATGGTCGCGGACGCGGCGCGGGCATTCCGACCGCGGATCCTCTACCCCTACCACTACGGGGAAACGGACCCCCAGCAGCTGGTGAAGCTCCTCGCCGGGGAGAAGGGGATCGAAGTGAGGATCAGGGCCCTGCGATAGGAGACATCGGGCCTACTCGGCCCGCTCCTCCTCCCGGTCTGTGGCCAGTGCCGGTGCTGGCGTGAGCGCGCCGATCTCCGCGTACAGATCCTCGGTCATGTCGACCTCCACCGAGGCCAGGGACGGCTCGAGCTGCTCGAGGTTCCGCGCCCCGATGATGGGGGCCGTCAACGCCGGGTGCTTCGCCACCCAGGCCACGGCCAGGGAGGCGGGATGGTACCCGTGTGATTCGGCCACCCCACAGAGCGCCTGCGCCACCTCGTAGTCCGACATCCGGGCGTAGCGGTTCTGGTACATCCGACTGACGCGGAGGCGCCCGTCCACCTCCAGGTCCTTGCGACCGTACTTGCCGGTGAGGATGCCGCCGGCGAGGGGGCTGTAGCTGATGACGCCCAGGCCCTCGGCCTCGGCCATGGGCAGGATCTCGACTTCCGCCTGACGCTTCAGGAGGCTGTACATGGGCTGCACGCAGCGGAACGCGGCGAGCCCCTCGCGCGCCGACACGCCCAGCGCCTTGACGATCTGCCATGCGGCGAAGTTGCTCACCGCCGGGTAGCGGATCTTGCCCTGGGTGACCAGATCGTCCATGGCCCGGAGGGCGTCCTCGATGGGCGTGTCCTCGTCGAAGTGGTGCAGGAAGTAGAGGTCCAGGTAGTCGGTGCCCAGCCTCCTCAGGCTTCCCTCGACGTGATGCATGATGGCCGCGCAGGAATACCCCTTCGCCAACGGCCCCTCGCCCATCTTGAAGTAGACCTTGGACGTCAGGATGACCTGGTCCCGCTCACCCGCGACGAGCTTCCCGAGGATCTGCTCCGAGACGCCGCCGACGTAGACGTTGGCGCAGTCGAAGAAATCGATGCCCGCCTCACGGCACCGCCGGTACACCGCCTCGCTCATGGCTTCGTCGGACTCCTTGCCGAACGTCATCGTGCCGAAGCAGAGCTCCGAGACCTGCAGGCCGGTGTTTCCGAGGGGGACCTTCCGCATACTGCTTCTCCAGTCTGGCGAGACCCCGACGGCATAGGTCGTCGGGACGATCATGAGTCGACAGGGGGGGCGGGTGAGGTGACCCCCGACGGAGTCAGATGATCCGTGAGACCGTCGGGTTGGCCCACCAAGAGGCAGCTTCCGACGCCGCTCTGGTTCACCACGACGTGCGTCCACACCGCCGATCCGCCACCCTCGGTGTGCCGGATAGAAGCGGCGTGTCCACCACGGGCGTGCTCGTGACTTCTCCGTGACCGACTTGTGACCTAACTTGGCGCGGCCCCGGGATCGGTCTGCGGTCCCGGCACACCGGTTGTCGATCGAAACATCGGCATGGACGTACCAGCGGAGCCGCGTATGCGCACGATCTTCGAGTTGTTCGGGAAGTCTCCTTTCGAGCCCCTCGCGAAGCACGGGCAGATCGTGGAGGAGGTCATCCAGGAGGTTCGCCCTCTGGTGGAGGCTTTCCTCGCCCAGGACTGGTCCGAGACGAAGGAGGTCTCCGATCGGATCTCCCGGCAGGAGCACCGGGCCGACCAGCTCAAGGCCGAGATCCGCGACCACCTCCCCCGCTCACTCTTCCTCCCCGTGGACCGCGGTGACCTTCTCCGCCTGCTGAAGGCCCAGGACGCCATGGCCGACGCGGTCGAGGACGTGGCCGTGCTCATCACCATGCGCCAGACGCGGGTTCCGGAGAAGCTCAAGCCTCACGTGCTGGCGCTCACCGACCAGATTCTCCAGGCGGCCAAGACCTGGTTCACGATCTCGAAGCTTCTGCCGCAGCTGCAGGAAGCCGCCTTCACCGGGCCCGAGGTGAAGCGGGTCCTGGACCTCATCGACACGCTGGGGGAGCAGGAGTGGCGCTCGGATCAGCTCGGCGCGCAGCTGGGCCGCGAGAGCGTTCTTCTGGAGGAGGAGCTGGGCGCCATCTCCCTCTCGTTCATCATGCGTGTCGGCCAGAAGCTCGGCGACGTCCCCAACCACGCCGAAACCGCCGGTGACATGGTCCGCCTCATGCTCGCCAGGGGTTGAACTCGACCATCCCAGCCTTCCGTCCCCCACCTGCCTGAGCCCAATGGAGCACCTGATTCTCATCGTCGCGATGGTTGCGGCGCTCTACATGGCCTGGAACATCGGAGCCAACGACGTCGCCAACGCCATGGGAACCTCGGTGGGGTCGGGGGCGGTGACGCTCCGTCAGGCCGTCGTCATCGCCGCCGTCTTCGAGTTCTCAGGAGCGTTCATCTTCGGGTCGCACGTGACCGAGACGGTGCGCAAGGGAATGCTCGACCCGCTGGCATTCTCCCCCAGCGGCCCCTTCGGAGCCCAGGGACCGGTGCTGCTGGCTCTGGGCATGACCGCGGCGCTGCTCGCCGCGGCCATCTGGCTCCAACTCTCCACCAAGCTCGGCCTCCCGGTCTCCACGACCCACTCCATCGTGGGGGCGGTCATCGGCTTCGGTGTGCTGGCGGTGGGAATACACGGTGTCCGCTGGGGCCGGATCACCGAGATCGTTGCGAGCTGGTTCATCTCTCCCCTCATGGGTGGCGTCCTCGCGTTCGCCATCTTTCTGGGGATCAGGGCATTCATTCTCCGCAATCCCGACCCCATCGCGGCCACGGCTCGCATCGCGCCCTATCTGGTCATGGCGGTGGCGACGATCCTCGCGCTGACCTTCACCCAGAAGGTGCTCCACAATCTGATGCGCGACCCCCATCCGACCTTCGTCGCGCTTTCTGCGCTGTCGTTCGGCGGGGTCGCTGGGCTGATCGCCCGGGCGGTCATCAAGATCCCCGAGTCCCATGCGGGTGCGGATCCATATCCCTACGTGGAGCGGGTGTTCGGGGGGCTCCAGATCGTGACCGCCGCGTTCGTCGCGTTCGCCCACGGAGCCAACGACGTCGCGAACGCTGTGGGCCCCCTGGCAGCCGTGGTGGGCATCGCGAAGACCGGATTCACGGACGTGCCCAACGGCGTTCCCCTGGCCCGTTGGATTCTCGCGGTGGGGGGCGTGGGCATCGTCATCGGTTTGGCTATGTGGGGCTACAGGGTCATCGCCACCGTCGGTCGACACATCACGGAGATCACCCCCAGCCGTGGCTTCTCCGCCGAGTTCGCCACGGCGTGCACCGTGCTCCTGGCCAGCCGCCTGGGCCTGCCGGTCTCCACTACCCACATCCTCGTGGGAGCGGTGGTGGGGGTGGGTGTCGCGCACGGCCTGGGCGCCCTGAACCTGAGGACCATCGCCCGCATCGCGGGATCGTGGGTCGCGACATTGCCGGCCGCCGCAGCCATCAGCGCGGGGGCGTTCCTGGTGCTCAGGGCGCTGTTCGTCTAGAGAACAGGCCGTCCGCGGCACGACCCACCTCCCGGGCCACGTCCGGGCGGAGCGCTAGGCGCCCAACTCGCGCCTGACCGCCGGAGCCACTTCCGTGCCCAGCAGCTCGATGGCGCGCATCACCTTGTCGTGAGGCATGGGGCCCACGGTGAGCTGGATGAGGAAGCGCTGATGGTGGAAGAGCCCGTGCTGGTAGAGGATCTTCTCCACGACCTGCTCGGGACTTCCCAGGAAGAGGGCTCCATGTAGCTGCGCTTCGGCGTCGAACTGTCGGCGGGTGGTGGGCGGCCAGCCCCGCTCGCGACCGATGCGTGACATGGTCTCCGCGAAGGGGGGGAAGGCGACGTCTGCGGCAGTCTTCACATCGTCGGCGATGAAACCGTGAGAGTTGATGCTGACGGGCAGCGTACCGACGTCGTGGCCCGCCCGGGCGGCCGTGTCGCGGTAGAGCTCCACTATCGGGGCGAAGCGCGCCGGGGCGCCCCCGATGATGGCCAGCGCCATGGGGAGGCCGATCGTGGCCGCGCGCACCACCGAGTTGGGTGTGCCGCCCACGGCGATCCATACCGGCAAAGGGTCCTGTACGGGTCGCGGCAGCACCATGCGCTCCCGGATGGCCGCGCGGTGGCGGCTCCCAGCCCAGGTAACGACCTCGTTGGCGCGGACGTTGAGCAGGAGGCCGAGCTTCTCGGTGAAGAGCTCGTCGTAGTCTTCCAGATCCTGCCCGAAGAGGGGGAACGATTCGATGAAGGAGCCTCTACCGGCCATGATCTCCGCCCTGCCCTCCGAGATCTGGTCGATGATCGCGAAGTCCTGGAAGACGCGAACCGGATCGTCGGAGCTGAGCACGGAGACGGCGCTGGTCAGCCGGATACGCTTCGTTCGCGCCGCGGCGGCCGCCAGCACCACGGCGGGCGAGGACACGGCATAGTCGGGCCGGTGGTGCTCCCCGACGCCGAACACGTCGAGACCCACCTGATCCGCCAGCTCGATCTCCTCCAGCAGGTCCCGTATTCGCCGGCCCGCGTTGACCTGGCGGCCCGTCGAGGGGTCGACCTCCGCCTCGGCGAAGCTGTAGACGCCGATCTCCACACCACCTCCTGTCGGGAGAGTCCAATAGCGAAATGTCGAATCGACGGACATGCCGGGCAACGGAAAGCGTGTACGAGGCGTGGTCGGGGCAGCGAGCCGATACGGTCCGCGTTATCATGCCCCTCATGACGATCCTTCCATTCGCCATCCTGCTCGGCCTCCTCGTCTCGCCGACTGCGACCGTGCGCCCCCCCGTGACCCCGGAGTCCGCGCGCGGCTTTCCCCCGGACTCGCTTCCCGTGGCGTCGGCTGCGCGCGTCCACCAGCTCGACCCCGGCCTCCGCACCGCGGACTCCCTGGTCTCCCTGTGGGTGGGCGCGGAACGCGTTCCCGGGGCCGTTCTCCTGGTCACGGAGGATGGTCGGCCCGTCCTGGAGAAAGCGTACGGGTGGGCCCAGCTCTACGACTACGGCGACGGCCAATATGGGGATTGGTCGGGGGGTTCCGACGTCGGAAGGAACCTGGCGTTCCAACCGGACTCCGCGGTCTCCCCCGGGATCCGGCGCCTCGCCGAGCCCGTTCCCGTGACCACGGCGACCGTCTTCGACATGGCATCCGTGACGAAGGTCATGGCCACCACGTTCGCCGTGATGATGCTGGTGGACGAGGGGAAGCTCGACCTGGACGCGCCGCTCTACACCTATCTGCCGGACTTTCGCGGCGGAGGTAAGGATGACATCACAGCGCGCCTGCTCCTGACGCATCGGTCCGGCCTCTATCCGTGGCAGCCGATCTTCTACCACGCGTCGGATGAGCGTGGGGCGTACGCCTACATCCGGGATCTTCCCCTGGCGTGGAAGCCCGGGGCGGAGCGGCACTATTCAGACCTCGGCTTCATGCTGCTGGGGCTGATCGTCGAGCGGATCAGCGGCCAGCCGCTGGACGTGTTCGTTCGCGACCGGCTGTATCGACCCCTGGGGCTCGAACACACGGGATTCCGGAGGACGGAACGTGGAGACGGCGCCCCGGGGTCAGCGACTGCCTCGTCCCGGAGCGTGGCGCCCGGCGGACCTGAGCGCAGCGCCACTGCGGCATCCACCGGAGCCTTCGCCGCCACCTCCCACGGCAACCCGTATGAGTACCGGATGGTCCACGACTCCACCTTCGGCTACCGCTACGAGGACGATCCGAACGCGTGGAACGGATGGCGACACCACACGCTGGCGGGGGAGGTCAACGACGGGAACTCCTTCCATGCCTTCAACGGCGTTGCCGGGCACGCCGGTCTCTTCTCAACGGCCGAAGACCTTTCCGTGCTGCTGCGCCTGCTCCTGGAAGGGGGCGAGTACGACGGACGGCGATACGTCAGCCGGAAGGTGGTGGACGCGTTCATGACCCCCACCGGCGACGGACAGGCTCTGGGCTGGCAGGTGCCTGGCTACGCCCCGGCGGGAAGCTTCGACCACACGGGGTTTACGGGCACGTTCGTGCTCGGCGTGCCCGCCCGGGGACTCGCCGTGGTGCTGCTGACCAACCGTCAGAACGTGGGTGTGAGCTCCCGCACCCTCTACCCGGATGTCGGCCCGCTCCAGCGGGCCGTGGCCGCGGCGCTGCTCAGGCCGCCACCTTCGTCGTCACGTTGAAGGAAGGCGCGATCTCCATGTGCTTCTTCACTGCACACTGATCGGCGGCCCGGACGAGGGCATCGTAGTACTTATCGGGGAAGGTCGGGGGCACCACGATGTCCAGGTCGATGCGCTCGATCATCCGCGTCACCGCGCTCGAGTGCAGACGCTGCACGATCTTGATGCCGTCGGTGGGCAGGTTGCGATGCTGGCAGAAGCCCAGCACGTAGATCCCGGCGCAGGTGCCGATGGACGCGAGGAAGAGGGCGAACGGTGTCGGCGCGGTGCCGTCCTGGTTGGTCGCCACCGTCATGTTGCCCATCAACGCGTCCACGCGGGCTCCGCCCGGGAAGACGATATCCATTTCCATTGAAGAAGCTCCTACAAGTGAGGTCCGGAGGGCCCGGGAGGCCGTCCTCGTTTTCTGTCACCGTATCAGAAGCCGCGGGGAGGCAGTTGGGTTCCCGGGCGAACATGGCGGTCGCGGTGCCGACGTGACGACGCCCCGCCGGGAGGAAAGCCGGCGGGGCGTCGTCACGGAGGAGCGAGAGCTCCTCAGCGAGCGATCAGGGCTCGTGACCTCACGAGATCGTGAAGGGCAGGACCATGCCTTTCGCCAGGTGGGGCATGTGGCTCGCGGGGTCGACTACGAAGCACAGGATGGCATAGTTGCCCGCCGTGAAGTCGAAGGGAACGTACTCCACCTGTCCAGGCGACATGGGCGAGGCGCCGCCCAGGGAAGTGCCCGGCAGCGGTCCTTTGAACGTCTGTCCCCACTTGCCCAGGTCGTCCATCGTCTTTCCGGGGGCGAGCTTGATCACCTCCATCTCGTGGGGCTGCGTGCCGTTGTTCACGACCTTGATCACGTGGTGACCAGCGGTGAACGCGCCCGAGGGGGCGAAGGCGAAGTCCACCTCGGTGACGGTCATGTCACTCGTGGGGGCCGGAGCCGACGGGGTTGCGGAAGGAACCACCGTGAGGCCCTTGATCATGCCCTTGTCCACGTGCAACACGTGGTCCGGCACGTCCACGACGCAGACGACGGCGTAGTTGCCAGGCTCGATCATGAGCGTCGCCTGGGTGTCGGAGCCGGGCATGGGCGGGTTCACGCCGCCCGACGGCACCGCCCACGCAGGCGGCATGTCGAGCCCCGGCGCCAGAGCCTTGTACGCGGCCTTCAGGTCTTCCACGGTCTTGCTGCTGTCCAACCGCACCAGCATCAGGTGATGCAGGCTCGGGCCGTCATTGTGCAGCACGATGGTCGTCATGCCGGACGAGATCGTGTCCGGACCCTGGAACGCGAAATCCCTGGCAGTGAAGTGGACTACAGGGGGCGTTGCCGGCGCCGCGGCCGTTGCTGCCGCGCCGCCCGCCTTGGCGCCCGGCTCCGACTTGGCGCACCCGCCCAACCCCAGCAGGAGAACTCCTGCAATCGCCATCACGCGCATAGCAACCTCCATAGGTGTGATAGTCACCACTATTGCACGCGTGCCGTCTGCGACGCGTTCGATAGTTCATAATTGAAGCATTGAATGATGGGCGAAGTGGAGTAATGTAGCAAGGCCAATAATTATTACATTCGTAGTCGATTCAGCGTCAATTCACGGGCTTTCCCTCCACATTCAGGTGGACAATAGGCGCGATTCCCGTGGCCTCGAGAGGCCCCTCGATGGAGGCCCGATCCCCCACGATGACGATGTCCAGGTGGCCGAGGTCGATGTACTTCTTCGCGACCCTCACCAGGTCGTCTCGGGTGACGGCGTCCACCTTCTGGGCCATCGTCTGATAGAAATCCTGGGGGAGCCCCTCCAGGTAGATGGCTCCGATCGCTCCGGCCGTGGCGTTCACCGATGAAAAGGCCTGGGGCAGGCTCTGCACCAGGGAAGCCTTGGCCTGCACGATCTCGTCGTCCGTGAAGGGAACGCTGCCCTGCACGCCCTTGAGGTGCGCCATGAAGGCGATGAGCGCGCTGTCGGTCTTCTCCGTGACGATGGACCCGCCGGCGTAGAACGGTCCCGGACCCTTGCCGAAGGCGAAGCTCGACCGGACCCCGTAGCTGTAGCCCTTCACCTCACGGATGTCGTGGTTGAGCCGCGACTGGAAGAGACCGCCGAGGATCGTGTTCATGACCTCGATGGCGTAGTAGTCCGGCGTGTCGCGCTTCGGTCCCGGAAGCCCGATGGCGAATACCGATTGGGGGGCGCCGGGCTTGTCCACGAGGTAGATGGTGGTGGGCCTGGGCGCCGGCACCGGCGGATAGTCGAAGCTCGGCCTGGAGCCACCGTCGGGCCACCCGGCGAGCGCCTCCTGCACGGTGGCCTTCACCGCTGCCGGATCGACATCGCCCACCACCGTGATGATGGCGCGGCCCGGGCGGAAGTAGGTGTCGTGGAAGCCCACCACGTCCTCCCGGGTGATGCCCTTCACGTCCTCCTCCGTCATGAATCGGCCGTACGGGTGCTCCGTTCCGTAGAGCACGCGGCCGAATACGTTGGCGGCGATGGCGGTGGGCTGGTCCTTGGCCTGGGTCAGGCCTACCAGGGTACGCGCCCTCAACCGCTCCAGCGCCTCCGGGGGGAATGAGGGGTTCTCGAGCATGTCGGCGAGGATGGCGAGGACCTTGGGGAAGTTGGCCGTCGTGGAGGTAAAGCCCATGCTTCCGGCCTCGTCGCCGACGCGGATCCCCACCCGTGTGCCCAGAAGCTCCAGATCGTCGGACAACTGGTCTCCCGTTCGGGACTTGGTGCCCTCGCTCATCATGGACGCGGTGATGTTGGCGAGCCCCGTCTTGTCCGCGGGCTCGTACTGGTCGGCGCCGCCGACGAAGTCGATGCTGAACGCCACGAGGGGCAAGTCGTGCTTCTGCGAGACGATCAGCTCGGCGCCGTCGGGCAGCGTCGTCTGCGTCCATCTGGGCACGTTCAGGGGGCGAGGGGCGAGAGGCTCCGGCGCCTTGGCACGATCGAATCTGCTGGGTCCGGCTTGCGCAGTGACGAGGGCCGGGGCGAGGGCACAGGCGATGGCGAGAGCCAACGCGCGCGCGCGGACTGGCCCCCATTGCCCACCACCCGCGTGAGCGTCGATGCCCGCTCCAAGGTTCTTCGACAGGGCGTTCATCGTGCTCCCTCCCGTTGGCTCGTGCGGTTCGTCGGGTTCGGGTCGTTACGCCTGACGGGCGTGCTCTGATCGGGCTTGGACGCCATGTCCACCTTTCCCATGGGCACGATGCTCAACACCACACGTCCTTCGGTGAGGTACTTGTTGGCGACACGCTTCACGTCGTCGGCGGTGACGGCCAGGGTATTTGCCAGGTCTTTCTGGAAGTAGCCGGGGTCGTCATGGAAGACGCTTCCCTCCTCGAGCAAGTTGGCCTTGGCCAGGTTGGACTGCAGGCGGCTGACGGTCTGCAGCTCCAGCCCCGCCTTGACCTTCTGAAGCTCTTCGGCGGTCGGCCCGTCGCGCTTCATCTGTTCGATGATGGAGTCGGCTGCGAGCTCGAGGCTGGTCAGGGAGTTGCCGGGACGTGGGGTGATCACCAGCTGGAACTCACCGACCAGCTCGTTCTCGCTCTGCCTTGCCGAGACGCTGGCGGCGGTCTGTCGATCGTAGACCAGGCCTTTGGTGAGGCGCGCCGTACGCGGTCCCGAGAGGACGGCCCCCAATACATCCAGCGCATATTGGTCGGGACTGATTACGCCGACGGTGGGCCACGAGATGTAGAGACGCGGAACCTGCACCCGGTCCTCGTAGACCAACCGCTTCTCGGCGGGGAGGGTCACGACGGGGGCCACGGGGCGGTCGATGGGTTGCCCGCGGGGAATCTCGCCGAAGTACTTGATCACCCAGGTCCTGGCCTGCGCCGGCTCGAAGTCGCCGACGATGGCCAAGGTGGCATTGTTGGGCGCGTAATAGAGTCGGAAGAAGTCCTTCACGTCATCCGCCGACGCGGCGCTCAGGTCTGCCATGCTGCCGATGACCGGCCAGTGGTACGGGTGATCGTCGGGGTACATCGCCGCGCTGATGATCTCGCTGGCGCGTCCGTACGGCCGGTTGTCGTAGCTCTGGCGCCTCTCGTTCTTCACGATGTCGCGCTGGGCGTTGAGCTTGGCCAGGTCCAGCGCGTCCAGCAGCCATCCCATACGGTCGGACTCCAGCCAGAGCTCGTCCTCGAGGTAGTTGGAGGGCACGGTCTCGTAGTAGTTCGTGCGGTCGTTGGTGGTGGAGCCGTTGTTGCCCCCTCCGACCCCCTCGGTGTAACGGTCGTGCACTCCGTAGGGGACGTGCCCCGATCCGGTGAACATCATGTGCTCGAAGAGGTGTGCGAAGCCGGTGCGTCCAGGCTTCTCGTTCTTCGAGCCCACATGGTACCAGACGTCCACCGCGACCGTGGGGGTGGAGTGGTCCTCGGAGAGGATGACGGTGAGTCCGTTGGGAAGCGTGTACCGCTCGAAGGGAACGTGGATGGCGTTGGCGCCCCCGCTTCCCTGAGCGCTTGCCGGAATCGCCGAGATGGACGCGCCCGCCACCGCGAGAACCGCTGTGGCCAGAGCGCGGAGGGATTGTCGAGTACGCATCGTCGATATGGGGTGGAAGAAGAAACTGTGCGCGTCAGCTGCTGCCGTAGCACCTCGGGCCGCCGAACCGGGCGAAGCCGCCGCCACGCCCCTGCTGCTCCCCGAGACTCGGATCCGTGGGCCATACGTTGTCGGTGATGTCACGGTCGGGGAACCGGCATCCCGGGTCCAGCATGACCTTGGTGACCTGCCGGCCTCCGAAGTCGAGAACGGCATCGAAGATTCGGCTGCCGTCGAACCAAACGTCGGCGGGCCAGCGCACGATGGCGGTGGTGTCGCTCGTCATCCTGGCGTTGTCGGGTGGCACCACCGGCGGGCCGCTCGAGGCGAGAAACACCTTCAGCACCACGGGCGAGATCATGTCGCCGCCCTGCCGGACGGTCACCGTGGTCCGGGCGCCGTCGTGGGAGACGTTCTGGATGCCGCCATCCACGGCGTCGGTGGTGAAGAGCCAGGAGTACCAGAACCAGCCCAGGTCCTTGCCCAGGGCATTGTCCATGAAGTACGCGTAGTCCCAGGGCGATGGGTGCTTGAATCGCCAGGCCTTGGCGTATGCGCTCATGGCGCGCCACACCGCGGTGTCACCCACCACTCCTCCCAGCGCCGAGAGCATCATGGGCGCCTTCGAGTACGCCTGGAACGAATACATGGGGCCGCCGTAGTTGGCGTCCCACATGAGGGGTGCTTCGTGCTCGTCACCGCTGGTGCGTCCGTAGCGCTGGCCCTGACCGTCGAGATCCATGGGCTGCCCCGTGCGATCGTCGCGGGAAAGGATGTTCATGTACTGGTTGAACCCCTCGTCCATGAAGCCATACCACGTCTCGTTCGTCCCCACCATCATGGGCCACCACTCGTGGCCGGTCTCGTGGTCGGCGGCACCGACGCTGGACATGATGAACATCGGATACTCCATGCCGCCCTCGGGTCCGTCGACGATGGTCTCCTGGGGGAACGCGTATGGCATCCAGAGCTTCGAATAGAACTCCAGGGCGTGGCGCACCGTGGGACCCGCATCCGCGTAGCGCTGGGCGTTGCCGGGGAGGTAGAGGATGTTGATGGGGACGGGGCCCCTGCCGGGGATGGTGGCACGGCTGACGTCCCAGACGAACTGGTTGGACGTCGCCCAGGCCACGTCGCCGACGGTATCGGCGACAAAGTGCCAGCTCAGGCGGTTGCCCTCGGCGGTGGAATTGCCCGGTCCCCGCTCGTCAGCGGAGACCACGGTGAGGGTCGTATCGGCGTCAAGCGCGTGGGAGAGCACCTGGCGCGCCTTGGCGGTGAGGACCTCCTCGGGGTTCTGGAGGACGCCGGTGGCGCCCACGATCCATCCCGCAGGGAGGTCGATGGTGACGTCGAAGCGGCCGAAGTTGTTGTAGAACTCCGAGGGGCCCAGGTACGGGTCCGTGTCCCAGCCGCCCTGGCGCAGGTCGTCGAAGACCGCCACCCGCGGATACCACTGCGCCACCTCATAGAGGGAGTCTCCCCAGGCTCCCATACGCTCGCCGCGGACCCCGGCGGGCACCGGTGGTACCCGGAAGCTCCAATCCGCCTCCAGGGTGCCCGATCCGTGAGCCGCGATGGGGTCGGGAAGCGTCACGTAGGCGGTGGTGAGGTCCAGGCCGTACGCCCCCAGCACCGGCGCGGGAGGGGGGGCACCCCGGCCACGGCGTTGCGGGGGAGGATTCAGGTTCACCTCCTGGCCGTTGAACGCCATCCGGGAGATCTCCATGCCGTCGGTGAGGGCGGGGAGGGAGACCAGCTTGGGCACGTTCGGGGCGAAGAGATTCTGATCCAGGCGCAGCTGGATCTTCGTCATGGCCGAGTCGCTCGGGTTGTGGATCACCACGGACTCCCGGCCCGTGACCATGCCGCTGGCCGGGTCGAAGCTGGCGTGGATGGTGTAGTCCATCCACAGCTGCCAGTAGTTGGGTCCCGGACGACCCGTCGCGTCGCGGGTGCCGGCCGCCCACGCCCGGCGGATCATGTCCGTGTGGGGCAGGGTGCGGTGCACGGGGCGCAGGGAGGATGCCTGGGTGCCGGGCATCGCCTGGGCCAGGGTGGGCAGGGGGGTGGCCGCGAAGGCGACCGCCAACGAGAGCGCGGACAGAGATCGGACGTTCATGCTTATCCTCGAAGGTCGAGGGAAGGGCTCACCCGGTGATGATACCGTGGGCCCGGGGGAGCACAAGACAGACACGGGAGCGCTGCGCAACGCTAGCGGACGCAGCCCCCGTGTCGTCCGTTGGCCTCGCGGAGGGCAGTGCCCGGCGGGCGGCTTCCGAGCCGCGGTCAGCGTTCGGGTCCGTCCTGTCCCGCGGCAAACCCGGGTTCCGGCGCGTTCCGGGTTACGCCCACCATCCACCTGAGCATCACCCCGCCCGCGAGGAAGGCGGCCACCGAGGTCACGAGTCCGGGGAAGTACCCGCGGGCCAGAACCGCGAGGACGGGATGCGCGATTCCGTTCAGCACCAACGCGAGGGCGAGGAACCATAGTAGCCACTGGGCGAGCCTGCTGCCGCGGACCGCGGTGGGCACCGAGATCAGCCATGCCACCAGCCACACCAGGTTGAACACGATGAACGCCCGACGGCTCCACAGCGGCAGACCCAGCGCCTGCGGGAACGCAGCGAAGAACCCCTTCGACAGCTCTTCCCCGAAGTGCGCTATCTGAACGGCGATAGCCACGAGCGCCAACAGGACCAGGTGGCGCCGACCACGATCCGAAAGGGCGGGGAATGGGCGGCGGGCCGCCAGGAGCCCAGCGGCGATCAGCGCGACCCAGATGCCGGTGGCACCGAACGCCCAGCTACGAAGCTCGCTCACGAGGGCACCTCGGTGATGCCGTCCGCCCCGATCCAGTCGTATAGGTGCTCGGCTTCCGCAAGTCGCCACCGTGTCGGCCAGATGGTGTGCAACCAGTCCGAAGGCTCCCCGAGGGGCTGCTCCAGGGCGGCGATGGTGAGGGCCGCCTGGAGATCACGCCGCTGCTCCGGCCCCAGGGCGTCGGAAGCGATGGAAACGAAGAGCGTGGTGCCACTCCGTGCCACCAGGTCCAGCCATTGTCGGTTGAAGGACCACGGGATGTCCCGGGTTACGCCCACGCAGTCGGGGTCCGCGCCGTAGAGGGCACCGTGCTGGACCGCTCGGAACGCCAGGGTGTTCACCCCCATCCTCCGGGTGCGGGACCAATCCTGTCCGCTGGTGTCGTCGCCGATACGGCACATCTCGAACACGCCCGCCGACAGGTGGCTGACCGTGTTGCAGCCGATGACCAGGGCATCGTCCGCGGCCGTGCGAATGGTGTCGTAGAGGTCGGACAGGACCTCCGCGGTGGTGCGGCCCCTCCCGGCGGCGAAGGTCCATCGGCCGTCGGTCATGGAGGCGCCCATCTGGAAGCCCCACCGGCCAAAGACGTCGAACGTCGTGTAGTCGTGCTTGATCAGCCCGTAACCCCACTGCCGCAGTCGCGCGATGTCGTCGGCCACCTTCCGGAGCGTGTCGGGCACCGTGGGATCGAGGATGCGCGCGTCGCGTGCCAGCTTCCATGCGTCGGGGACGTCTCGGGGCGCCAACAGAGGACGAATCCAGATGCCTGGACGGGCGCCGGCTGCCCGGACATCGCCGGCCAACCTCGCCATGTCGGGGAACTTCTCGTTGCCTTGGTTCCACAGGCCCCGCCCGGACCTCTCGCGTCCCCGGTCGGGCTGCCAGCCGTCGTCGATGACCGTGAAGGGCCGGTTCTCGCCGGTGGGGGACAGCTCCACGATGCGGTGCGCGTCGTCGAGAACCGAGGCGGCGCTGTTGTTCCCGTAGGCCCAGTACCAGTCGTTGTGACCGTAGACGGGATAGGGGGTCAATCGGGGATCGGGGCAGAGGTCGCCGCAGAACGCCCTCAGCGCGGAGAATGGAGACTCGCCGGGTTGTCCCTCACGGCATGCGACGTCGCAGACCGTGAGCTCGCGCTCACCGAGGTGCACGCCGGATCCTCCGCTGCGCACGTCGGCCCACAGGGTGATTCCGCCCGTGTCGGCCTGCCAGAAGCAGAACGCCGCCGGACGCGTGCGCACTCCGTAACCGTCGGCGACCTCCCCGTCCCACAGGGCGCAGTACCAGGGCATGACGCGATCCGGAACGAATCCCCGCCATTCGAGATCGCCATAGCTCCTCTCCCAGGCGTCCCCCAAAACGAGCCGGGTCGCGCTCAGGTCGCCCCGCCAACGCAGGTGCATGCGCAACACGGCCGACGACGGGGAGGAGAGCCGAACCCTGAGCCCGCCGGGGACCTCGGTGACGGCGACCGCGACCTGCGCGCTCTCCCAACGGCCCTCAGCGGTGCCACGGAGCGTCAGGTCTCCTTCCTCCGTCTGAACCATGACGACATCGGGTGGACGACGCAGGTCGAGGAACGCTCGCCGGCGCCCCGGCGACGTTGTTTCCGAGTCTCGACCCCGGGTGCTCGCCCCGCCGGGAAGGGACAGGCCCACGGCGGAGAGAGCGCTCCGTTGGACGAACTCACGGCGCGAGGTCATGGGGAGAGTCCGGTGGGAGTGTCGCCTCGGCGCTCCTCCGCGTCCGCGAGAAGCCGCTCTACCTCCGTCTCTGCTTCGAGGTCCGCGAGGAGCTCCTGCACGCTGGCCAACGCGCGCTCGGTGGCCGCCGCGTCGCGGAGGACGACCGTCCGGTGCAGCTCCGCGAGCTGCGCCAGGATGCTGGCCACACGTGCATCCAGGACATCCTGGAGGTCGGAGATCGACCTCGTCCTCCGATCGTCGTCCATGGTCATGGACCGTGCCAGCCACTCCACGCGGCGCAGATCGGTGAGGAGAATCTGGAGGCGTTCAACGAGCTCCTCGGCGGTCCTGCGCACGTCCTGGGTCACGGCGGGGTGCCGGACGATGCGATGGGCCATGGCCTCGGCAACCTCCAGCCGCGGGTCCTCGCTTATGCCGGAGCGTTCCAGCGCACGTTGGACCCGTAGCTCGTCCCATCGGCGCAGGACCTCGCGAGCGAGCTTGGGCGCGCGGGTCACCGGGAAGAAGTAGAGGAACACCAGGGCCGCCAGGAAGGCGACCAGCCACCAGACGGGGAGTGCCGCCAGGCCGCGCCAGGTGGCCGCCGCCCAGACAAGCGTGCCGAGTGTGCCCGAGCCGACGAGCTCCCACCCGTACGTGGCGAGGACCTCATGGGCCTCCTCCACCACCCTCGGCCGATCGGGGGGCTGCTCCGGCAGGGCCAGATCTTCGCGTTCACGCTCCACGATCGCGTCCCCTCCCGTGCTCCGTGCGTCTCTGCCGCGCCCGCGACGTCTCACCATGCGGGCGGGCGGATCGCGGTGCAAGGAGGACGGCATTGGCCGTCGGTGCGCGACAGTACCGCGACCGTCCGCCGTGGGGACGGGATGGTGTGTGCTCCGAACGAGCGGGAACCTGGCTCCAGCCGTCGTGACGTAGCGACCCGCACACGGCCCCAGGGGCGTCCCCCGGGGAGGACATCGCCAGGGGCTGCGACGTCGCATCGATCGTCCAATGCATTGTCCTGAAAGGTGTTCCACCACGGATGGACGCGGTGCGGCCCTGGCATGGCTGATGCCTTCTCGAGGGGTGGCACCGACCCGGTCCGCCCGCCCTGCCTCCGACGCGCACCTGGCGAGGTCCGCGCGGGCGGCCGGAGGTGGTCGGAGGGCCGTACCGCTCGGTGTTCCATGGACTGGAGGGGACGATGAAGAAGGCCTGGACCTGGGTGCCGATCGCGCTCGGCCTGGTGGCCTCCCTGGCGCTCGGGGGGTGCGTGCACGCGTGGTACGTGCCGACGGGGGCCCGCTATCCCGCGAGGGCCCGGGATTGTGACATCGAGGTATTCACCAGCGGGCTGCCGGCACGCGACTATGAGGAGATCGCAATCCTGGAAGGAGAAGGGAACCTCTGGAAGGCGGAGCTGAGGGACATCCTCCCCAAGCTCAAGGAGCAGGCGTGCCTGGCTGGTGGTGACGCCATCATCCTCAATCCGCCGCAACGCTATGCGGAGGGCGACGAGGGGACTCCCAAGATGTACGCGTCGGCCACGGTCATTCGCTGGTAGGCGCCGACCCGCCCGGCTCGAGGGTGGGGTGGTCGTTGAGCAGGGCACGCCGACCTTCCTCGAGATCGGCCAGGTAGTCGTCCTGCCTACGTGACCAGACGACGAACGCCGCGACGGCACCGGCCAGGCTGACCGCGCCTCCCAGGACCGGTCCGGTCTTTCCGATGCCGAAGATGAGGCCGGCGACCATCGCGATGAGCGCCAGGACCAGCACGGGGAGTGAGATCCAGCGGGTGATGATGAGCTGAAGCCTCACGGATGAAAGTCGGCGGTCGACGTCGTTCAGGAGGGCACGTGCCCTGAGGTCGGACATCTGGCTCGGTGGGTTGACGCGGTGATCGGGGACAGGCGGCCCCGAGTCGGCTTTTCCGGGTTCGTGAGCTTGGTGCTCTCTGTCATCGGACCGACTCATTCTCTCCTCCGACACCATCGACGGTTCGCGTCTCCTCGTCCCGTGAGCCTGCAGGCACGGAGTGGAGACGGCAAGCGCACGGCTCCGCGCCTCGGGCCTGCCGAGATGCCGGGGGCCCGGAGATGCGTAGCGGACGCTTGTCGCCGGCGTGCGCTAGAAGGGAGTGCGATTCTCACCCTGAACCTTAGTCGGCCGCGCCGGAGCGAGAGCGGGGCGGTGCATCCCGGGTCATGAGCGCACGGACATTCAGGGAGTACACAATTCCCCCGCCCACGAAGATAGTCCAGGCCCAGCCGGTGAAGCCTTCGGGCCCGACGATGGCGCAGGCTCCGATGAACGCGACCCCTCCCACCACGCCGAGCGCGAGCCTGCCCGGCTGCCTCTGGCGGGCTTCGCGCTGGAGCGCGGCCTCCCACCGGGATTTCATTCCCAGTGGAAGGGCCTCCACCGGCAGCAGGATCCTACGCATCTCCGCTACCGCCATCTCGTCGTCGCGGTCCCGCAGTTGATCGTTCATGGCTTCTCCTCACGCGAGCCGACGTTGGTTTGGGCGCCCAGCCGGGCACGCAACCGCTTGACCGCGCGGTGCAGCGACGTCTTGACCGTGCCTTGTGCTCTTCCTATGGCGCGTGCCGTCTCTTCGGTTGACAGCCCTTCCACCGTTCGCAGCAAGATCACCTGTCGTTGCAGGTCCGGGAGCTCCATGATCTCCCGCCACAGCCGTTCTTTGATCTGCTCTTGTTCGAGGGTTCCGCCGGCCGGGGGCTCGACTGTGTCGACCCCCCTTGGACGGAATCGGCGGAGGAGATCGCGGCGGCGCATCGCGGTCCGCCTCCTGCCGCGAACCACGTTCGCGAGAACTCGGTACAGCCAGGCGCCAACGTACGGACTCGTCTCCAGGACCTGATGGCGACGCATGGCGATGAGCCAGACTTCCTGGAGGGCATCCTCGGCCTCGTCCAGATCACCGGTCATGGCGGTCGCCACGTTGAGCAGGCGGGCACCGTACTCGTCGATCCAGCCGGCTACCCGTTGCCCCCCTGGGTCATTCATCCTTCAGGAGAGCGCGGGCCGCTCTAGTGAAGCCACCGAGTAGCGTGCCACGACTTGTACCATCCCATCAGGCCGACGAGGGCGAAGGGGAGAAGCGGAAGTAGGATCGGGAGCAAGGGTCCCGGCCTGCCGAGCAGCTGGAAGCTGACCGCCCCGGTCCAGCTCATGATCAGGAAATACGCGCCGGCCGAGACCACCCATGCCATCAGAAGCCGCGCGATGCGCTCGGCGGGAACGGTTCGGAAAGTGACGCTCTCGGCGACCCAGACCTGCACGCCCAGGACCAGCCCCACGAGAATCAGAGGGAGCACGAGATACGCGCCTCGGACCATCGCGAGAGCCGCCCTCAACCGCGGGTGCCCAGGCGGGTAGGTCTCGGAGACCTCCGACCACCCGGCCAGGTCACCGTGCAGGAACGTCAACGCCGTTCCCACGGCGCTCACGTCCGACTCGTCCACGACCCGGGACTGCCCGTATTCGCCCTGCACGAAGGCCAGGGCGTGATCTCCCAGCGGACCCTGAGGGACGACGAGATCGAGGCCCACCATGAGCACGGTGGTCACCACGGCGAGCCTGAGGCCCTGTCGAGCAATGGCCGGCGTGAACCTGAGCATGCCGATGGAGATGGCGACGACCACCGGGATGAGGTGAAACGCCCACTGAGGCAGCCCTGCCATCACCTCGGTGCCTGCTCTTTGCGTCCATCCTGCGTCGAGAAGCACCCTCACGACGTCCGCACCGATACCCAGGGCGAGCAGGACGACGAAGTGCAGCCAACCTGCGAAGGCGCCTGAGGAGAAACGGTAGCGTGCTCCGCTCGTGCCACTCATGAACACCGCCTCGTATTACGGGCCATGTCGGCCCATCCGTGCCTACGTGACGAGAGAGTACACGTCACCCGTCACCACCGCCAAGGCTGCACCTCGAGGCCCTGGCACGCAGTACAGCAAATCCGCACGCGAGATAGGTGGCGGTCAGTCTCCCTCGACGAGTAGGCCTCCGGCAGCAGTGGCCGGCTCGGGGTGCTGCCGCGCTATCCGCTGTCCCACCCACCTCTGGAACTGGTCGAGGTAGGTGTAGACCACGGGCGTGACGTACAGGGTGATGAGCTGGGAAAACGCCAGACCACCGACCACGGCGATACCCAGAGGACGCCTGGACTCGGACCCGGCGCCGGTCCCCAAGGCGATGGGCAGGGTGGCCATAAGGGCGGCCATGGTGGTCATCATGATGGGACGGAATCGGATGCTGCACGCCTGGAGGATGGCCTCGGCGGGGCTCTTGCCGTCTTGGCGCTCGGCATCCAGCGCGAAGTCGATCATCATGATGGCGTTCTTCTTCACCAGGCCCACCAGCATGATGATGCCCACGAAGGAGTAGACGCTCAGGTCCGTGCCGGTGATCCACAGCGTCAACAGGGCACCGAAGGCGGCGAAGGGAATGCCGCTGAGGATGGTGATGGGGTGGATGAAGCTCTCGTAGAGGATCCCGAGCACCACGTAGATGACGAAGATGGCCATGCCCAGTAGGAGGAGCAGGCCCTTCTGCGTGTCCTGGAACGCCTGGGCGGTTCCGCTGAACGTGGTGGACACGCTGGAGGGTAGGGTCGCTCGAGCGGCGTTCTGCACGGCACGTACGGCGTCACCCAGGGCGACATTTGGGGCCAGATTGAAGGAGAGCGTGACCGAGGGGACCTGACCCGAGTGATTGACTGCCACGGGCCCGATACCGCGGCTCAGCTTCGCCACCGAGCTCATCGGCACCAACGTGTTGTTGGAGGATCGCACGTAGAGCTGATTCAGCGCGCCGATGTCCTTCTGGTACTGGGGAAGCAGCTCCATGATGACCCAGTACTCGTCGTCCTGAGTGTAGATGGTGGACACCTGCCTGGAGCCGTAGGCGTCGTACAGCGCGGTCTCCACCTGCTGGGCGCTCACCCCGAGGGATGCGGCCCGTTCCCTGTCGATGGAGACGTCGACCTGGGGATTGCCGATCTTGAGGTCCGACGTCACGTCGATGAGCTGCGGGAGCGTGGCCAGGCGCCGCTCCAGGGCCCGGGACGCTTCGTACAGCGTGTCGATGTTCGTGCTCTGCAGGGTGAACTGATAAAGGCTCTGGGCGAACCTGCCGCCGATGCGGATGGGCGGAGGGTTCTGCATGAAGACCCTCAGCCCGGTGATGCCGGAGAGCTTCCGGTTCAGCTCGTTGATGACCTTGTCCACCGGGAGGCGCTCACCCCGGGGCTTCAGGTGGATGCTGAATCGGCCCGTGTTGTTGCCCCCGCCAAAGCCCCCGCCCACGAAGGACATGAAGGCTTCGACGTTGGGGTCCGCGTCCACGATGTCCGAGGCCTCCCGCTGGTGCGCCACCATGACGTCGTACGAGATGCCCTGGGCGCCCTCGGTCGTGCCTTCGATGTGCCCGGTGTCCTCGCTGGGCAGGAAGCCTTTGGGGACCACCACGAAGAGCGCCACGGTGGCCACGAGGACGCCGGACGAGAAGACCATCGTGCTGCGCCGGCGCCCCATGACCCACCCGAGGCTCCTCTCGTAGGCCCCGAGGACCCTGGCGTACACGCGCTCGGACCAGTCGTAGACCTTGCCGTGGTGAGCCTCCTTGCTGGGCCGCAGAAAGCGGCTGCCGAGCATCGGGGTCAGCGTCAGGGAGACGAAGCCGGACACGAGGATGGCCACGCCGATGGTGACGGCGAATTCGTGGAAGAGCCGGCCCAATATCCCCCCCATGAACAGGATGGGGATGAACACGGCGGTGAGGGACAGCGTCATGCTGAGGATGGTGAAGCCGATCTCACGAGAGCCGTCGAGCGCCGCCTGCATGGGCCGCTTACCCATCTCCATATGGCGCACGATGTTCTCGAGCATGACGATGGCGTCGTCCACCACGAACCCCACGCACAAGGTCAACGCCATGAGGGACAGGTTGTCCAGGCTGTATCCCATGAGGTACATGACCGAGAACGTCCCAATGATGGACATGGGAAGTGCCAGGCTCGGTATGACGGTGGCCGACAGGTTCCTCAGGAAGAGGAAGATGACCATCACCACCAGGAAGAGCGTGAGCATCAGGGTGAACTTCACGTCGCTCACGGACGCCTGGATGGATGCGGAGCGGTCGTAGAGGATCTGGATGTTCACCCCTGCGGGGATCTGGCTGCGCAGCCTGTCCACCTGCGCCCGCACGCCGCGGGCAACCGCGACAGTGTTGGTTCCGGGCTGGCGCTGGATGGCCAGGATGACCGAGGGCTTGCCGTTGAACCACGACGCGCTGCGGTTGTTCTGCACGTCATCCATGACCTTGCCCAGATCACCCAGGTGCACGGGCGCCCCGTTCCGGTACGTCACCGCCAGCCGCCGGAACGCGGCGGCGTCGTGGAGCTGGCCGCTGGCCTGCACGGTGTAGGCCCGGTCGGGGCCCCAGAGGACGCCCGAGGGCAGGTTCACGTTCCCCGACGAGATGGCGGATGCCACCTCGTCGATGCCGATGCCGCGCTGTGCCAGGGATCCGGGGTCCAGCTGGACACGCACGGCGTACTTCTGCGCGCCGAACACCGACACCTCCGCCACGCCGTCCACGGTGGAGATGTGCTGCGCGAGCACCGTCTCCGCGTAATGGTCCAGCTCCGAGAGGGGCATGGACTCGGTGGTGAGCGCGTAGAAGAGGATGGGCGACGCCGTGGGATTGGACTTTCGGATGGACGGCGCGCGGATGTCCTGCGGTAGCTGGCGCATGGCCTGGCTCACCGCCGACTGCACGTCCTGCGCCGCGGCGTCGATGTTGCGGCTGAGCGCGAACTGGAGCGTGATATTCGTGGATCCCAGGGAGCTGCGGGAGGTCATGTTGTCCAGCCCCGGGATGGTGGCGAACTGACGCTCCAGGGGCGTCGCCACGGCGGCGGCCATGGTCTCGGGATTCGCGCCGGGCAACGACGCGGATACGGACAGGGTGGGATAGTCCACCGTGGGCAGGTCGCTCACCGGCAGCAGCCGGTACGCGAAGATGCCGAACATGAGGATTGCGATCATGACCAGCGTCGTCATGACCGGGCGTCGGATGAAAAGACCCGAGATGTTCACGACGCACCTCCCCCACCGTCGGCATCCGATCCCGTCGTCGTGCTTGCGGGCTGGGTCCCGGGCGCGCCGGTGTCCCCCCCACCCTTGATCTGGACCTTCGCGCCCTCATTGAGGCGCGACTGTCCGTCGGTCACCACACGCTCCCCGGGTTTCACGCCCGAGTCGATGATGACCCTGTCCTCCAAGGTCCGGCCCAGCTCCACGGTCCGCCGGTGCGCGGTCGCGCTGTCGTCCACGACATAGACGAAGCTGCCGTCCTGCTGGGTCACGGGCGCTCCCAGCGGCACGGTGATGGCGTCGGGTTGCACGTACACCTGGAGGTGCACCGTGACGTACTCGCCGGGCCAGAGCCCACGGTCCTCGTTGTCGAACCTGGCCTTGAGGAGAACCGTCCCGGTCTGGGGGTCCACGGCGTTGTCGATGAACGTCAGGGTGCCGGGCTCGTCGCCGAGGCCCGACTGATCGCCCTCTTCGCCCGGCTTGACCGAGGCGACGAGCGGAGCCATCGCGTGGTACTTCTGGACCAGCGGCAGGACACGGCCCTGGATGGGGAAGCGAACCAGGATGGGGTGGATCTGGTTGATGACCACCAGCGGGGATGCGTTCGCCTTCACGAGGTTGCCCGGGCGGACGAGAAGCGAGCCTGTGCGTCCCGAGATCGGGGCCGGGATCATGGTGTAGGAGAGGTTCAGTCGGGCGGTCTCCACTGCGGCGCTGTCGGCCTTCACGATGGCGGCCTGGGCCCGCGCGGTGGCCTCCGCCTGATCCGCCTGGGACTGCGTGACGTAGTCTTCCTGGGCGAGCTTCTGATACCGCTCGGCGTCGCGGCGGCTGTTGATGGCCTGGGCCTCGTCCTTCGCCAGGTTCGCCTCGGCCTGCCGCAGCGCCGCCTGGAAGGGACGGGGATCGATGTGAAAGAGGGGCTGCCCCTTGGTCACCTCCTGGCCCTCTGTGAAGTCCACCGATAGCAGGACTCCCCCTACCTGGGATTCGACCTGGACGGTCTGGAGAGGCTCCACCGTGCCGTCGGCCACGACGACGTACGGCGCCGGGCCCTGGGCCACGGTGGCCACGGTGACCGGAACCGACGACATGGGCGGCCGACCCGACGAGCCACCGCACCCGCTCACGAGCAGACCGGCCAGCAGGGAAAGGGAGACAGGGGCCGCGGAATCTTTGATCTGTCGCATGGTTGCAGTCTTCTCAGCGAAGCCGATTGCTCGTGGAGTCGGGTGTGACGGGGAGGGCCGCCGCGCCGTCGATGCCCAGGACGCCCCCGTCGTGGGCGAGCTGCGCCAGGGCGAGGAGCCAGCTCCAACGAGCCTGGCTCTGCTGGGCCCGCGCGTTGGCCAGTGCCTGCTGCGCCGTGAGTAGGTCCAGGATCGTGCCTACGCCTTCCTGGTATCGCCCCTGCGCCACCTGCTCGGACTGCTCGGCGCTGGCCAGCAGGTCGTCGGTGGTGTGCACCCGCTGGGTGGCGGTCTGCAGCGCGTAGTAGGAGGTGAATACCTGCTGGATCACCTGCTGCCGCAGGCCGGCCGCCTGCGCCTCCGCCGTCCGGGCGCGGTCCTCCGCGGCCCGATTCGCGTAGGTCCGGGCGTACCCCGTGAAGATCGGGAAGGAGAGTCCGAGGGAGAACGAGTAGCTTCCGCCACTGAACTGCGAGACGTCCGAGATCACACGCGAGCCGTTTCCGCTCAGGGTGACGCTCGGCAACCCGCCGGCGCGAGTCGCTCGCGCCGAGGCGTAGGCCTGCCGTGCCCGTGCCTCGGCCGCGGACAGATCCGGGCGGGCGCGCACGGCCCGGGCGATGAGAGAATCGACGCTCTCCGAGACCGCGCCGACCGGCGTGTCCGTAGGGGGAGGCGCCACGTCGAAGGGGATGTTCGCGGGCAGGCCCATGGCCACCGCCAT
>JAJDNI010000063.1 GCA_022340755.1 Gemmatimonadota bacterium
TCATCCTCTTCAACTTCGGAACGGGACCGGTGAAGGGCTTCGCTGTCACGCTGTCCATCGGCATCGTGGCCTCGTTCATCTCCGCAGTCTTCGTGACCCGGACCTTCTACCTGATGTACGTGTCGGGTAAGAAGGCGTCGGATCCCATCAGCATCTGAGCCGCCGGCCATGAGATTCTTCGAGCACGCCAACTACAAGTTCATCGAGTTGCGCAGGAAGGCGTACGTCCTTTCCGGGACGGCCATCACCATCGGCATCATCGCTATGGTGGTGAACGTCTTCAGCATCGGGCACTGGCAGAACTACGGCGTGGACTTCACCGGCGGCTCGCTGGTGGAGGTCCAGTTCAACAAGGCTGTGGACGTCGGTGAGCTACGCTCCGCCCTGGGCGGGGAGGACGCCATCACCCAGTTCGGGGGGCCCGGGGACTTCGTCATCCGCGCGCCCCTGGCGGAGAACCGGACCATCGACGAGGTGGCCGCCGACATCCAGCAGAAGCTCGCCGCCTCCATGGGCGAGGGGACGTTCACTGTTCAGCGCAAGGAGCTGGTAAGCCCCAAGGTGGGAGGCGAGCTGCAGCGCAAAGCGGCGATGGCCATCCTGTTCTCCTTCTTCATCACCCTCATTTACCTGGCCATCCGCTTCGAGACCCGCTTCGGGACGGCGGCGGTCATCGCCACGGCCCACGACATCCTCATCACCCTGGGCTTCCTGGCGGTGATGCGCATGGAGATCTCCCTGACCTCGGTGGCCGCGGTGCTGACCATCGTCGGGTACTCGCTCAACGACACCATCATCGTGTTCGACCGCATCCGGGAGAACCTGCACAAGAAGGGTGCGCGCAAGCGGGACCTCATCGAGCTCATCGACGAGTCCATCAACGAGACGTTGCCCCGCACGATTCTCACCTCCGGCACGACGGTGGCGGTGCTCGTCGCCTTGCTGCTCCTGGGCGGGGCCGTGATCCGGGACTTCACCGTCGTGCTCATCATGGGCATCGTGGTGGGGACGTATTCCTCGATCTTCGTGGCCTCTCCGGCGCTCGTCGAGATCCAGAAGCGCTGGGGCGAGGGCAAGATGCGCGAGCGGAAGCCGAAGACCGAGCCAGCCACGGTGTGAGCACGGCCGCCGAGCTCTTCGACAGCCACTGCCACCTGACGGACACCGCCTTCCGGGACGACCGGGGGGCGGTGTTGCTTAGGGCCCGCGCGGCGGGGGTGACGCGGCTGGTTTGCATCGCATCGGACTTGGACGACGGAGCCGCGGCGGTCGCCCTGGTGCGCTCCTTCGCGGATTCGGAAGCGGACACGACCCCTCGCATGTGGTGCACCGCCGGCGTCCACCCTCACGAGGCCGGAGCGGCGGCGCCCGATTCGATGGAGCGCCTGCGGACTCTCTCCGCCTCGCCGGAGGTCGTGGCCCTGGGAGAGACTGGCTTGGACTACCACTACGACCACTCGCCGCGAGACATGCAGCGCTCGCTGTTCGAGGCCCACCTGCAACTGGGCGAGGAGGTCGGCCTTCCGGTGGTGGTGCACGCCCGCGAGGCCGACGACGACATCGCGGCGGCGCTGCTGGCCGCGCCCGCGGGCACCCGGGGGGTGCTTCATTGCTTCACCGGGGGCGAGCGGGCCTTTGCCGCCGCCATGGAACGAGACTGGTACGTGTCGTTCTCCGGAATCACGTCGTTCAAGAGCTTCGGGGTCGCCGACCTCTTGAGAGAGGTTCCTGCCGACCGCCTCCTCGTGGAGACGGATTCACCGTACCTTGCTCCGGTACCCATGAGGGGGAAGCGCAACGAGCCGGCGTTCGTGGCGCACGTGGTGGAAGCGGTGGCCGGCCACCTGGGTGAGGCCCCGATGTCCGTCGCAGCCCGCACGACGGCCAATGCGCTGCGCTTCTATCAGATCGATGAAACGACCCGTGTCTGATGGGGTGCGTCAAATCGGATGCAGGGGCAGGCGGGCGAGGAGGCCGACCGAGACGTACCTGAATGGTACGTCGCAGGACGGCCCCCGGAGCCCAACGCAGCCATGCGCCGATTTCACGCGCCCGCGCTAGGAGGGACGGGTGGCGCGACGTATCCAGATCCTTCCCGATGCGGTGGCCAACCAGATCGCCGCAGGCGAGGTGGTGGAGCGCCCGGCTTCGGTGGTGAAGGAGCTGGTGGAGAACGCCCTGGACGCCCACGGCACCCGGGTGGAGATCGCCATCGAGCGCGGGGGCAAGCGGCGCATCCGGGTCACGGATGACGGAGTGGGGATGGGTCGGGAGGACGCGCTCCTCAGCCTCGACCGTCACGCGACGAGCAAGATCGTCACCGCGGCCGACCTCAAGAGCGTGCGTACGTTCGGATTCAGGGGGGAGGCTCTTCCCAGCATCGCTGCCGTGAGCCGGCTCGCGCTGGAGACCTGCGAGGCCGAGGACGAGGTGGGTACCCGCATCTCGGTGGACGGAGGCGCGATTCACGGGGTGGACGACTTCGCCCGGAGACGGGGAACCACCGTCGATGTGCGCACGCTGTTCTTCAACGCGCCCGCCCGGGCCAAGTTCCTGAAATCCGTGGCGGCCGAGAGCCGTGCGGTGAGCGAGGTGGTCACGTCCCTGGCACTGGCGAATCCGGCGGTGTCGTTCATCCTCACCTCGGATGGGCGCACCCTCCTGGAGCTGCCGGCCTGCGGCGACGTATCGGCCCGCGTCGGACAGTTGTGGGGTGGGGAGGAGGCGGGGACCCTCGTCGCGCTCTCCGCTGTCGGGCGGAGCTTCGAGGTGCGGGGCCTAGTGCAGCGGCCGGATGCCTCCAAGCCCGGGCTCCGACGGGTCCACCTGTTCGTGAACGGGCGGCCGTTCCGGGCCGTGGAGATCGTGCGCGCGGCCGAGCGCGGGTACCGGACCACCATCCCGCCCGGTGCACGTCCCTGGATGTTCCTCTACCTGCAGGTGCCGGGCTACGACGTGGACGTAAACGTGCATCCGGCGAAGGCGGAGGTCCGGTTCCGCCAGCAGGCGCAGATCGAAGAGGGTGTAGAGGAGGCGGTGCGGGGCGCCCTGGAGAGCGAGGCGAGCTCCGCGACCTTCGACGTGCAACTCTCCCCTCCGCCCCTGGGTCGGACTGGGGGTGCTCGCCCGCAGATGAGCGTACGCGAAGGCGAGGGCGCGAGCACGCCGGGACGTGACACGCGCGGTGCGGGCGGTCGCGGCACGCAGATGGCGCTCTTCGCCAGCGGGGGGCCGGGACCCATCGACCAGGCGTCGGGCGCAGCGGGCGAAGGGGGAGGCGCGGCCGCTATCCTGGGAGCGGAGCCCGGCTCCCAGCGCCCCCGGCTCTGGCAGGTGATGCGCACCTACATCCTGGCGGAAACGCGTGACGGAATCCTTATCGTCGACCAGCATTCGGCGCACGAGCGCATCCTCTTCGAACGCCTCATGCGCGCCTTCGGGGAAGGGGGCATCGAGAGCCAGCGACTGCTCTTCCCCCTCACCCTCCGGTTGACGCCGGCGGAGCACGCACAGGTCGAGGAGCTGTCGGGCTTGCTGGCGCGTGCGGGGTTCGAGGTCGAGGGCTTCGGAAGCGATACGGTGATCGTCCACGCGGTGCCGAATCCCCACCCGTACTTCGACGCCGAACGGGCGTTTCGTGAGATGGTGGCGGAGCTCACCCACGGCTCCGAGCTGGTGCGGTCGGCCCGTAACCAGCACGAGCGCATCGCCAAGACGTTCGCGTGCAAGAGCGCCATCAAGGCCGGGCAGCGTCTTTCCGAGGTGGAGATGGAGCAGCTCTTCGACCAGCTCTTCGCCACCGAGCTGCCCCACCACGACGTCCACGGCCGCCCCACCATCGTCCGCCTCCCCGCGGGCGAGTTGGAACGCCGATTCGGGCGGTAGGAAGCTCCGTGGCCGACTTCCTCGCGATCGTCGGTCCGACGGCCTCGGGCAAGACCGGGCTGTCGTTGGAAGTCGCCTGGCGCCTGGACGCGGAGATCATCTCCATGGATTCCCGGCAGGTCTATCGCGGCATGGACGTGGGTACCGCGAAGGTCGACGCGGCCGCCCGTGCGACGGTGCCGCACCACGGCCTCGACCTCCTGGATCCCAACGAGCGCTACAGCGCGGGCCGGTTCGCACGGGACGTGCGCCGGTGGATCCGGGAGATCCACCAGCGGGGGCATGTTCCGCTCCTGGTGGGTGGCACCGGGTTCTTCCTGAGGGCGCTCGTGGAGCCGATCTTCACGGAGCCCCCGTTGGATGCGGGCCGCCGGGAGTCGTTGCGCCGATGGATGAGGAAGCAGGGAAGGGACCGGCTGGCGACGTGGGTACGCCGCCTGGACCCCGAACGAGCCGACCTCGCGGTGGCGGGTGGCCCGCAGCGGATGTCACGTACTCTGGAGGTGGCGCTGCTCACGGGCCGCCCCCTGTCGCGGTGGCATCGGGAGGCGCCGCCCGACGGAGAGCCACTGAGGGGACTCGTGGTGGTTCTGGAGGTACCTGCGGAGGAGCTTGACCGGCGCATATCGGATCGCACGCGTCGCATGTTGGCGGAGGGGCTGCTCGAGGAGGTGCGCGGATTGCTGGATCGGGGATACGGGACGGGCGCACCCGGAATGAGCGGTACGGGGTACAGAGAGCTCGCGCGCCACCTCGCGGGAGAGCTCACCCTCGAAGAGGCGCTGGAGCTGATGGAGCGCAGCACTCGCCGGTATGCCCGTCGGCAACGGACGTGGTTCAGGAATCAGCTACCTGAAGATGCCGACTGCGTTGTGCGTGTCGATGGAACGGCGCCGCGGCAGCAGCAGCTCGCCCTCGTGCTGGACGCCTGGCGGAAGTTGGAGAGGCGGCCGACGACGATGACCACCGGGAGAGAGGAAGAAGAGTGAAGATCGGGATCACGTGTTACCCCACGTACGGTGGATCGGGCGCGGTTGCCACGGAGCTGGGCCTCAAGCTCGCCGAGCGCGGGCACGAGGTGCATTTCGTATCGTACGCGCAACCATTCCGCCTGGGTCACTTCAGGGAGCGGGTCTTCTTCCACGAGGTGGAGATGGAGGATTACCCGCTCTTCGAGCACCCGCCATACTCGCTGGCTCTGGCGGTCGCCATGCACGACACCGCGCTGCGGGAAGACCTCGACGTCATGCACGTGCACTACGCCATTCCCCACGCCACCTCGGCCTGGGTAGCGCGGAAGATGCTGGCGCCGGACAAGAACCTGCCCATCGTGACGACGCTCCACGGAACCGACATCACGCTGGTCGGGCAGCACCCGTCCTTCCACGCCATCACGCGGTTCTCCATCCTGCGCTCCCAGGGTCTGACCGCCGTCTCGCGGTTCCTGAGGGAGGAGACGGTCAGGAACTTCGACGTTCCCGGGGATCGCATCGAGGTGATCCCCAACTTCATCGACCCGGAGGTCTGGCGTCCGGGCAAGGAGCCCTGCCACCGCTCCACCCTGGCCCCCCAGGGAGAGAAGATCGTCATGCACGTGTCGAACTTTCGGCCCGTCAAGCGAGTGGAGGATGTCGTCGAGATCTTCGCGCGCATCGTGAGGAAGGTGAACGCGCGTCTGGTCTTCGTCGGTG
>JAJDNI010000032.1 GCA_022340755.1 Gemmatimonadota bacterium
AACGAGGCCACGATGCCGATGGACAGCGTGACAGCGAAGCCCTTCACCGGTCCCGTTCCGAAGTTGAAGAGGATGAGGGCGGTCAGGAGCGTGGTGATGTTCGAGTCCACGATGGCCGACATGGCGTTGGAGAAGCCTTCCTCCATCGCCGTACGGGTTGCTCGGCCTGCCGCCAGCTCTTCCCGTATTCGCTCGAAGATCAGCACATTGGCGTCGACGGCCATTCCGATGGAGAGGATGATGCCGGCGATCCCGGGGACGGTGAGCGTGGCGTCCAACCCCGCCAGTCCCCCGAGAACGAGCATGACGTAGACCCCCAGCGCCAACACGGCCAGGACGCCCGACATCCGGTAGTACACGATCATGATCATGATCACGGCGATGATGCCGACGATTCCGGCCACCTCACCCTGGTCGATGGAGTCCTGCCCCAGCGAGGGGCCGACGGTCCGCTCGTCCACGATATGGAGCTTCACGGGAAGCGCGCCCGCGCGCAGGACCAGCGCGAGGTCCTGAGCCTCCTCCAACGGCGTGCCGGCCCCCATCTCGATCTGGCCTCGCGCCCCGATGCGGTCCTTGATGACCGGCGCGCTCATGACCTTGCCGTCCAACACGATGGCGAGGTAGTCGCCGATATGCTGGCCGCTGAACTGCTCGAAGCGCCGTCCCCCTGCCCGGGACAGGGTGAACTGCACCTGGGACTGGTTGAACTGCGGATCCCGCCCGGCGATCGCGTCCTCGAGCATGTCACCGGTCAAGAAGGGGTCCTTGTCCAGGACATAGAGGCGCTTGTAGTTGCGGGCGCCTCTCCCGACGACCTCGGACCCCCACTGGAGCACCTCGTCCCGCGGCAGTGCCCGTTGCACCTGCGGAAGGGCGAGGAACTCCTCCACCGTGGGCTGGTCGTCCACCGCCACCATGAAGGTGCCGGGAACGTCACCCTGATTGAGGAGCGCCGACAGCGGGCGGAGAGCGTTCGCGGTGTCCGCGGCCGCCGCGGCCTCGGCGCTGTCCGTCTTGGCTTTCGTCGTGTCCCCGAAGAGCAGCTGCTCCAGGTTCTGACCGCTGGCCGTCACCGCCGCCCCCAACGCCTTGATGGAGTCGACACCCAACGCGGCCACGATGGCCCGGTCGATTCGCGGCAGCGCCGCCTGCACCTCGTTCACGGGCCGCACCAGCTTCCACTCGAGATAGGCCTGCTTCTCGATGATCCCCTTGGCTTCCTCGGGGTCCGAGATGCCCGCGAGCTCGACGATGAGTCGGTCGTTTCCGGCCTTCTGTACCAGAGGCTCCTGTACGCCGAACTCGTTGATCCGGGTGCGGACGATCTTCTCCACCCGGTCCATCATGTCGGCCTTGGCCTTGGCGGTATACGTGTTGTTCGGGTCATCCACCTCCAGGGCGAGGTGCATCCCGCCCTTCAGGTCGAGCCCGAGCTTGAGTCCGTGGGAGTACAGCTGCCAGCCTGCCACCGCCACCATCAAGATGATCGTGATGAGGCGGCCCCTCACCGTTTTGAACATGGATCCCGCTGCTTCAGTCGACGGAGGATTCGGGCCCGAAGGCCCTGAAGCGAGAGCCTGTAAACCTGTTCAGGCTCGCAGATTGTGTCAATCGTGGTGTCCCATACACCGGTGGCTGCCAAACGCCTCGGTGCCCGGCTGCGCAAGCCGAGGTGCGGGCACTCATCGCCCTCGTGAGGATCGGCCAGATCGACGGCCGGATCTCAAGCGCTACACGAAGGCGCGCCGCAGCACCGCGTGGACCCGTGCCAGCAGGCGCTGGGCGTCCACCGACTTGTCAACGTAGTCGTCCGCACCCGCTTCCAGGAGTTCCGCCTCCACCCTGTCACTGCCCGTACCGGTCCGGATGAGCACCGGTATGGCCGCAGTCTCCACGGAGCCTCGAATCTGGTTGAGCACTTCACGCCCATGTAGGCCCGGCATGGCGAGATCCAGGATCACCAGGCTGAAATCGGGGTCGCCGGACAGGATCTCGAGGCACCGGCGGCCGTCCTCGGCTTCAGACACCTCGTAGTCGTCCTTCTCCAAAACGGTGCGGATGAGCAGGCGTGCGCTGGCATCGTCGTCCACGAGCAGGATCCGGGCGGGGCCCCTGGGCTCCTCCTCGCCACCACCCTCGATGTCCTGACCGAGAACTCGCTCCAGCTCCACCAGGGTCGTCTGCCCCGCGGAAACCCACTCGGCGCCCACAACGTGCATGGGTCGCATTCCAGTCTCTTCCGCCACCTTTGTCAGGGTGGCGAACCCCTTCCGCTGCTCCACCGCCTGCTGGAAGCGTGACCCCACCACCAGGACCTCGTTCACCGGCAACCGGCCTCGATACCCGGTGAAACCGCACTCCTGGCACCCTACGGCGCGCACAGCCGGCTGCACCCCATGGCGCTCGGCGAGCTTCTGCTCGTCGGGGCTCAGCTCGCCCCGCACGGGCTCGGCGCACACGGCGCATACCCGACGGAGAAGTCGCTGCGCCACGGAGCCCCTGAGCGTCTGGGCGATGGTGGGGAACTGGAGGCCGATGTCCCCCAGGCGGGCCACCGCGCTGACAGCGTCGTTGGCGTGAACCGTCGCGAGCACCAGGTGGCCGGTCATGGCCGCCTGTGCCGCGGTGACCGCCGTCTCCTTGTCGCGGATCTCCCCGACGAGGATGACGTCCGGGTCCTGCCGGAGGATCGCCCGGAGGGCGCCGGCGAACGTCATCCCCTGCTTCTGCTCCACCTGCGTCTGCGTGATGCCGGGCAGCTCGTACTCGATGGGGTCCTCCACCGTCATGATGTTGACCTTGCCGTCCGCGAGCTCGCGGAGCGCGCCGTACAGCGTGGTCGTTTTTCCCGACCCGGTGGGGCCCGTGATCACGACGATGCCGTCCCGGTTTTTGAGCAGCCCATGCAGGCGCTCGAGCTCGACAGCCGGTATGTCCAGGTCCTCGAGAGTGACGGTGGGATTGGAATCCAGAATCCGGATGACGCACTTCTCGGCCCCACCGGCCGGAAGGGTCGACACGCGCAGGTCGTAGCTCCGGTTCTTGATGCTCACCCGGGCCTTGCCGTCCTGCGGTCGCAGGCGGTCGGTGATGTCCATCCGCGCCAGGACCTTGATGCGGCTGACGACACGATTCAGCGCCGAGATGGGCAGGTCCATGTGCTTGCGCAGCACGCCGTCGACGCGATATCGGACGACGCCCTGCTTGCGACCCGGCTCGATGTGGATGTCGCTGGCCCCGGCGTTCACGCCGTCGCGGATGACGAGGTTCGCGAGCTTCACCACCGGGGCCGCTGCCGCGTCCTCCTCGGTGATGGACTCCGAGTCCATCTCCTCCACGAGCTTCACGGCGTCGTCGCCCCCACTCTCCATGCGACCCAGGATGCCTTCCACCGCCCCCTCGGCGGCGAACCGACCGTTGATGGCATCCCGGATGGCCTGGGGAGAGGCCACCTCGAACTGCGTGGTGCGGCCCGAGGCGAAGCTCACTGCCCGGTCAGCCTCCGCGTCGGTGGGGTCGCACGTGGCCACCACGAAGTGCCTGTACTCCTTCCGGAGCGGGAAGACGTGGTGCTTGTGCACCATGGCCTCCGGGACCAAAGTCGCGGCCCCCGGGTCCGCGGCCCCCAGGTTCGCGACCTTCAGATGGAAGTACTTTGCCACCAGGTTGACCAGCCTCTCGTCATTCAGGGCGTAGGTCTTGGTGACGATGGGCCAGGCCTCGGTGGCGCGGGCCGTGGGAGGAACTTCAGGACGTCGCTTGGCGGCCAGGCCGGCGCGCTCCGCGACGCGTACGAGCCAATGCACGGAGCTCGGCGGCGCCGAGCTCCCGGGTCTCTTGTCGGCAGGTGGACTGGTCATGCTATCCCAGCGCCACCTTCCGGCCGTGGCGCTTCTCGTCGTACATGGCGTGGTCTGCTTCCGAAAGGAGGTCTTCGAGTCGCATTCGCATGTCGGCCTCGCGGCGCGTCATACCGATACTGACAGACAACTGGTACGGTTCCTGGCTGGAGCGGTTGAATTCCCGGAACCGCTCGCGAAGGCGCTCCAGAAGCAGCTCCGAGCTCTCCCCGGAGGCCTCCAGCGCCAGCACCGCGAACTCGTCGCCCCCCAGGCGGGCGATGATGTCCGAGCGGCGGAACGTCGCCTTGAGGATGTCCGCCACCTTGATGAGCGCGCGGTCCCCGACGTGGTGGCCGAGCGAGTCGTTGATGGACTTGAAGCGATCCACGTCCAGAAAGACGACGCAGACCCCGCGAGCAGAGCGACGGGACAGCTTCAGATACTGTTCACCGAGGTCGGCGAACCCTCGGCGGTTGTAGAGTCCCGTGAGGTCGTCGATGAGCGAGAGGCTGCGCAGCGCCGCAAGCAGTCGGTGCCGCTCGATGGCGTGGCGCACGGCCCGCGCCAACGTCGCCGGTGGAACCTCTCCCTTTACCAGAAAGTCCTGTGCGCCCGCCTGCACCGTGTTCATCCCGATGTCCTCGTCGCTCCCCTCGGTGAGCACGATGATGGGCACGTCGGGCGCGAAGGCATGAGCGCGCTCGAAGGTCACGAGGCCCTGGCTGTCCGGGAGATCCAGGCTCAGGAGCACCGCGTCGATGCCTCCCTGCGACAGGCGCTCGATGGCCCCGGTGAGCTCTCCTATCCACAGGAGCTCGATCCCGGAGCCCGCGCGCACGACCGCGAGCCCATCGCGAAGCGCTTCCGCATACGGGCGATGGGAATCGACGAGCAGGACTCTGACGGGTCGCTGGAGCAAGGGCCCCCGGTGGTGAGGTGTGGATCACCTTGGCGCCCCGTTGCCGAGCGAAGCTTGTGGGGGGACACGGCGCGCCAACCAGGATTCCGCAGTCGAAACCCAAGGTAATGTGCGTCGCCAGCACACGCCACGAGCGAGGAACCGCCGCTTGGCCCCGCGTGCGCTCGGGCGCTAGCCCTTACCACCTCCGACCAGGATCTCCCTGAAGAAGGGAAGTACCCTGGGGTCCTTGGACTGCGCCAACCAGAACATGGCCGTTCTGCGGGTCTTCGCTTGCCCTGCCGAGCGCGCCAGGTCCATGAGCGCCGGGACACCCTCGTCGGGGGGCCGCTGGGACAGAGCGAAGACCGCCGCGTCACGGATGTCCTGATCCTCGTCGTTCTCGGTGGCCACCTCGCGAAGGTCCTTCGCCACGACATCGCCGGCCGCCTGCCCGATCCAGAAGAGCGCGCTGCGGCGCACGCCGGAGTCGATGCTCCGGTCCTTCGCGATCTCCATGAGGCCCGGCCAGATCTCTCCGGCGTCGGCGAGCACCGCGGGAAGCATGGCGTGCTCCGCGGCCCGCCCGGACGCGTCCCCGCGAGCCACCGAGAGCAGGTAGTGCGCCGCGGCCGGTGCAGGGACCTCGCCGAGGTCCACGGCGTCGGCCGTCCGGTCCGACCGACGATTCAAGATCTTCACGTCATCGATGCCGCTGCCCCTCGTCGCCAGCTCGACCTCCAGGAACCCACTGGTGCAGTTGGTGGGCTCATCGTCCCAGCCGTGGGCGCGCCATTGGAGGTAGCTGTGCTCGCCCATCCGGATCCCCTGGTCGCAGACCTCCACTTCCGGCTTGGCGTCGAAGTGGAATCGCACCGTGCCGTTGCCGCTCTTCACCGCTGCTGCCACGCGAGCAGCGAGGTCCTGCCCGCAGGCGCCCTCCCCCGCCAGAGGGAGGGACGCCAGCGTCAGCGCGAGGATCGCGGCCCAGCTCCGGGGCCTCATCCGCGGATCAGGCTGAGCAGGAACTCCGCGACACGCGGGTCCGTGCTCTGGCCCAGCCAGAAGACGGCCGTCTTGCGCAGCTCGGGGTCCTTCTCCGTCTTCGCCACGTCCATGAGGAAGTCCACGGCGTCCTTGTCCTTGGACTGTGACGCGACGAAGATGACCTGCTTCTTCATGTCCGGGTCGGTGAGCGTCCCATAGAGCTCCTTCAGCTCGGCTCCGCTGAGGGCCCCGGACTGTCCCGCCCAGAAGAGCGCATTCTTGCGGACATCCACGCTCTCGGAAGGATCCCTGGCACGCGCCAACAGCCATGCGTGTCCCTCGGGTAGCTTTCTCTGCCCGATGCTCGCGATGGTCTTCTCCTTCAGGGCATTGGTTTCGAGGCGGGGGTAGAGGTCGATGAGATACTTCGCACCGCCCGCCTTTGGAGTCTGCGCGATCCAGAAGATCGCCGTCTCCCGCAGCTTGGGGGGCGCGTCCGCGCGCTCCGCGTACTCCTTGAGCGTTTGGATGGCCCCCACGCTCCCCTGCTGGGAGAGGGCGAAGATGGCCTTCTCCTGCATGGACTCGTCCTTGCTGTTCTTCAGGATGGACTGGAGCGCCGCGAGCGCCTCTTCGCTGTGGACCTGGGAGAGCCAGAAGACCGCCTGCTCCCGGACCTCGGGATCGGGGTCGGGGTTGCGATAGGCCAGGTCCAGGAGGATGCCCACCGACTCGTCCGTCATCTTCTGCGCGACGATGAAGACCGCCTGCCTGCGCAGTTGCGCAGAGCAGGTATCCCGGCTCTTGAGCACCTCCTTGAGAAGAGGCATCGCCTGGTCGGCGTTCATGTTCATGAGCGCGCTCAGCGCGGCCAGCCGCACGGACTGCTCGTCGCTCTTGCAGGGATCGGCCGCCTGTTGGGCGACCGCCTCGGCGGCGGCGGCGTCACCCTGTCGCGCGAGCTGGGACTCCAGGCGCACCCGCAGCGTCTCGGCATCGGCGCGGTTCCGGGCATCCGGAAACTCCTCCTTCTGGGCTGCGAGCAGCTCCAGGGCCGACTTGAGGTCACGGGTACCACCCACGCGGTAGAGGGCGAAGGCCTGGTAGTAGTACGAGTCGGCGACGTACCCGGAGGTCGGATAGGCCGAACGGAGCGCGGCGAAGGCCTTCGCGGCCTCCGCGTAGCGACCGGCGGTCAGGGCCTCCCGCGCCGCCTGGTAGGACTTCGCAGCAGGATCCTGTTGAAGCCAAGGCTCCGGAGGAACGGCCAGTTCCATATCGGCACGAGCCAGCTCCATGCTCTCTCGCACCGCTTCCACCTCGGCACGGGATTGCTCCATGGCCGCCTGTCTCACGTCCAGCTCCGCGGCCAGGCCAACACGCTGCATCTTCGCGTGCGCGACCTCCAGCGCGGCGCGCGCGCGCTCCACGGCGGCCTGCTCCTGGGGGTTCACCGGCCACTGCGCCTGGATTCCGGCCGCGCTCACGCCGGCGATCCCCAGAGCCGCCAGCCCCGCCAGCACGCCGCTCCTCGTCATCGTCATCATCGAAGGCATGATCTTCGTCTCCTCTATCACCTTTCGGGTTTCGCCGAACGGATTGTTCAGGTTCCGGACAACCCGGATCCTGCCGGCACCAGGGCCTGGATCCGGGGCAGCACGTCGCGGGCCTCGAGGCCTTGTACGGCCAGGTTCAACTCGGTGCGGGCACGCGCAGCGTCACGGGGTCCTGCGTCCGTGACCCCGACGATCTGGACCAGCACCAGCTCGAGATCCTCCAGGAGCTGTCGGATGGCGGGGTCCTGGTCGTCCGGCGCATCCAGCAGGAGGCGCGTCTGCGCCAGCAGGGTACGGGCCCACGGGCCCACCTGCGGGTCCAGATGCCCGGCGCGGGCGTCCAGCTTCACCAGCGTGAGGAGCGACTCTGTCTTTCCGAGGTGCTCCTCGGCCGCCAGGCGCATGGCGGTCGGGTCGGGCGCTTCCGCCATGTCCGACTCGCCTGCGGGCGTCGGCGCGCTTATCCGGCCGATGCCGATCCCCAGCACGAGGAGCGCGGCGGCGGCCACCGCCCAACCCGCGGTCCTGTGGAAGGCCGGCCGCCGCTTCGCCCTTGCTGCTTCCAGGGACAGGACAGACGTGTCACCTGCGGGCGCCGCGCGTGCCGCCTCGTCCGACCTCGGTCTGGGCTTCAGCGCACGCTGGATGGCCCCCCACATCTCGTCGCGGGGGGGTTCCGGCGGCGCGTTGTATGCGCTCCTCACCTGCTCGAGGATCCCGTCCATCTCGTCCGTCGCGCCACCCTCTTCGGGGGCGTCCCAGCCCTCGAGGTCTTCGTCACGGTCAGGCACCATCTCAGACATACTCCTGTATGGCGTCACCCAGGTGCTCCCTGAGCTTCGCTCGTGCGCGGAACAGCCGTGCCTTCGAGGTTCCCTCCGCGACGTCCAGCGCCGCGGCGATCTCCCCGTGGCTGTATCCTTCCAGGTCGTGCATCAAGAAGACCGTCCTGTATATCTCGGGCAGCCCGTCCACCGCCTCGCGGAGGCGTTCCGCCGCGTCCGGCTCCAACGCGCGCCGGGTCGGGGCCACGTGTGCGCCGTCCTCCAGCGACCGCTCTCGCCTGCGGTGGCGATCCAGCTTCCTCAGGCCGTTCAAGGCCACGGAAACCGCAATCGAATGCAGCCACGTGGAGAACGCCGCTTCGCCGCGGAACTGGTCCAGACGCTCCCACGCACGCAGGAACGCATCCTGCGTGAAATCCCTTGCCAGATCGTCCTCCCCAGCCATCCGGTAGGCGAGTCGAAAGATCCGGTCCACGTTGCGGTCGTAGAGCGTGCGGAAGGCGGACTGGTCACCCGCCCTGGCCTGCTCCACCAACTCCGGGTCTGTCAAAGGAAGAGCTCGTTGATCGCCGTGTTCTCTCTCTTCACCCCATGAGACACAGCCTCGGAGCGAAGGGTTGCGGTGCGTTCAGCTTGCGCCCACAGGTCACCGGGCGCCACAGTTTCGGCACCCGGAACGACCTGGAGCCTCCATGACCGATCCTCTTCCATGCTTCCACACCCCCCGCGCCGTACTCGGGATTCCCGGCGGCGTCAGACGCCCGGGAATCCCGTGGAGGCTCCTCGCCTCTGTCCTGGTCCTTCTGAGCCTGCCCGCGTGCGCGAGGGACGTGCGGCGCGGCGACCCGGACGTCCAGGTCCGATGGTTGATCACCCCCTCTGCCCCATCTGTGGGCAGAGCCCGGATTCGCCTCGTCGTGTCCGATGTCGCATGGCGACCGAGCAACGGCGCCCGGGTCACGGTCGTCGCCACCCGCGACTCGGTGCGCATGGCGGTGGACACCGCGCGGGGACAGGGCGCCGGGCAGTACTTCATCGACGACTTCTCATTCGACGTGGCCGGCAGGTGGGTTCTCTCCGCCCGGGTGGAGACCCCTGACGGCCGCTGGGTCGAAGTCGACCACCCGGTGGAGGTCGGCCCCGCGAAGGAGCCAGAGCGCTAGGCCGGCCGTTCGGCGGTTTCCCCCGCGCCGTTCCAGGGCTCGAGGTCCGTGGGAAGGACCAGCGTGGCCCGTGCCCCCTTGAGCTTGCCTCGCCCCTCCAGGGTCAGGCTGCCGCCGTGCCCCTCGGCAATCTGGCGAGAGAGCACCAGGCCTATGCCCGACCCACCCTGCTTCGTGGTATAGAAAGGCACGAACAAGTTCCCGCTGTCGCCCAGGCCTGGCCCGTCGTCCTCCACGAGCACGTGCAGCTTCGCATCCCTGGTGAGCCAGCGCAGCGAGACGCTTCCCCCCTCCCCCGACTCCAGGGTCGCGTCCACCGCGTTGCGCACGAGGTTGATGAGGGCCTGCTCGAGCTGGTCGGCGTCGGCCTGGATGATGAGGTCCCCCTCGCCGGCGACCCGCACAGGGAGGCGCGTCTCCAGGTCCGCCACCCGCTGCACCAGCTTCGGCACGTCCACGGGCCCGAGCTGAGGCTGAGGTAGTCGGGCCAGCCTGGCATAGGAAGCCATGAATCGCCCTAGTGCTTCCGCCCGCGTGCTGATGACCTGCAGGCCTCGCTGGACGTCCTCGTCCAGCTCCAGGGGTAGCTCCCCGTGGCCGAGGAGGTCCTGCAGGCTGCCGGTGATGGACTTGATGGGGGCCAGCGAGTTGTTGATCTCGTGGGAGAGCACCCGGATGATGCGCTTCCACGCCTGCCGCTCCTCCTCGCGCAGCGCGCGGGAAAGATCGGACAGGGCGACGAGCTGCAGGGGGTAGCCCTCCTGGCGCACCACCGAGCGCCGCAGCTCCCAACGCCCCGTGCCACCGGGAAGCGAGACCTCTACTGTGCGAGGCGCCACCCCACGCAGGGTGTCTTCGAGTCGAAGCTCCGTCGCCTTCTTGCCGATGAGCCGCTCCGCGGGCTGGTTCAGCAGCCGCTCACCGGCACGGTTGACGAGCCGAAGGGTCCCCTCGGGGTCGAAGGCCAGCACCGCGACGTCGATCTCTTCCAGGACCTTGCGCAGCGTTTCGGTGGCCTCCACCGCGCCGAGGCGCTGTTCCCGGAGTACCTCCTCCAGGTTGTTCACCTCGAGATAGGCCAGCGAGAGGGCGTCGGACGCGTCCTCTACGCGGGCGCGGATGGAGAAATCGCCCTCTCGGAGGGCGGCGAGCATGTTGGCCAAGGTCCCCAGGGGGTGTATCACCTGATCGCGCACGGCCACGGTGAGGCCCATCCACGACCCCAGGAGGACCACGGTGACAGTCCACTGGACCTTCGCCGTGAGGGGCTCCAGCCAGATGAAACCCAGGGCCACCGCCATTCCCGGGAGGCCCGCGAGGATCGTCAGCACGAGGACCCTGCGGTCGTGGCCCAGCCGCTTCCACCAGGTGCTCAAGTCAGGAGTCCCCACCCAGGTCGTAACGTTGGAGTCGCCGATACAGAGCGCTGCGGGAGAGCCCGAGGGCGTCCGCGGCCTTGCTTACGTTCCCCCCAGAGCGCTCCAGCGCCCGCTCGATGAGAAGGCGCTCCGCCTCGTCCAGCGTGAGCTCCTCCATGAGGGGCCCCCCGTCCTCCCGCCGGCGGAGGCCCAGGTCACCTGCGTCGATGCGCTTCCCCCGCGCCATGAGCACCGACCGCTCCAGCGAGTGCTCGAGCTCCCGGACGTTGCCTGGCCACGAATGCCGCATGAGGGCGTCCAGCGCCGCGTCGGAGAAACCCTCCAGGTCGCGGTGGTACCGCACGGCGTGACGCCTGAGGAAGTGGTCGGCGAGGAGCGGAATGTCCTCCCGCCGATCCCTCAGGGGCGGCAGGCGAATCTCCACCGTGTTGAGGCGATAGAGGAGATCCTCGCGGAAATCACCGCTGGCCACCGCCTCCCCGAGGTTGGCGTTGGTGGCCGACAGCACGCGTACGTTCACCCGCCGGACCTTGGACGAACCCACCCGTTGTATCTCGCCGGTCTCGAGGACCCGGAGGAGCTTCGCCTGTTGATGGAGCGAGATGTTGGCGATCTCGTCCAGGAAAAGCGTCCCTCCGTCCGCCAGCTCGAAGCACCCGACCCGGTCGCCCTTGGCGTCGGTGAAGGCTCCCTTCACGTGCCCGAAGAGCTCGCTTTCGAACACCCCCTCGCTGAACCCCCCGGCGTTCACCGGCACCAGCAGGCTCTTCGAGCGCCGGGACACGTGGTGCAGCCACCGAGCCACGACCTCCTTCCCCGTGCCGTGCTCCCCCACGATGAGGACATTCGCATCCGACGGTCCCACCCGCTCGATGACGTCCAGAACGGGTTGCATGGCCTTCGACCCCGCGATGAGCTCGGGAACGCCTTCGCTCTTCAGGTTGCGGTTCTCGCTCTCCAGGCGCTGGCTACGCCTGAGCGCGCGGCCGAGCTCCACGTGGGTACGAATCGTCGTCAGGAGACGATCGTTGTCCCACGGCTTCTCGATGTAGTCCCGAGCTCCCAGCCGCATGGCCTCGACCGCCCCGTCTACGCTGCCCCACGCGGTCATCACCACCACGGGGAGCGTGCTGTCCATCTCGCGGAGCTCCGCGAGGAGCCCCAGGCCTTCCTTCCCGGAGGTGGTGTCGCGGGTGTAGTTGAGGTCCATGAGGACCAGGTCGAAGTCGCCCTTCTCCACGGCGTGGAGGACTCCGGCGGGGGAGCTCGCCGTCTGGGTCTCGAAGCCCTGGCCCTTCAGCAGGAGCCGGAGCGCCTCGAGCACGTCGGGCTGATCGTCCGCGACGAGGATGCGTGAAGCCATGCCCCGGTCCTCGCTATTCCTCGACGATCCAGCCGTCCCGAAGCTGAATGATGCGATCCCCGTACGCCGCGTACTCCTCGTTGTGCGTGACCTGCACGATGGTGGTGCCCTCACGGTTCAGCTGTTTGAGGAGGTCCATGATCATGCGGCCCTGGCTGGAGTGCAGGCTCCCGGTGGGCTCGTCGGCGAGAATCATCGACGGCTCGGCGATGATGGCGCGTGCCACCGCCACGAGCTGTTGCTGGCCACCTGAAAGCTGGCTGGGGTAGAGGTCCTTCTTGCCCACGATCTGGAACCGGTCCAGCGCGTCGGCCACGATGGCCTCCCGTTCCTTCCGCTTGACGTTTCGGTACGAGAGCGGGATCTCCAGGTTCTCGTAGACCGTCAGGTCGTCGAGCAGGTGGTACTGCTGGAACACGAAGCCGATGTACCTCTTGTTCAGCTCGATGCGGGCACGCGGCTTCATGGCGTGCACGGGCTCCCCGAACAGGTAGTACTCGCCCCGCCAGTCTCCGTCGAGCATCCCCAGGATCGACAGCAGCGTCGACTTGCCGGCGCCCGACGGCCCCATGATGGTGACGAACTCTCCCTTCTGGACCTCGCCGCTGATGCGCCGGAGCACGAAGGTCTCGCCCGCACCCGTCTTGAAGGACTTCTCGATGTCCCTGAGCCTGATCATTCGCTGTGTCCGTTTCGTTGCATCGCCCCTCGAAGGTCGCACGCGTCTCGCGCGACCCTCCTACCCTTCGCTTGGACGGCTCCGGGAGCCCGCCGGTTTCCACCGGGCTTCCGCGTCGCACAACCTACCACGAACCCCTCACCGTGCCAGGGCGCACCGTGCGCCCCGTTCGCTCATTCGGACCTGAGTGCCTCCATGGGATGCAACCGAACGGCGCGGCGCGCCGGCGCCGCACAAGCCGCGGCTACCGTGATCAGCAGCGTCCCCGGCACGACGACGAGGGCCACCGGATCCAGCGGGCTCAACCCCAGCAGGAAGGCGCGCAGGACGAAGCCGAGGACCACGATGGCCGGAAGCCCAAGCAGCATCCCGGGGAGCGCCAGACCGAGACCGTTGCGGAGGACAAGCAGGGCGAGACGCGTGCTCCCCGCACCCAGGGCCATCCGTACCCCCATCTCACGCACCCGGCGACTCAGCGCATAGGCGACCACGCCGTAGACGCCCAGCGCGGAAAGGAGGAGCGCCAGAGACCCAAGGGCCGTGGTCAGTCCCGCAGCCAACCGTTGCGGGAAGATCCCCAGACTGCTGGAGCTCTCCAGGGAGAGGACAGGGTTCAGGGACAGGCTCGGATCCACCCCGAGGATCGCCGACCGCAGGGCGGGCGCCACCGTCGCAATGCCACCCTTCGCCCGCACCACCACGTCCATGCGCTGATGCGGGTTCTGCTCCAGGGGGAGATACATCATGGGCTCCGGTCGGTCGGTGATGAACCGGCCCTTTACGTCCGCCACGACGCCCACGACGGTGCGCCATGGCTCGTGGTCCCCTTCCACCTGCACCTGACGTCCCAGGCCGTCCTCTCCCGGCCACACCTGATCCACGAAGGTCCGGCTCACCACGATAACGGGCTCGCTGGAGACGTCGTCGGTCTCGACGAAGGCCCGACCGTGGAGAATCGGGATCTTCAGTGTGGCGAAGTAGTCGGTGGAAACGTAGGTGAAGTCCGTGCCCAGTCCGCGCTGCCCCTCCGGGGGTGTCCACCCCTCGGGCATCACGCCAGTCCCCATCCTACTCATGTCGAGGGGGAGGTCCGCCGACATCGCCGCACTCTCCACTCCGGGAAGCGCGCGCACCCGCTCGAGAACCCGCTGCTGCAGGGCCGCCGACTCTTCGCCCCGGTATCCCTCCAGGTCGAGGTCGATCCCGGTGACGTAGCCGTCCCGGGGATCGAAGCCCGTATCCACCTGCCCCGCACGATCCAAGGCCCTGAGGAAGAAGCCCGCCGAAGCCAGGAGCACCAGGGAGAGCCCTACCTGCCCGCCCACGAAGAAACGCCGCATGAGCCCCGCGCGCCCACCCTGGGTCGAGCCGTTGTCACGGAGGGAGTCCGTAAGCTCGAGGCGGGTGGCCTGCATCGCCGGAAGGAGGCCGAAGAGGAGTCCCGTCCCAAGGGTCAACGCCAGCGCGAAGGCCAGCACCGGGGCCTGGGGGGACAGGTCGATGCTGACGTGGATGGGGAGCGGAAGCCGGTTGACGGGGAGCGACCGCACGAGCATCACCCCCACCGCCGTCCCCACCACGCCGCCTACCGCGAAGACCACCAGCGCCTCAACCAGGAGCTGCCGGACCAGGCGGGCCCGGCCCGCGCCCAGGGCCAGGCGCACGGCGATCTCCTTCTCCCGGTGGCTGGCCCGGGCCACGAACATCCCGGCGACGTTGGCACACGTGACCAGGAGGATGAGCGCCGCCAGGCCCATGAGCACCGAGAGAAACGCCTTCACAGGCCCGCGCCCCGGTCCGGGGACGAGCCCCAGGGGGACGACCGCCCCGCTTCGGTTGCGGTTGGTGCGCGGGTACGCCTGGGCGAGGCGCGCGTACACGGCCTTCACCTGGGTGTCCGCCTCCTGCACCGTGGCCCCCGGCGCCAGCCGGGCCACCATCATGTGCCAGGACGCGCCACGGTTGGTGAAGTCTTCTTCGCCCCGGTTGCGCAGGGCCGGACGCATCCGGAGCGGCACGTACACCTCGGGGTGGACGCCCGTTGTCTGGCCGCGGAAGTCCGCCGGCGTGACGCCCACGATCTGGAAGGCGATGCGGTTGATGCGGATGATCTTGCCGACGACGTCGACGCCTCCGCCCAGACGGTCCATCCAGAAATCGTGGCTCACCACGGCTACGGTGGGGCGGCTCCCCGGCGCGTCCTCGTCCGCGGTGAAGAAGCGGCCTCGCTCGGGCGTCAGCCCCATGACCGAGAAGTACTCCGGCGTCACCGACATCCCGGTGACCCGTGAGCCCTCGCCGCCGTCGCTGTACGCGAAGACGTCGAAGGTGTACGCCGCCGCCGTCCGGAAGGCGCGCACCTCGCTCTTGAGATCCAGGTAGTCGGGATACGCGAACGTGTCGAAGCCGCGTCCCTGGTTGCTCCGCCCCACCTCCACCACCCGTTCGGGGTGATCCACGCCGGGAACCGGGCGGAGCAGGAGGGCGTTCACGGCGCTGAAGAGGCCGGCGTTCACGCCCACGCCGATAGCTAGAGATGTCCCTGCGACCAGCGCGAAGAGGGGGGCGCGACGGAGGTGGCGAAGGGCGTGGCGGATGTCGGAGAGCAGCTGGTCCATGGATGCCTGCGGGCAGGAGTGGTGGCCGCGCGACCTGTGCGGACCTACGTTCAGCCGCAAGATGGTGTTTCGCCTCCCCGATCAACTCGGCGCGTCGAAGTCACGCCCGTCTTCAGTGCGCTACGTCGAAGCCCGACTCCTCCAGCGCCTGTGCCCTGCGCGCGTCGTCTTCGCTGACGATCTGACCATCGAAGAGGTGCACCGAACGGTCCGCCACGTGCGCGTACCGCGGATCGTGCGTCACCATGCAGATCGTCGCCCCGTCGTTGTGCAGCTCCTTCAGCAGATCCATCACCGCGTTGCCGTTCTTCGAGTCCAGGTTTCCCGTCGGCTCGTCCGCCAGCAGGATCAACGGCTTGCCCACGATCGCCCGCGCCACCGCCACCCGCTGCTGCTGGCCTCCCGACAGCTGGCTCGGATAGTGCCCCATCCGGTGCGCCATCCCCACCCGCTCCAGCGCCGCCTGCACACGCTCCTTCCGCTCCGACCCCGCCATCCCTCGGTACGTCAGCGGCAGCTCCACGTTCTCGTAGACCGTCAGGTCCCCGATGAGGTTGAACGCCTGGAAGATGAACCCGATGGCCTGGTTACGGATCTTCGCCCGCTGGCTCGCGCTCAGGTTCTCCACCGGCTCCGCATCCAGCAGGTATTTGCCCGCCGTCGGCGAATCCAGAAGGCCCAGGATCGACAGCAGCGTCGTCTTGCCGCACCCCGACGGCCCCGCGATGGACACGAACTCGCCCGTCTGGATCCGCAGGGCGATGTTCGACAGCGCGTGCGTCTCCACTTCCTCCGTGTAGAAGACCTTGCTAAGTCCATCCAGGTGAATCAGCGCCTCTCCTGCCATGGGGCTCTCCCCTCCCGTTGTGTGCGTCGAATCGCGTGGGCGCACTCCGGAGCCCACCCACCCCTTTCTCCTCCCGTCCCCACCACGTCGTCATCCGGGGGGAGCGGGCTCCGGAGTCCCAAACCGCCTCAGTTCTTGATCTTCACCCTGTCGAACCCGTCCCACTGAGACATGTCCGAGAGAATGACCACGTCACCGGGCTTGAGCCCGTCCTTGACTTCGATCTCGTTTACCGAGCTCGCGCCCAGCGTCACGGTGACGCGGTCCGCGTAGTCTCCGTCTGGCGTCAGCTTGAAAATACTCACCCTGGAATTGGCCTGACCGAAGGTGGGCCTGCCCACGTAGACGACGTCGTCGAGCTTGTCGATGATGACGTTCCCGTCGACGCTCAGATCCGGGCGCGCAGACGGCGGCAGATGCTCCGGGAGCGACACGTCGATGGTCACCGTCCCGTTTCTCACGGCCGGATCGATGCGCGTGACCTTCCCTTCGATCGTGTCGGTACGCGTGTCGATGTTGGCGACCTGCCCGATGACAATCTCCTGGGCCTGCGTCTGCGGGATGCGGATCTCGGCCTTCAGGCGGCCCGGAACCACCACCCGCGACAGCTGCTGTCCCGACTGCACCCACTGTCCCTCCTGCAGCGGGATGTCCAGGGGTGCGAGCACGCCGGCGACCGGCACGCTAACCTGCATGGAATGGAGCCGGTCCTGGTTGAACTGGACCATCTCCTGGAGTCGCCGGATCTGCTGGTTCTGGGCGTCGATCTGCTCCTGCTGCGTCTCCGCCATGACCTTCAGCCGGTCCTGCTCGAGCTGCACGCGCTGCGACAGCTCATCGGCCAGCTCCTTCGAGTGGTCCAGGTCGGCCCGGGCCACCAGGTTCGGATTCTCGTCGAAGAGCTTCTGGTTGGTGTCGTACGTCCGCTTCGCTTCCAGGTACTGCGTGCGCACGGTGGCTACGGTGCCCCGTTGCTGAAGCTCTTGCGTCTGCAGGCTCGTCTTCAGCTGTGACAGCGCGGCCTGGGCCTGCGAGAGCTGCTGCTGGGCCTGCAGGAGCTGCATGTCGACGTCAGGGTTGCTCATGCGCATGATGACGTCGCCGGCCTTCACGTCCGTGCCCGGCAGGGAGATGATCTGGTCGATGCGTCCCGGCGTCACGGCGGTGATCCAGCGCATCTGCTCCGGTATCAGCGTACCGGGGCCGCGCACCTGACGGATCATGGTCCCCTGCTCCACGGTGTCACGCCAGATCGTTCCCCCCTCCACCGTCGGCGCGGCGGACGGCAGCGACTGGATGACCACCGTGATGACGGCTACGCCACCGATGATGGCGCTGGTCCAGATGATCCGCTTCTTCTTCTTCTGCGGCCTTGTATCGCGAATGATGTCCACGGGGTGGATCCTCTGTGTTCGGTGGCTGGGCGGTGTGTGAGGCCCAGAGCGCTAGTCGTGCTCCAGCGTCTGGCCCACGGCCGCCTCGAGCTGGATCAGGTTCAGGTGGAAGTCGTAAACGGCGTTCAGGTACGCCTGGTCCGCCGTAGAGGCCGTCGTCTGCGCGTCCAGCAACTCGAGCATTGCCGCCGCGCCCAGCGTGTACCGGCGACGCTGCATGTCGAGCTGCTCTTCGGCGAGCGCCCGGTTCCGCGTCTCCAGCTGTACGACCTGGTAGGCGGCCGTGAGGTTGTCGAACGCCTGGGTGACCCGCGTCCTGAGCGTCAGCTCTTCCGCACGGACCTGCTGTTTGGCGTCGTCCGCGACCTCGTAGGCCTGGGACACCTGCTGCTGCCGTTGGAAGCCCGTGAACACCGGAATCGAAACCGAAAGGGTCACCGACAGCGGGTTCTTGGTGAAGCTGAATGGGAACGCCGCGTTCTGGTCCAGCGCCGCCTGGATGTCCGCCGGAGTGGCCGCGAGCTGTGCGCAGTCCTTGGGATATCCCGCCAACGGCTGCGTCAACCCGTTGCTGACAGCGTTGAGGAACTCGCAGTTCGACTGCTGGCTTTCAGCGCTGGAGATCACCTGGTTCCGGATGTAATCCCTGTTCGTGGCCTGCTGAGTCCGGCCGCTGAACCCTGTGGACAGGTTGAGGGTCGGGAAGTAGCGGCTGGCGGCCTGACGGGCCGTGGCCTTCGCGGCGCTCTCCTGCGCCTCCAACGCATGAAGCCTCGGGTGTGCCGAGAGCGCCATGTCGATGAGCCTCTCCCGATCCCACTGGGGCTGGAAGACCTGGAACTCGCTGGTCAGCTCCACTTCGCTGTCCAGGGTCACGCCGAGCTGCTCTCCCAGCATCGACCGCGCCTCCCGGAGCGCCCGCTGAGCTTGGATCAGGCCCACCTGAGCCCTCCCCTGCTCCACCTCGGCCTGCGTCCCGTCGGTGCCGGCGGCAGCGCCGGACTCCACGCGGGCTTGGACGATGGCGAGGTTCTGATTGGCTCGATCCAGCTGTCGCCGCGCCACGTCCACACCGTCTTGGCCGCGAAGCACCGCCATGTACTGGAGCGCCACGGCCGACTCCAGGTCGAATGCCGCAGCGTCGATGTTCGCCCGGGTGGCCCGCTTCTGGGCGCGGGCGGCGGGCAGACCGAAGATTGTCTGTCCCGACAAGGACCAGTTGAGCCCGAGGCTGTAGCCCGACTGGTACCAATCGGTGCCCGTCGCGCCCAGGTCCACGGTGCCGAAGCGCTGTGTCCCGCCCTGTGTGTAGTTGGCGTACGAGTTCGCCGTGGCGCTCGGGATAAAGGACGCGTAGGCCTCCCGCACACCCCACTCGGCAGGCGCCGCGTCGTTCTGGGTGCTCAGGAACCCGGGATTGTGGGTCTTCGCGATGCGGATGGCATCATCCAGCGTAAGCCTGGCAGGAACCTCCTGCGCCACCAGGCTCGTCACCGCCAACGCGAGGAGCACCAGCGCCCCCGCCAGGACCCGCACGGCCCGCCGCTCGTGGCCTCTCCGAGCCTCTGCGGTGGCCCGGGTCCGCCCCCGACCGCATGCCGGTCGGTGCGCCCTGGCGGGCGCTCTCGTAAGCCTGAGGTTGC
>JAJDNI010000044.1 GCA_022340755.1 Gemmatimonadota bacterium
CGACCTTCACCGGGGAAAGAACATGACGCAGAGCTACCCGGCGTGCCTGGCTGCTCCCCTGATTCTTCTCCAGGTCGCCCTCGGCGGCATGTATCCGGCTTGGTCGAAGGCCCAGGAGACCCCGGCCCCGCAGCGGATCACCGACAGCCCACGGGGTGAGTTCGAGCCCCAGTGGTCCCCCGACGGATCGATGCTGTCGTACGGCTCGGGTGAGATGGGTGACCAGAACGTGGCGGTCATGGATCTGAAGACGGGCGAGGAGACGCTCCTCACCACGGGGCTGGGCTTCGTCCACGCCACCACGTGGTCTCCCAATGGCCGCCAACTCGCCTTCGTGACGGGCGCGGCGACGGAGACCGGGTTCGTCAGCCACATCTACATCGTGGATGTGGGGACAAAGCAGGTGCGGCAGCTCACCCACGCCGAGAGCATCGACGCCACGCCATCGTGGTCTCCGGACGGCAAATCGATCGTCTTCCCGTCGGAGCGGAGCGGCGTATTCAACCTCTGGATCAAGCCTGTCGACGGTACCGACGCGACCATGGTCACGGACGATCCGGCGGAGGATCATGGACCCGAATGGTCACCCGACGGGAAGCGGATCGCCTTCCATTCGACTCGGAGTGGTGCGTCGAGCATATGGATCCTCAGCCTGGAAGACGGCAGCCTTGCACAGGTGACGGATAACCAGGGGAACGATCAGTATCCGGACTGGTCCCCTGACGGCCGGTCCATCGCCTTCCATTCCGATCGGTCCGGGAATCAGGAGATCTGGGTACAGGACCTCGTCAGCGGCGAGGCGACCCAGGTCACCTTCAACCGAGCCATGGATATCCGCCCATCGTGGTCTCCGGACGGACGGAAGATCGCCTTCTCCTCGGATCGAGAGGGGAGCATGGACGTGTGGGTGATTGATGCGCCAGGGACCTGACGCATGACGGGCCGGCCGCAGTAGGGGTGCTCCACCATTCTCCCGGCCCCCGTTGACGCCGGGGCGGGGGGCCTCTATACCTCGACCGTACACGAGAGGCGGAGCCAATCGGGCTTCGCCGAATCCGGGCGCGGGAACGTCGCGACCATGAACGTCTTCCTGCCCGTGGCGTCTGTGGACGTCAACGTGCTCCTCCTCGTCGGGGTGGGCGCGACGGTCGGCTTCGTCCAGGGCATGCTGGGCTCCGGGGGCTTCCTCCTCACCCCCCTGCTCATCATGATGGGCATCAGTCCCCAGGTGGCTGCGGCCTCCGCGGTATGTGCCATCGCCGGGGCCAGTGTCTCTGGGACCTTCACCCATCTTCGTGCCGGCCACGTGGACATGAAGATGGGGCTCCTCCTCCTCGTGGGTGGCGTGACGGGCGGCGCGGTCGGCACGATTCTGGCCAAGATCCTGCGCGCTCTCGGCAACCTCGACGTGGTGATCATCCTCTGCTACGTGCTGTTCATGGCCGTCATCGGGGTCACCATGTTCGTGGGTGGGCTCAGCAGCCAGGTCCAGGGCGACGTGGAGCGGCCCGGGGAGACCGCCGTCCATCGATTCCTGGGTCGGCTCCCGTTCCGGATGAGCTTCGAGGCGTCGGGCGTGAAGACCTCCGCGCTTGCACCGCTCTTCCTGGGCGGAGTGGTGGGCGTGCTGGCGGCCATCATGGGAGTGGGCGGGGGTTTCATTCTGCTGCCCGCCATGAGCTACTTCCTGGGCATGCCCATGCAGGTGGTGGTGGGGACGAGCCTCTTCCAGATGCTCTTCACCTCGGCGTCGGTCACCCTGATGCAGGCGGCGGTGAACCACAGCGTGGACGCCGTGCTCGCGGCGGCGCTCCTGGTGGGCTCGACCGTCGGCGCTCAGCTCGGTGCGCGCGCCGTGGCGCACCTCAAGGGGAGCCAGCTGAAGGTCGCCTTCTCCATGATCGTGCTGGTCATGTCGCTCAAGCTCCTCAACGACCTCATGCAGACGCCCAGCACCTTCCTGATCCTGATGGGGATGACTTCGTGAGCGCGCGACGGGTTCTTCTCGCGTCTGCCGCGCTCCTGTCCGCGGCAGCGCTCCACGCAGCATCGGTCGCGGCTCAGGTCCCCCCCATCACCGTGGCCGCCTCTCAGCGCGTCATCCGCATCACGGCTCGCTACCAGGGCGATCTGGTCCACGTACAGGGCACCGCGCGGCCCTCCTCCGCCGTCGTCCTCGAGCTGACCTCGCCGCGGGAGGTGGTGCTGTGCTCCCAGAAGGGGCAGGTCGGCCCCTTCTGGCTCTCGGTCCGGCAGGTCCGGTTCGGAAACGTCCCGAGCATGTACAAGATCAAGTCCTCGGCGCCGCTGGACGACATCCTGCCTCGCTCGGAACGGATCAAGTACGGCCTGGGGCGAGCGGGGCTGAAGGAGTCCATGACCGTCGACGCTGGCGTGGACAAGAACCTCTACCTGGACGAGCTCATCCTGATTCGCCAGCGGGCTCAACGCTTCAGCTTCACGGAGGAGGGAGTCGGCCGCGACGGCGACACGTACGAGGCCAGCTTCTTCTGGCCCCCGGACGGGCCACCGGGACGATACCGCATCGTGGCGTATGCCGTGGAGGGTGGCCGTATCGTCGGCACCGCCGAGACGGAGGTGGATGTCCAGACCGTGGGCGTGGAGGCCTGGCTCCGCGACCTGGCCGCCAACCACGGCATCCTCTACGGCTTGTTCGCGGTGGGCCTTGCCGCGGCGGCAGGGCTGGGCGTCTCCCTGTTGCTGGGTAGGCGTGGCTCCGGGCCTTCTTCGACTTCCCCCGAAGTCGTCGCAAGCGGCAGGATGACGTGAACGGAGGTTCCTTGCCCGACGACGCTGTCTACCCGGACGTTTCCCCCGAATCTGCGTACGATGCCGTAGGTGATGGACAACCCCAAGCCGGTGCCTCCGCTCCCTTCCCGGGTCGTGAAGAAGGGATCGAAGACGTAGGGTAGGTCCCCGGGGGGGATGCCCACGCCCTGGTCCGAGACCGTGACCTCCGCCTGACCGTTGGCCAGGAAGCCCACCCGCACCGTGAGGGCGCCGCCCGCGGGCATCGCCTGAATGGCATTGTGGAACAGGTTCACGAAGACCTGCTTGAGCTGGCCGAAGACCCCCTTGATCGGCGGCATCGCTTCGGGAAACTCGACCCGGACGTCCACCTTGTCCTCCGCGAGCTCGGGCTCGAGGAGCATCCGGGCCGACTCCACTGCGGCGGCAAGGTCCACCGGGCCCACGTCCTCCGCGTCGTCGTGCGTGAACTCCACGAGGCCCTGGACGGATTCCCGGCCCCGCTCCGTCTCCTCGAAGATCCCCTCCAGCAGGGAGTACGAGGGGCAGTCGGCCTCCGGGTGACACGACTTCATGAAGGCCCGCACGTTGGCGGATATCGTGGCGAACACGTCGTCCAGATCCCGCGCGACCCCGGCCGAGACGGCACCGATGATCGCCAGCCTGTCGGCCTTGATCACCTGGGCCTCACGCGCCCTCAGCTCCAGTAGCATCCGGTTCACCGCCAGGGAGAGGTCGGACAGCTCGTCGCGGTACCTCCGCGCGGGATTCATGAGGGAGAAGTCCCCTCCGGCGATGCGCCGCGTGGACTCCTCCAGCCGGTTCAGAGAGGCGGTGATGGTGCCGGCGAGGAGCTGGGTGATCCAGAAGATGATCAGCAGCATGACCCCCGCGAATACGAAAGGCAGCATCTGGGAGATCTTGAGGACACGATTCGCGCTCGCGGCCTCCTGCGCCTTCATGGTCCGCAGCAGCGTCAGGATGTCACCGCTGCTGGCGTCGAGCTGCGTGCCGAGGGCGGCGATGCGGCTCGAGTCGGGTGTGGGCTGGCCGAGCTCGGCGAGGGCGTCGTCCACGATCTGGGCGTAGTGACCCAGCTTGTACTCGATGGAGACGAGCTGGGCCTGTCCCGAGACCTCGAGGATGTTCACGCCTTCCGCGATGAAGAGGTCGGAAGCCTGTTGGGCGGCCTGCGCGGCCTGCTCCAGATTCTTCCTGTTGGGGTAGTCCAACCGCTCGAAGTGGCGGGCCTGCTGGACGTCCAGCGAGAG
>JAJDNI010000049.1 GCA_022340755.1 Gemmatimonadota bacterium
CCTATCGGCTGGTCTTGAGCGTGTACAGCGATCAGGGCGAAGTGGTCAGCCAGGCCCGCGAGCGGCTGGCGGCATTGGCCGGACCGACACCCGCGACCTTGACGCTCCGCAGGCTGGAGGATCCTCCGGCGGATGCGCCGACGAGGGCTCAGCCGTCCCCGAATGGCCGATATCTCTCCTTCTGGGATTGGGAGACGGGCGATCTCGCGGTTCGGGACCTTCAGTCCGGCCAGGACCGCAAGCTCACGGATGAGGGCGTATCCTGGGGCTCGGGCGCGCCGGTCTTTCAGGAAGCAGAGGGATCCACCTGGTCCCCGGACAGCAGGCAGGTGGCGTATCTCTGGACCATCGACTCCGCGGAGGAGCTGAGGGTCGTAGGACTCGAGGGTGGCGAACCCCGCGTGATCGCCCGATACGAGGACGGCGGCGTCAGCCTCTACGACTGGGCACCGGACGGGAAGTGGATCCTCCTGTCCCGGCGGGGATCCGGCCAGGAAGAGATATCTATAGTCTCCGTCGTCGATGGATCCACCCGGACGCTCGGGATGACGAACGACGACGCGTTCCCCAATATGCGGTTCTCGCCCGACGGGCGTCACATCGTCTACAACGCGCTGCAGGACCCCGACAATCCGGAACGCGACGTCTTCCTGCGGTCCATCGAGAGCGGCCAGGTGACGCCCCTGATCCAGCACCCCGCCGATGATTTCCTCCTCGGGTGGTCGGCGGACGGCATGTGGCTGGCGTTCGCCAGCGACCGCACCGGCGCCATCGGATTGTGGGTCGTGAGGATGGCCGACGGGAAACCCCAAGGGGCGCCAACACTCGTGAGAGACGGCATCGGACGAGCCCTGCCGATGGGCCTCACGCGAAACGGCGCTCTCTACTACGGTATCGTGAGGGCCTCCGTGGACGTCTATGAAGCCGACCTCGACCCTGAGACGGGGCAAGTCGGCACCCCCAGAAAGGCCATCGAGGACCATGAGGGGAACAACTACGAGCCGGCCTACTCGCCCGACGGGCGGTATCTGGCCTACGTGTCCCAGCGCGGGAGCATTCCCTATCCCACCAACGCCGGCAACACCCTGTGCATCCGATCCCTCGAAACCGGTGAGAACCGGGAGCTCTATCGGGAGTTCTGGAGGCTCGGGGTCCGGACCGTCGTGGCGCCCCGATGGTCGCCGGACGGTCGCTTCATTACGGTCGGCGGCTACCTCGGCAACGCCGCGAACAGGACCGACGTGTACCGCGTCGATGTCGCGACAGGCAAGATCGGTCTGGTGTACCGCAGCAAGTCGAATGAGCACCTGTCCTATGCGGCATTCGGCCCTGACGGGACGCACTACCTGGCCCGCGGGTTCGAGGAGGAAGGCTACACACAGATCGTGGCCCAGGACCTCGAGACGGGTGAGGAGCGAGAGGTGTATCGGTTCCCACGATACGAGTCGAGGCTTCGCTTCGGGATTTCGCCGGACGGCCACTGGCTCTCTCTCCTCAACAACGACAATGGGATAGCCAGGTCCCTGAAGATCATGCCCACAGAAGGTGGGAATCCCCGGGAGATCTGGAGCGTCGGAGAAACCGAGCCCGGCACACCCGGTCTCGCTCACTGGTGGACCCCCGACGGGAGGTACATCCTCTTCAACGGGCGCTCCACAGACGATCCACTCCAGAGGGAGCTATGGAGACTGCCCGTCCATGGTGGCCAGCCCGAAAGAACCGGGGTGTTCAACCTGTTTGGCACACCGGGCGCCCCGTTGTCGTTGAGCGTGCACCCGAGCGGGCGACGGATCATCTTCGAGAGCAAGGGCACCGCCGACACGGACTCGGAAGTCTGGGTTATGGAGAACTTCCTGCCGGCGTCTCAGGCAGGGGGATCCGGGGCGGGGGCGTAGGGCCGCGGAAGCCTCCGTTCCTCTCGCAGTCTCAACGTACACGCATGTTGCACGACGCCCGACCGCAGGATAAGGTGGCATCGTGCGGCCGGGCGATGGACGCCCGGTCTTCCCGCACGACGGGGCGGCACGATGGATCCGCGGCGAGCCAACTCGCCTGCCCACACCCCCGACCGGATGCTCCATCCGGCCACCGATCTCCTGAGTGTGCCGCTTGAACGTCTATCCGTAGGATCCCACGCCAATAGCGGCGCGTGCCGCACCGGAGTGGCCGCATCCCCCTCTCGGCCTCGGGAGCACCTTCCACGCCGATTCGGGTGGTCTCCCTGTCAGTCTCCCCGGCATCGACCTTCACCGATGGAGGATTCCATGAAGCAACTGCGATTCCTGCTCCTGTTCGCGCTTGTTGGCGCCGCCTGCAGTCCATCTTCCAAGGCGGCGAACGCTGCCGCGGAGTTCACCGCTGATGACGAAAGCGCGATCCGGGGGGTGGTCGGCCAGTTCGAACGTGCCTGGCTGGCGAACGACTATGCGAGCGTGGTCGCGCTCATGGTGCCGGACCACGTGGAGACCTTGCCTGTCGCCGGTGTGGGAAGAGAAGCCGCGCTCGAGCGGTACCAGGGCTTTGGAGTCAGCTTCACGTCGGGCACGTACGACGTGAAGCGGCTGGAAGGGAGCGGCGACCTGGCCTATGCGTGGGTCGAATTCAACGGTCGGTACACGACCGACAGTGGCGTGGGAGGGATGGAGTCCGGGAACAACCTGTGGGTCTTCAGGAAGGGCCCGGACGGGAAGTGGGCAATCGCCGCTTCTTCATACCAGGGAGTCTCGAAGCCGGACTCCACCACGTCGTAGGAGCATGCCGAGGGAAGACCCACACGGCCACGCATTGTCACTCGAACAGGAGGAACTCCCGATGTCGCCCGATGTCAACGCCGCCATTGCTGCGGCAAACCGCGAGTTCATGGAGGCCTTCGCTCGGCAAGACGCCGCCGGCATGGCCGGCATGTATACCGCGGAGGGTCAGCTGCTGCCCGCCAACAGCGACTTCGTCTCCGGCCCGTCCGCCATCGAGCAGTTCTGGGGCGGGGCGATGGGGATGGGGATCCGAACTGCGAAGCTCGAGACGGTGGAGCTGGAGGCTCACGGAGAGACGGCGGTCGAGGTGGGCAAGTATACGCTGGGTGGGGATGAGGGGCAGACCTTGGATCAGGGGAAGTACGTCGTGGTCTGGAAGAACGACGACGGCACCTGGAAGCTGCACCGTGACATCTGGACGACCAGCATGCCGTTGGGCTGAGCAGCAGGCGGCTCACATGGCCAGCAAACGGTGGACGGGCTTGCCCTGGAGTATGCCGTGGCCTCGTGAGGGCAGCCACAGGATTCCTGCGATCTCCCGCACCGAGAACTGGTCATGAACACGGAGAGAGGGCAGGTGTCAACCAGGTTTTTCAACCTCAGCCAAGAGGTGTGCCTATGAAACCCCCATGGGCAGGGTCCCAAAGAGGGTGGTTTGGTGTGGCCCTCTGCACAACTGTACTCATTCTCCTTACCACATGCTCCGATTCTGATCCAGCCTCACTCGAAACCTCCAGACTGACGGACGGCCTCTCCTTCACCATCGTCAGTGGGGACCAGCAAGAATGGATCGCAGGATAC
>JAJDNI010000074.1 GCA_022340755.1 Gemmatimonadota bacterium
GCCCGCCATCAAGCTCACTCCCGGCGACGCGAACGTGGTGCTGTCGCGGCAGATCCTCGACGCGCCCGATCCGGGCCTCCCGGGCTCGCACACGGTGCGCACGCTCTACTACGGGAGCGGGACAGACAAGAACCGCGCCATCTATCGGGATTCCGTGACCATCAAGACGCCGACGGTGGACGTGTCGAGGATGGTCGACCTCGGTCGGTCCGCGAAGGAGCGAAACAAGTACTGGGGCTTCACGCCCAAGGAGATGCCTCTCAACGCCCGCGTCTGGTATCCCGACGGCCCGGGACCTTATCCCCTCGTGCTCGTCGTGCACGGCAATCACGACATGAAGGACTACTCGGACCCGGGCTACGACTACCTCGGAGAGCTGCTGGCCAGTCGTGGATACATCGTCGCCAGCGTGGACGAGAACTTCATCAACGGCGGCATCCGAGGCGAGAACGACGCCCGCGGCTGGTTCCTGCTTCGTCACCTGAAGCTCTTCCAGGAGTGGAACGAGGCGGCGGGCAACCCGTTCCAGGGCAAGGTGGACATGGGCCATATCGCGCTCATCGGCCACTCACGCGGAGGAGAGGCGGTAGCGGACGCCGCGGCGTTCAATCACCTGAGCCACTATCCCGACGACGCCAGCCTGAAGTTCGACTTCGACTTCTCCATCAAGGGGATCGTCTCCATCGCTCCCGTGGACGGCCAGTACCTGCCCACCGGCCGGAAGGTGGTGATGAGGGACGTCAGCTACCTGACCTTCCACGGATCGCACGACGGAGACGTGACGAGCTTCCACGGGCTGAGGATCTACGACCGGCTCCGCTTCACCGACAACCAGTTCCACTTCAAGGCCGCGGTCTACGTGTACCGGGCCAATCACGGCCAGTGGAACAACGTGTGGCGGAACAAGGACAACGGGCCGCGTAGCCAGCGCATCCTGGACCTGAGGGCCCTGCTGCCCATCCAGGACCAGCAACGCTTCGCGAAGATCTACATCTCGTCGTTCCTCGAGGCGGTGCTTCGGAACGACGAGCGCTATCTGCCCATCTTCCGCGACAACCGCGTCATCGGGCACTGGCTCCCGAAAACCATGTACGTGACGCGTTACGAGACGAGCGCCTTCCGTCCGCTGGCAGACTTCGAGGAGGACATCGACGTCACCACCGGGTCCCAGCCCGGAGTGCGCATCGAGGCCGACTCCATGGCTTCCTGGAAGGAGGAGACCCTGGAGCTTCGGTCACAGAACCGGAGCAACACGTCGCAGTCCCAGGAAGACCAGGCGGTCTGGCTGGGGTGGAACAACCGCATCGCCGGACCCGACACCACCCGGATGGGACCGCCGGCCCGGTACAGCCTGCTGCTTCCCGAGGGGCTCGCCCGGGATTGGGGCGTGGACGGCTCGGCGACCTTCGACTTCCAGTTGGGCGCCACCAACACCTTGCCGCCCCCCCGGAAGGACCCGACGGCCGACAGCACGAAGAAGAGCACCGCCAGCAAGGGCGGCCGTGGACAGGCTCCCGCATCGAAGGCCGCCAAGGATGCGCCCAAGCCCCCGGTGGACCTGAGCGTGGAGGCGGAGGACGCGGCCGGGCACACCGCGGAGGTGGATCTCCGCTCCTATGGGCCCATCCGTCGGCCCTTGGAGACCCACGTCATGCGTCGGGCCGACATGGACCGGGAGCGCTTCGCGCACCCGTGGGAGATGGTTCTGCAGACCTACTCCATCCCCCTGGGCGATTTCACCGCGGTCAACCCGGCGCTCGACCTGAGCGCGCTGAAGGCGCTTCGGTTGGTCTTCGACAAGGCCGTCGCCGGTGAAGTCGCGGTGGACGAGATGGGGCTTTCACCCCATCTGGATCCGGCCTTCCTGTCCGCCCGCGTGAACCGGCGCTGATCGGCGAGATCTCGACGCGTCGGCCCCGGCCGGTAGGCTCGCCGAAACGACCCGGAGGGGGGGCTACCTCCAGCCGACTCCGAAGCGCCAGGTCGCCTCACCGAGGTCGGCGTAGCGCTCATATGCGGTCTGCAGGACCAGGTTGTCGCCCTGGTAGGCGAAGCCGAACGTGAAGGGGCTGCCGACGCCCTCCGGCACGCTGCGGACTCCCACCCGGGCAACGAAGGTACGCCCGATGATCGGCCAGTATCCCACCTCCAGGCCCGCGCCGGCGACGACCTTGCCGTCTGCCCGCCGGGTAACGGCGGCCCCGGCGAAGCCCACGTCCAGCGGACCCACCGGCCGGGTGTAGCCGCCCACACCCAACGTGATCCGCCGGGGCAGGGGGGCCGTGCCGCTTGCGAAGCCCATGTCCGGCCCGAGGTTCTGTGCTGTCAGCCCGACGGTGACCGGGCCCACGGAAGTGGCGACTCCCAGGTCCACGGCGCCCGTTGCGTCACGTTCGTCGGAGACGTGCTCCTCGACGAGCTTTCCCACGACGCCCATGCGCACCCCCAGCATGCGCCACCCGAACCCCACCGAAGCGACGCGCTCCGACGCGGGCACCGGTCCGAGCTGGAAGAGCGCGTCCTGGCCGCCCGGAAGCTCCTCTACGTCGGCGGCTGTCGCTCCGTATTGGAGCGTCTGCAGGCCCACGGCCACGCTGCCGCCGAACCACGCCATCGCGGCGGACGCCGAGGCCGCCGAAGCTCCCGCGCCCCAGGTCTGGACGTCCAGCCCGAAGCCCGACGCGCCCCCAACGAGGGCCGGCTGGTAGAACACCGCGTCCGAGGAGCGCCCCGCCATCGGATAGGCTTCCCCAAGCGCCATGGCGCGGGTGCTCGCCGGCAGCCCCAGGACGAGGGGCACGTGTCCGGGTGCCTGGGCAGCGGCGGAAGCGGGGGCCAGCGTTGCGGCGGTGAACAGCGTCAGCCTGGACAGAGGGCGCATGATGGGTCGGCGTTTCAGGTGGGCCATTGAGCCTGTCGCCACGATGACCACGGCTCGGGGCGTTCCAAGCTCAGTGCAAGGTGTGGGACGGGGCAAGTCGGGAGGATGTCATCGTAGAACCGCCACGCGTACCAGGAAGTCGTCCACCAGCCGGCGGGCGATGGACATCGGCGAAGGCAGAGCCGGCGGAAGCGCCTCGGGTGTGAACCAGCGTGCGTCCTCGATCTCCTTGTGGTCGATGCGGATCTGGCCGCTCTTCCAGCGTGCGGTGAAGCCCACCATGAGAGAGTGGGGGAAGGGCCACGGCTGGCTCCCGAAGTAGCGGACGTCGCCGACCTCCACCCCCACCTCCTCCCAGATCTCGCGGTGAACCGTATCCTCGAGGGATTCGCCTGGCTCGACGAAGCCGGCGATGGTGGAGTAGACGCCGGGCGTGAAGCGCGGGGACCGCGCCAGCAGCATCTCCCTCCCCCGCTCGATGAGGACGATGACGGCCGGGGCCAGTCGGGGAAAGTGCAGATGCCCACAGGAGGGACACACCATCGCCTCGTGCAGGGGATGGCGCTCGGTGGCGTGACCGCACCTCGAGCAGAAGCGGTGCGTGCGGAGCCACTGCACCTTCTGAAGCGCCGTGCCCGCGGCCCTGAAGAGATCCTCCGGCACCAGCGCGTGAAGGGCTCGGAGGCCCAGAAGGGCGTACCGCGGAGGTGCCTCGAAGCTCGCCGGCAGGTCGTAGGCATGGCAGGGTTGGCCCAGCGCGGGGGGCAGCGGAACATGTGCTGCCACGAGGGCACCGGGGTCCGTGGCCAGGGCCGTGGCCAGGTCGCTCTCAGAGGGAATCCGCCTCCCGGCTCCGTCCTCCACCACGAGGACCCGGGATCCTGCGAATGCCAGATGCCATCCCGAGGCGCTCAAGGGCCTTGCCTCCGGTCGAGGACGACGGTCCGGTGACACCGTGGGCACACCAGCCACAGACGGTCTCGCACGTAGGAGACGTCGGGTCGCGGCGGCACCGGATGACGATCCAGCACGGAGCCGCAGCGCGGGCATGTCGGAGTGGATCCGTCCGTCAGCGCCGCACCGAGGCGGTGGATCTCTTCGTCGGTGTAGGAATCGGGCATCAGCGTAACCGGAGTCGGCTTCAACGAGAATGTGGCGCGGTGTGTCTCCGTGACAAGAAATGCTTCGGTCCCGGTGCTTTCATATTAAATTTCTATGCTCGGTTCCGGCCATGCGTCGCGGGCCGTTCGATCACTGCCACGGACTGACCGCACGACATGCTGAATGCCCTCCTGAGCGTGACCCTCTCCGCAGCCCTCGTAGGGCCGGGAGGGGGCAGGCTGGTGCCGGCCGGACCGGGGCCTGGCGGGGGATCGTACGACGGTGCCGCCGGGGACCTCGAGGTCGCTACGCCCACGCTGGACAAGGCCGGCATCCACATCGACGGCCGGCTGGACGACGAAGACTGGAACCGAGCGGCCGTCCTGCACTCCTTCACGCAGTATGATCCGGTGGAAGGCGTGCCCGCCTCTCAGAAGACCGAGGTCCTCGTCCTCGTGGACGCGCAGGCCATCTATTTCGGCGTGCGCGCTCATGACGACGATCCGACGGGGGTCCGCGCCACCATGGCGCAGCGGGACAAGTTCGACCGCTCCGACGACTACATCCGCTTCGTCCTCGACACCTTCGACGACCATCGGCGGGCATACGTCTTCAGTGTGAACCCCCTCGGTGTGCAGCAGGACGGTGTCTGGAACGAGGGTGGCGGCGGCGGTGGCCATGGGCACATGGGCCCGCCCATCGACAACAACCCCGACTTCCTGTGGGAGTCCGGAGGGGAGCTCACCGATTGGGGCTATTCCGTCGAGGTCCGCATCCCCTTCAAGAGCCTGCGCTTCCGTGAGATTCCGGAGCAGAGCTGGGGCCTTCAGATCATCCGGAAGATCTCACGGAACGGATATCAGGAGTCCTGGGCTCCCCTCACCAAGGACATCAGCAACCAGCTGGCCCAGGAAGGCAAGCTCACCGGTCTCAAGAACCTGGATGCCGGGCTGTTCATGGAGATCAACCCGGTCATGACCGGGAAGCGCATCGGCGGGCTGGATGACAACGAGGTTTTCTCGCGGGGTGACCCGCGTGGGAGCTTCGGACTCAACTTCACCTATGGACTCACGTCGAACCTGACGTTGGACGCCACCTACAACCCCGACTTCAGCCAGGTGGAGGCGGACGCAGGGCAGATCTCCGTGAACGAGCGCTTCGGGCTCTATTTCCCGGAGAAGCGCCCCTTCTTCCTCGAGGGCACAGAGATCTTCAACATGCCCAAGCAGGTGGTCTACACCCGCTCCATCGCCAATCCCATCGCCGGGGCCAAGCTCACCGGAAAGGTGGGGGCCTGGAACGTGGGCTACATCGGTGCCCAGGACAAAGCGCTCTCCGAGGACGGCAGCGATTACTTCGCCAATCTGTTGCGCGTCCGCAGGGACCTTGGAGCGGCGTCCAACGTGGGTGTGGTGTACACGGACCGCACGGCACACTCCGACGAGTACAATCGTCTCCTTGGGGGGGACGCGCGCCTGGTCTTCGACCAGCGCTACACGGTCACTCTGTTCGGGGCCGGGAGTCGCACGGCGCAGCCGGATTCGAATGCCGTGAACGGGATGCTCTGGTCTGCCAAGATGGAGCGTGCGGGCCGGGCGCTCTCCTTCAGCACGGAGTTGGAGGACTCCAACGACGGCTTCCAGGCCGGGTCGGGGTTCATCCGGCGGATCGGGTACATGCATACGCAGACGAACATTCGCCTGAACCGCTATGGCGAGCGGGGCGCTCTCGTGGAGAACTGGGGCCCCAGCTTCGAGGTCCAGAGCTATTGGGACCACCACCGCTTCTGGTCGGGCCTGGGGGCGGAGGAGACGTCGGCGCAGCTGGGCGGGAACATCTCGTTCAAGGGCAACATCAGCTTCTTCACGAACCTGAAGTGGACCACGTTCGACTTCCAGCCGGACCGCTACGACGGCTTGTTCGCGCAGGCCACCGACGGCACCATGACGCCCTTCTACCCGGACCAATCCCGGTTCCAGGGGTTGTGGAGTGTGGACGGGAACTTCTGGGTGAACACCTTCCAGCGGATCCGTGGCAACGTGCGTTTCTCCTGGAACGAGGTGCCCATCTTCAGCGGATCCAGCGCCGCCATCGAAACCGCGGATTCCTATTCGGGGAACGTGAGCCTCAACCTCTACCCGACACGATCGCTCCAGGGGGAGCTCGGGCTGCGCACCGGCACGATCTACCGGAAGCGTGACGGGAGTCGGTACTCCTCGGCGGTGATCCCGCGGATCAGGGCCCAGTACCAGTTCTCCCGGGCGTTCTACGTGCGGGGGATCTTCGAGTACTCGTCCCAGGACAAGACGGGTCTGTTCGACCCCTCATCCGGCCAACCGCTCTTCTACTGCGGCGACGACGGATGCGAGGAGAAGGCCGCGTCGGCGTCCCACGACATCCACGTGGAGGGGCTCGTCACCTACGAGCCGTCCCCCGGGACGGTGTTCTACATCGGCTACACGCGTCAGATGCAGGAACCCGACGCGTTTCGCTTCCGCCAGGTGACCCCCGTCGCCGACGGCCTCTTCGTCAAGCTCAGCTACCGGTTCCGCCTCTAGCGGCAGGCCCCATCCGAGTTGCCGGGGCCGCACTGGCGACATTAACGTAATAGGCTCAAAAACCTTACACGAAGCGAAGAATTCGTGGCCAAAGAGGCAATCGAAATCGAGGGGACCGTCAAAGAGGTCCTGCCCAACGCGACGTTCCGCATCCAGCTGGAGAACGGCCATGAGGTGCTGGCCTACCTTTCGGGCAAGATGCGACAGAACTACATCCGTGTGTTGGAGGGCGACCGCGTGAAATGCGAGCTGTCTCCCTACGACCTCACGCGAGGGCGGGTGACGTACCGCTACAAGTAGCTGAAACCCCGCGACACCGGCGGGCGTAGGGTCTTTTGTACGGACGGAGCGGGACAGGGATCACTGGAGGTGACAATGAAGACGTTTGCGACGATTACGGTGGCGGGTGTGGCTGGTGTTGTGCTCTTCAAGCTTATCGCAGCGCTGGTCTTTCCCCTCCTTGGCCTCGTCGCCGGCCTCTTGGCCATGACGGTGAAGATCGCCCTGATCGCGGCCGTGGTCTTCTTCATCTACTCCATGATCAAGAAGCGCAAGGAAGCCGACGCCGCCTGACGCGGCACCACGCTCCGAACCGACGACGGAGCCCCCGGGGGCCGGTAAGGCCGGCCCCCGGGGGCTCCGTGCGTTCCCAACCCCACCCGTGCTGAGCTTCCTTAGGCCATGACCGTCTGAAGCGCGGCGATCTGGTCTTCCTTTCCCAGCACGATCACCGTGTCACCGGCATCCAGCCGGGTGTCGGCCACTGGGTTGAACACGAATCCGGGCCGGTCGTCGCGCTTCTTCAGCGCGATGACGATGAGGCCCGTGCGCTGAGGGATGTGCGCCTCCATGAGCGTTTGACCCGCGACCTCGGACGTGGGCCCGATGACCACCTGCTCCATGCGGAGCGCGAGGTCCGACGAGCGGGTGGCGATGTCCAGGAAGGTCACCGCCGAGGGGCGCAGCAGGACCGAAGCCATCCGTATGGCACTGCTCACGTTGGGACTCACCACGTGATCGGCCCCGGCCCGGTACAACTTGTCCATGGTCTCCTCTTCGTAGGCCCGCGCGACGATGGTGACCGTCGCCGCTAGATCTCGTGCGGACAGGCACACGTAGAGGTTGTCCGTGTCGGTGCTAAGGCAGGTCACGAGGCCCTTGGCCTTCAGGAGTCCGGCCTCCAGGAGCAGGTGGTCATGCGTGGCATCGCCTTCCAGGACATGAGCGTGGGGAAGAAACTCCCGGAGGTGGGCGATGTGCTCGGGGTCCTTTTCGATGATGACGTAGGGGACCGAGCCCTCCAGCTCTTGAGCCAGCTGGCGCCCCGTCCGCCCGGCTCCGCACACGATCACATGGTCCTTCATCCGTTTGATCTCGTTCATGGTGCGGCGTCTCCGGAGTACATCTTTGAGGTCGAGCTCGACCAGGAGCGACGTGAGGTTCGCGAACCAGAACCCCATCCATGTGAGCCCGCCCAGGAGGAGGAACATGGTGAACGAGCGTCCCGCCCCGCTGAGCGGAAACACCTCCTGGAAGCCCACAGCCGTGACGGTGATAACGGTCATGTACAGGGAATCGGACAGGCTCTGGCCTTCCATGATCATGTAGCCGACCGTTCCCACCAGGCAGAGCACGACCAGAAACGCGAGGGTCCACAGGGAGCGGAGCAGGAAGGATCGCAGGATGCGCATCGTATTCGCCGTCAGGGCGATTCGGGCCTCGCACGGTAGCTGCGTCGGGGGGAGAGAAACGGCTCCTCCCGACCATCCGGTCCCCAAGAAGCTAGGCAGGACGCGGCTTTTCGGCCACTAATTCTCTTGACGCTCCCCTGTGTCGCCCTTACCGTAGGATCCATCCTGGAATGCGGGCCCAGAAACACTTGATTCATGCAGGGTTCCGGGTGTCCGGAGACTCTCCCGGAGAGGGCGTTCCCGGCCCGTACGAAAGAGCGGTCCCGGCCGCGACCTCTCATACCTTTCCTTACAGGAGCAGCCCAATGAACAAATCCGATCTCGTGGACGCCCTCGCTGAAGCCACTGGCATGACCAAGGCCGATGCCGGTCGGGCCGTGGATGCGATCTTCAGCCCGGACACCGGAATCGTGGCCAAGACGCTCAGAAAGGGCGGCCGCGTGCAGATCACGGGCTTCGGCACCTTCGAGGCCAAGCAGCGCAAGGCGCGTACGGGTCGGAACCCCCGCACGGGCCAGACCATCCACATCGCCGCCACGAAGACTCCGGCCTTCCGTGCCGGCAAGGGCCTGAAGGACGGCATCAAGTAGCATCCTTCACGTCCGGATCCACCCGCTGGACCGGGGTTGATCCTGCGGGATGGACCGAGGGGCCGCGTCGCATCGGCGACGCGGCCCCTCAAGTTGTAGAAGGCTTGTGGGGGGCCCCAGGCGTCAGCCGCGGCGTGGCGAGCGACCCCTGGGAGGGCCGCCGTGCGCCCGGGGACGATCGAAGTCGGCGCGCACCGCCCGCCCCCGGATCGTGGTCCCGTTGAGGGCTGTGATGACCTTCCGCGCCACGGGCTCCTGAACCTCCACCACGGTGTGGCTCTGACGGATCTCGACCTTTCCCACTGCGGAGCCGGGCACGCCGGCCTCGCCGGTGATGGCACCGACCAGGTCCTTGGCGGTGAGGCCGTCTCGCTCACCGACGCTCAGGAAGAGCTTCGCCCAGGCCGGCGGCGTGGCTCCCCGGGCGCGATCGGGTGTCGGTGTCTGGGGGGCTGGAGACGGAGACGCCTTGCGGCGGAGGAGGGCGACCGCGGCGGCCGCTATCTCGGCAGGATCATATCGCTCGAAGAGGGGCTCGAGGAGCAGCAAATAGGGGCCCACGTCCTCGTCTTCCACCGCCTTTGCCAGGGCCGCGCGGAACTCCTCGAGGTCTCCCGGCGAGTCCGTGGACCGAGGAGGGGAAGGCTCCAGCTTGTATCCCGTGCGCTTCGAGACGTCCCGCAGGTGGGACACCTCCCGGGGGACCAGGAGAACGTGTCCGCCACGGCCCCTGCCGTGTCTACGGTCCAGGGAGTCGGGATCCGCCGGCACGTCGTGGCTGAGAACCACCACTCCGTCGGTTCCCTCCGCGGCGGCTCTCGCCTCCAGCTCCTGGACCCCCAGCCAGATCGGCACCGACGGGTCGCCCGGCGCCCCGGAGTCATAGCCGTGGAGCGTCAGATAGTCACCGAGATCGGCAGCCCGGTCCTCGCTCCTGCAGTAGACAAGGACGTGGCGTGCGTCCGCACCGAGGATCTCGGACACCATTTCCAGGCATCCTTCGTCCTTGGGCTCGCCGACGATGCGGTATTTCAGCGTACCGCGATAGGGAGAGGGCGTCCCGGTCTGGAGGTCGGCGGGCATCTGCGGCACCACCGGTGCGCGCCGCGCGTGGCGCTCGACGAAGTCGGAGACGCCGGCGGTCACCGGAAGGGCGGTGACGACGCGTTGACCGTCTCGGGGCAGGAACGCGAGGACCGCTTCCGCGGCGGCGAGCCCGTGGAGCTTCTCCATGCGGTCGGCCTGATCCACTACGACGGCTTCCACCGAGCCCAGGTCCACGTCACCACCGCGCACGGCGGAGAGGACGTCGGCGCAGGTGCCGAAGAGGAGCTGCGCGCGTCCAGGAAGCACCCACGGGCTTCCCAGAGCCGCCACCGAGTGGCCCGACAGGGCTCCGAGTCGCTGGAGCGACTCCGCGAGCCGTTGAGCGTTTTCGGCGGACGAGGTGAGCACCAGTACCCGAGGTCTGTCGCCCTCGGGGGTGAGACGATCGAGGAGCGCCGCGCCCCAGGCGACCAGCGTCCCCGCGCCCGGCCCCGCCGCCAGAAGCAGGTTGTTGCCCCTGCGGAGGACCGGGATGGCGGCCTCCTGGAGAGAGGTCGGCCGCTCGATCCCTTCGGCGGCTAACGCCTCCAACAGCGGGTCGGAAAGGCCCAGATCCTCGAATGAGTCCATGTCGGTGCCGCAGCCTCAGGTGGGCTCACCCGCCCCCGGACCACCGGCGTCGCCGGGTTCGTACGGCAGGCGGTTGAGGAACTTCTGGATCTCGGAGTCCACACGCGACGTGCGCAGCCGATCGGTGGCCGCGATCACCTCGGTGTAGGGGCCGTGCCGATGGGCCGAGAGCGTGACTGTCCCTTCGGCTCCGGCGAACGTGGCGGCGTGAGATGAGCTCTTCGTCTTCGAGAGCCCCACCCACTCCGGGAGCAGCTGGTCCGCCTTCTCGAACACCTCATGCGGCGCCAGCGCCGTCTTTCTCTGATATCCGGCCATCTCGTGGTCCTCGGACATTCTCGAGGGTTTCAGGGAGAGCTTAGAAAAGTGCGCAGGTCATCGCGGTTGTGGAAGCCCCGGAGCGTCCTTCCGCCCCGAGCCAGCGCGGGTGGCGCGGTGATCCCGGACGTGGCGGCGAGCCGCCTCGCCTCCGCGACGGAGGCCGTATGGCGGTCCACGTCCAGCACTGCCTTCGTTTCCGTCGCGTCCAGCCCCAGGTCTTCGGCGATGCTCACGAGAACATCCACCCGGCCCACGTCGAGGCCACCGACGAACACCGCGTCGAACACGGCCCGGTGGGCCTTCTCCTCCACCCCCTTGGTCTCCGCATGAAGCACGAGCTCATGGGCCTTCCGCGTCCATGGGACGAGGGCGGGAGGGACCAGGTGCACTCCCCGCTCCACCGCTGCCGCGGTTGCCTCCCCCCACCGCCGCCGCCACTCTTCGCCTTCGGGGTCGAGGAGCGGGAAGGGGGGCGGCCGCAACTCCAGGGGCACCCGAGTCACCCCCGATCGTTCCGCGGGCTCGAGCGCGCGCAGCTCGAGATCCACAAGGTACGAGAGGGGGTCCAGGTAGTCGAAGAAGAACAGGGTCCGTGCTGCGTCCATGGTGGAAGGTGTCCCCGGCGGCGTGCCGGTGCCAAGGGGTGACCCCTTTCCTTGATTCCAACTACGGGCGTGGAGATATTTTGCG
>JAJDNI010000077.1 GCA_022340755.1 Gemmatimonadota bacterium
CGACCTCTTTCACACCGAAGCCACGCGCCCAGACGATACGCCCGCCGTCCGCGACGGCGATGGAGACGCCCGGGACGTGATAGCGCGCCATGCGCTCGGCCAACGTGAACGTCTCCTCGGCGCGTCCCGTGACGACCACCGCAGGGCGGAGACCCGAGGTGACCCCGGTGATCGCAGCCTCGATGTTGGAGGCCGCCTGCTGGTTCGCGGGTTGTCCGCAGGCGGCAAGCGCCGAGATCGCCCCAACCAGGATCAGCGTGCGTGCGCGGTTGCTCTTCTCGAAGTGTCTCACGATCACCCTCCCAGCGTGGACGAGATGAACCCGTGGATGTCCTCCGACAGCTTTTCGAACGACGGCTCGTGCAGGTAGATCATGTGTCCGGACTCGTAGTACGTCCGCTCCACACGGCTCAGGTCGATGCCGTGCCGGCCGAAGGTGTACTCACCGTCGAAGAAGGGCGTCGCGTAGTCGTAGTAGCCCGACGCGAGGAAGACCTTCAGGTCCGGATTGTAGCTCTGGGCCCATGCCAGGTCGGCGGCGTCGTTCACGTAGGACGGCTCGCCGTAGCCCTGCGCCTGCCGCCGATTCCACACCCACCCTCGTCCGACGTCGGGGCCTGACGTGTAGTAGGGCCGGCCGATCTTCACCCCGAGATCGTTGGCCATGTACGTGTGGAAGTCCGTGCTGTACGCCGCGGAGATGGCCGCGCTGGCCGCGTCGAATGCGGGACGCTCGGCGATCTTGTCCACGTCCGTGGCCTTGTAGCGACCGTCGAGCCGCCCGAGCGACACCCCCTGGTCGCGGAGCAGCTCCGCGAGGAACCGGTCGGCCCGGACGCGCAGGCGAGAGCGGATGACGTAGTTCAGGTCCAGGCCGGTGAAGGCAGCATACTGCTGCGCCACGGCCCGCGTGGACGCATCGTCCATGTTGCTCCCCTGGAAGAGGGCGGGGAGGTAGGTGTGCAGGTCGAAGTCGCGCACCTGGTCCAGGAACTGCTCCAGGGTGCGACCCTGCTTGTCCACCTTCCCGTGATACCACGCGGTGGCGGCCATGGTGGGGAGGTAGGTCACGAACGAGGTGAGGTTGCCGGGCGCCGGCGTGCTACCCTCGTAGTCCAGCGCCTGCGAGATGAGGATAATGCCGCTCACCTGGATGGGCTCGGCGCCGTCCATGAGCTCGGGCAGGAGTGCCACCGCCCTGGTGGTGCCGAAGCTCTCGCCGGCGAGGAATACGGGAGATGCCCACCGGTCGTTGCGGCGGATCCACTCCCGGATGAGGGAGCCGACGCTGCGCGCGTCCTCCCGCAGGCCGTAGACGTCTTCCGGCTTCCCGTCTCCCACCAGGCGGCTGTACCCGGTGCCCGTGGGGTCGATGAAGACCAGGTCGGTGAGGTCCAGGGGCGTGTGGGTGTTGTCTTCCAGGGGATACGGGGGATTTCCCGCAGGCTCCGCGTCGCTGGGCACCGCGACCCGCTTCGGGCCGAAGAGCCCCATATGGAGCCAGATGGACGCGGAGCCGGGGCCGCCGTTGAAGACGAAGGTCACGGGCCGCGCGGAGGCGTCCGTAACGTCGTCCTTCAGATAGGCGGTGGTGAAGAGGTCGGCGTACGGCTTTCCGTTGTCACGGCGGAGCAGGATGTCGCTCACCACCGCGTGGTAGGCGACACGCTGGCCGTTGAACGTCCCCGAGTGCGCGGTGCTGAACACCACCGTGTCGGGGACGGGAAGAGTGTCCGGCACGGCTTCGCGGGCGCTTGCGCCGGAAGGGATGCACAGCGCCGCAGCGAGGTATGCGACGGAGGTCGGGAAGGGTCGGGACATGGTGTAGCTCGCTCGAGGGACGATGATGTCGCACGCGGCGTGGGAGCCGGTTGACGACGGCACAGCATAGGGAGAGGGGAGCCGGCGGGCCACCGACTGACGCCGGGCTTCGGGAATCTCCGACACTGAGTGGGGGGCTTCCACCGCTTGGCGCTCCTCGTGTGTGCGGTATCTTGCGAACATGAACGTGACGCGTCTGTCTTCTGCCCTGGCGCTGGCGACCGCGGTGCTGGCATCGCCCGTCGCCGCGCAGCGCTCCAACCCGGCCATGTCCGTCGGTGTCCGTGCCGTTCCGGCCCACTCGACGGTCCACCCCGGCGATCTGGTTCCCGTGGCGGTGGAGCTGAGCTTCCCCGACGGGTTCCACGCGTGGCCCCATGAGCCGGTGGTGCCCCCCGTGTTCCAGGGCCTGGAGCCCATTCCCACGGCGGTGCGCCTGACGACCCTGCCGCCGGGTGCCAGCGTGGGGGACATCCAGTGGCCGACGCCCGAGGCGGTCCCCGTCAACTACACGGGGAGTCCGGTGGATCTGCTCTCGTACACCGGGCATGCCGTGATCTACGTGCCGGTGACGCTGGCGGCGGATCAGCCGGTGGGTGACGCGTCGATCGGTATCGCCGTCGGCTATCAGACGTGCGACCAAACCGTGTGCTACCCCCCGGTCACCCGGAATCTCACCGCCCGGCTCCGGGTGGTCGCCGCGGGCACCGCGGTCTCCGCGAACGTCAACGAGCCGGAGCTGTTCTCCCACTTCACCCTCGAGGGATTCACCATCCCGGAGACGCAGGCGCCGGCGTACATCAACGTCTTCGGATGGTCCTTCAGCTTCGAGCCCTCGGGGGCAATGGGCCTGGTGGCGCTGCTCCTGGTGGCGGCCCTGGGTGGCCTGCTGCTCAACCTCACGCCGTGCGTACTGCCACTGATCCCCATCAAGATCATGGGGCTCCGGAACGCGTCGGGGAGCCCGTCCCGGCTCATGGTGGTGGGCGCCGCCATGGGCGCCGGCATGGTGGCGTTCTGGCTCGTCCTCGGAGGCGCCGTCGCGTTTGTCAGCGGCTTCGACGCCATCAGCAGCCTCTTCCAGATGCCGTGGTTCACGCCCCTGGTGGGCGTGGTCGTGGCCATAGCCGGCCTCGGCATGATCGGCCTCTTCGACGTGCGCCTCCCCCAGGGCGTCTATCGCATCGACCCCAGCGCCGAGAGTGTTCCCGGTTCCTTCGGCTTCGGGGTGATGACCGCTGTGCTCTCGACGCCATGCACCGCGCCCTTCATGGCCGGCGCGGCGGCATGGGCGGCGCTCCAGCGCCCCCCCGTCACCATGGCCACCTTCGCCGCCATCGGCGCGGGCATGGCGCTTCCCTACGTGCTCCTCACAACCCGACCCGGTTGGATCTCACGGGTGCCTCGGTCTGGCCCGGGAGGCGTCCTTCTGAAACAGGTGATGGGGCTGCTGATGCTGGCGGTGTCGGCGTTCTTCATCGGCAGCGCCGCGTCCGCGATGCTCCAGCACCAGCCCGATCCGCCCAGTCGCGCGTTCTGGTGGGTGGTAGGTGGCTTCGTGGTGGCGGCGTTCGCGTGGCTCGGTTTGCGCGCGGGGTCGGCGGCATCCACCCGGCGCTGGCGTGTCGGCCTGAGATCGGTTGCGGTCGTCGCGGTGATCGCGAGCGCGGTGCTCGTTCCGCCCATGGCCAGCCAGGGACCCATCGACTGGGTGGGCTACACGCCGGCTCGCTTCGCCGAGGCCGAGAGCCGGGGATCGGTGATCGTCATGGACTTCACCGCCGAGTGGTGCCTCAACTGCAAGGCGCTGGAGGCTGGCGTGCTCCACACGCGTCGCATCGTGGATCTCCTGCGCTCTCCGGGCGTGGTGCCCATGAGGGTGGACCTCACAACGGAGAACCCCGACGGGCAGGCCGAGCTCAAGGAGCTGGGCTGGGTGGGGATTCCGCTCCTGGCCGTGTTCGGGCCGGGCGTGGGATACACGGAGCCCATCCGCTACGACTCGTACACCCCGGAGATGGTCAGCGCGGCGGTGAGCCGCGCCACCAGCGGGCAGTAGGAGGTCCTCAGCTTCCCTTCCGCAGCGCCTCCACCCGCCAACCGAACTCCTCGGCCAGCGACTCGCTCCATCCCACCTTCACGAAGTCGATCTTCCCCGTCGGGTCCACGAACCAGGTCGTGGGGAACGCGTGGATCCCTACCTTGCTGACGTACCCGTCATCCAGAAGCACCGGGAAGTCGTATTCGTGCTTCGTCATCCAGGTGCGCACGTCGTCGGGGTTGGGATCGTTGTCGATGGTCAGGACAGCCACTCCGGGGTCGTTCTTGTACTTCTCGTGGAACTTCTGGAACTCCGGCATCTCGGCTACGCACGGGCCGCACCAGGTTCCCCAGTAGTTCACCACCAGGACTTTGCCCCGCAGTCGCTTGGACTCCACCTGGCCACGCGACAGGGACGCCAGTGCGAAGTCGGTCATCTGCTCAGGGTCCGTCTCCCGGTCGGCCAACACCTCCGAGCGTCTCCGATCTCGGTCGATCTCTTCGATGTTGGCGCGGAACGCGTCCCACCCCGCCAGACCACCGTGACGCATCTCGTACAGGTCCTTCAGCGCCGCGTCGTTGGGATTGGTCCCGGGGGTCTGGACCATCGCGCCGCGAATGAGCACGGCCTGCGCCGAGTCCAGATACGGCGAAGCCGTGTCGCCGCGGGCGCGGCTCTCGTACAGCCGACCCAGGTGATTCAGCGTGGTCATGTTCTTCGGGTCCAGGTCCACCGCGTGGAGGAGCGTGTCCTCGGCCAGGTCCACCCGCCCCTGGGCGAAGTAGACCCAACCCAGCGCGTCGTACATGATCCCGGTGTACCAGCCGAGAGACTGCTGGTAGTCCCCCTCGGTCTCGTACACGCCCCGGTCGTGCTGCTGGTCGATCTTCTTCTTCGCCTCCGCGATCCCCTCACGCGCGATCCGCTCGGCCTCCTCCAGGTGTGTGCTGTCGTCGGCCAGCGCCACCGCCCCCGCGCCGTAGATGATGTGCGGGTTGATCCCCTCGTAGTCGATCATCCCCTCTACGAGGCTGTACAGGTAGTCGCCGTCCACCACGGAGTCTTCGCTCAGAAACTGCTGATTCAGCATGAAGAGCGACCGATACGCATCGCCCAGGAGCACCTTGTGGGCGTGCGTGGGCCGGGCGATGAACGCCTCCAGCATCTTCCGATACTCGCCCTGCTTCACGGGATCGGTCTTTCCCGTCTGCTGCTTCTCCTCGTAGATCTCCCGCGCGAGGTCACGGTACCGGTCCACCAGAATCCACTCGGCGGCCGCGCTGTTCGGTCTCTCCGCGAGGAGCCGGTCCCCGATGGCACGCCCCTCGTCGGTCAGGCCCACGGTCTTGTAGATCGACGCCACCGCCTGAAGGGTGCTGGGGAGGTCGCCCCGCTGCTGCATGAACGTCTCGGCGTCCGCCTTGATCTCCGCCTTCTTCTGATCGGACGACAGGTCCCGCCGCCCCTGGATGACCTGCCAGAGGGTGCGGTGGACGTCCAGGGCGTTGGTCAGCTTCGTCGCCGCCTCCACCAGAGGGTACGCCTCGTCCATGCGCCGCTGGTTGCTCAGGTATGCGCCGGCCAGGTACCAGGCCTCCACGTTCGTCGAGTCCGCCACCCGGGCCCGGGCGAACGTCGCCATCGCCGCCTCCTGCAACGAATCGCTGTGGGTGCTGGTGCCGAGGTAGAACTCCGCCACCGCTCGGCGCACCAGCATCACGGCGCTGTTCTGCACCGAGGGAGGCAGGCTGTCGATGAGCGCGAGGGCCGCGGAGTCGCTCACCTGACCCCGCACCACGTCGACACGGAGTCGCATGAAGGGGAGATCGGACGAGAGCCGGATCATCGAATCGCTCGCCGCCACCGCCTCCTTTCCCCGGGAGCGGTGAAAGTTGAGCGCACCGGCAAGCGCGAACCACGACCAGGGGTTCTGAGGAGCTGCCTCCACCATCGCTTCGCCCCAGGCCACGGTGCTGTCGCTCAAGTCGTCGTCGGAGCTGAAGCGCGCGGTGTTGAGGACATACCACGCGCGTGGCTCATACGCGCGGGGCCCGGCGTCTTGCCACTTGGCACCCTCGAGCGAGGCACGCTCGTAGTTGCGCAGGTCGTAGAGGTGCGCGAGATGCTGTGCAGCCCCCGCGATCTCCTGGTCCGAGTAGCGCTGCCCGCATCCGACGGTGAAGATGAGGGGCGTCAGCGCCGCGAGGACGGCGAAGTGACGTGACCGGGGCGAGAACATGGGGCCTCCTGCCGGACGGGTGCGACGACGCCGTGGCGTTTGGGCAGGGGGGCGGTGCCGATCGACTTCTGGAACCCAATGATTTCATCGTACGAAGTGCGGCGCAAGCTGCGTCGGGGAGCGAGGGCGGGGGCATGCGCGCTGTGGCTGACTATGGCGGCCGCCGCCATGACTGCCGCACAGGCGATCCCGGCCCGTCCGGTCGCCGGAGGCCGGTCACCGTCCGCAGACCCGGTCGCCTCTCGCCCCACCCTCACCTTCGTGGACTCGGCCTCGCAGGCGACGTTGGGCGTGGCCTACGAGCACGCTCTGGGGAACCTGCTGGACGTCAACACCGTCCGGTATGACGCCGCAGTGTACGACATCACGGGGCTCCTGGCGGACCCACCCGGCACGTTCATTCGTGCCGGGGGCGGCTACGGACAGCCCTGGACCCGCGATGCGTCCGTGAACACGTGGAATGCCGCCAGCCTGCTGGAGCCCGTGGTCGCGAAGAACACCTTGTGGGCGGTGGTGCAGCGGCGCTCCGACGGGGGCCTCGTCGTGCAGCAGGACAACCAGTGGTGGGACCAGTGCGTCTGGATCGTCAGCGCGTGGAACCACTACCTGGTCACCGGGGATCGGCCCTTCCTGGCGGATGCCTACCGGACCGCGATCCACACCCTCGATGGGCGCCGGGCGGCCGACTTCGACCCGGCGTACCACCTCTTCCGGGGGCCGGGATTCTTCAACGACGGCATCGCAGGGTATCCCGTGCCGCCCGCCACTGACCCGGAGACCAGCTCGTTCGTGCTGGACTACCCCGGCACGCGAGCGCAGATGACCATGAGCACCAACGCCCTGTACGTCGAGGCGTACCGGCGCGCCGCCCGGATGGCGACCGAGCTCGGGGAGCCCGCCGCCGACGTGACTCGGCTCCGTGAGACGGCGGACAGCCTGACCTCCTCCATCAACACCCACTTCTGGCTGCCCGACCAGGGTCGCTACGGCTACTTCATCCACCACGGAGACGATGACCGTGACGGCAGCCTCGACGAGTCGCAGGAGGGGGCGGGGCTGTCCTTCGGCATCCTGTTCCATATCGCCGACAGCGCACGGGCGCGCTCGATCCTCGGCCAGGTGCACGAGGAGCCCTGGGGCATCCCCGACGTGTGGCCGCACTTCGCACGCTACGACGACGACCACCCGGGACGACACAACGTCATCGTGTGGCCCATGGTGCAGGGGTTCTGGGCGAGAGCGGCGGCCGAGGTGGGGGACACGGCGGTCCTTGCCAGGGAAGTGACGCGCCTCGCCTCGCTGGCGAACGACCCCGATAAGGGAGCGGGAACGTTCTGGGAGATCCACAACGCCCGCACGGGGGTGCCGGACGGCGGGTGGCAGACTGGCCACCACTGGGACTCGCAGCCCGACCAGACGTGGTCGGCCACGGCCTATCTGGGCATGATCCACCTCGGGCTGTTCGGGATGCACTTCACCACGAGGGGCATGGAGCTGCGGCCCCTCCTGCCTGCGGGATGGGGCGACGTGACCCTCGCAGGCGTGCCGTACCGGGGTATGACGCTGGACATCACGCTGACGGGGGCCGGCACAACGGTCCGGAGCTTCACGCTCGACGGCGTCGAGACCCCCACCCACCTGGTCCCTGCCACGTTGACGGGAACGCACCGCGTGGAGATCGCGCTTGGCGCAGGGTAGCTCGTGCTTGCCCCGGGGGCGGCCCCCGCCTACCGTGCCTGCCGTCACCGCAGACCGTCTTCGATGCCCTGTAACGATGCGTTTTCGCATACGATGACGGGATCTCTTCTCTTCCCGCTGGCTGCATGAATCCCGCGATTCTCACTGGCCGGACCGAATCCCACCTCTGCTCTCCGTCCGAGGCGCGGGCGCTGGGAGCGCCCATGCATCGCGACGTCGTGGCGCCGTTCCTCGCGCTCCGTGAGGAGGCCCGACGGGCCGGATTCGAAGTGGAGATCGGCAGCGGTTTTCGGGGCTTCGACCGGCAGCTTTCCATCTGGAACCGGAAGGCGGCCGGGGAGCTGGCGGTCCTGGACAGCGCCGCCGTGCCGCTGGACATTCGCACGCTGCGTGACGAGGAGCTGGTTTTCGCCATCCTCCGCTGGTCGGCGCTTCCCGGGGCCTCGCGGCACCACTGGGGGACGGAGCTCGACGTCATCGATGCCGCCGCCCGGCCGGAGGGCTACGAGGTAGAGTTCGTTCCCGAGGAGGTGGACTCCGGCGGCATGTTCGGGCCGTTCCACGACTGGCTCGACGAGCGGATGCGCGCCGGTGCTTCCTTCGGCTTCTTCAGGCCGTACGACCGTGACCGGGGAGGCGTGGCGCCCGAGCGCTGGCACCTGAGCTGCGCCCCCGTGTCCGGACCCCTGTTGCGGGGCCTCACCGTGGATGTGCTGCGGGCCAGCGTGCTGGACGCGGACATGCGCCTGAAGGAGACGGTGCTGGCGCACCTCGAAGAGATACACGGGCGCTTCGTCCTCAACATCGGGGAGCTCGGGTCATGAAGCTCCGCGCTCCCAAGGACATCGGCACGATTCCCCTGGATCCCGACGTGTTCGGGCGCTCCGTCCTGGGCCGGCCCCTGGAAGTCTGGCGTCCCTCCGGCACGTGCAAGCTGCTGATCCACGCGGGCATCCACGGGGAGGAGGGTGAGACCACCGTTGCCCTGTCCCGCGCGCTGCGCGCCCTGGCCGAGCCGTCGCCCCACTGCGCGGTGGTGCTGGCGGTCAATCCCGACGGGCTGGCGCGGGGCACCCGGGGCAACGCCAACGGGGTGGATCTGAACCGCAACTTCGCGACCCGGGACTGGAGCCCGGAGCCCGTGCGGCACCGATCCACCCTCGAGGCGACCCGGGAGGTCGAGTTGAGCACCGGTGCGTCGCCGGGCTCGGAGCCGGAAGTCGCCGCGCTGGTGAAGCTCATCGAGGACCTGAAGCCCGAGGCCGTCATCGCCCTCCACGCGCCCCTCGCGTGCATCGACGACGCGAAGCAGGGGATCCTCGCGGCGTGGATCGCGGAGCGGTCCGGGCTTCCGTTGGTGCCGGACGTGGGCTACCCGACACCCGGATCCTTCGGGACGTGGTGCGGGGAGCGCGATCTGGGCGTAGTGACCTACGAGTTCGAGATGGCGGGCATCGACCATCACGTGCGCCATCACGTCCCGGTTCTCACCGAGCTCCTCGTGGGGGTGGCGCCGTGGTCCTGAACCTCATCTGGATCGGGTTCTTCGTGGTCTCGTTCGTCGTGGGGCTGGTGCGCCTCATCTTCTTCCACGACACCGAGATCTTCACCACGATGGTGAACAGCACCTTCGACATGGCCAAGACGGCGGTGGACATCTGCCTCGGCCTCATCGGAGTGCTGACCCTCTGGCTCGGTCTGATGAAGGTGGGGGAGCGCGGGGGCGCCGTCCGTGTCCTCGCTCGGGTGGTGGGCCCCTTCTTCCACAAGCTGTTCCCCGAGGTGCCGAAGGATCACCCCGCCCACGGCTCCCTCATCATGAATTTCGCGGCGAACATGCTCGGACTGGACAATGCGGCGACACCCCTCGGCCTCAAGGCCATGCAGGAGCTGCAGGAGCTGAACCCCGATCCGGAGACCGCCACGGACGCCCAGATCATGTTCCTGGTGCTGAACACGTCCGGGCTCACGGTCATTCCCATCAGCATCATGGTGTATCGGGCGCAGCTCGGTGCCGCCAATCCCTCGGACGTCTTCCTGCCCATCCTGCTGACCACGTTCTTCGCCACCCTCGCCGGCCTCATCTCGGTGGCGATCGTGCAGAAGATCAACCTCCTCGATCGCACGATCCTGACCTATCTGGGTGGACTCACCGCCATCGTCGCCGCGACGCTCTTCTACTTCTCCCGGCTCCCGCAGGCCCAGGTACAGACGGTATCCAACCTGGTGGCCAACGTCACTCTGTTCGGGATCATCGTCGGCTTCATCACCTTGGCGATGATCCGGAAGGTGAACGTCTACGAGGCGTTCATCGACGGGGCCAAGGATGGCTTCAACGTCGTCATCAAGATCATCCCCTACCTCGTGGCGATCCTGGTGGCCATCGGCGTCTTCCGGGCGTCGGGCGCCCTCGACTACCTGGTGGCCGTCATCGGCAAGGGTTTCACCGCCGTCGGGCTACCCACCGGCTTCATCGAGGCGCTGCCCACCGCGCTCATGAAGCCGCTGTCCGGGAGCGGCGCCCGGGGAATGATGGTGGACGCCATGAAGACCTACGGAGCCGACTCCTTCACGGGGCGGCTGGCGTGCACGTTCCAGGGCGCTACGGACACGACGTTCTACATCATCGCCCTCTACTTCGGGTCGGTCGGTGTCAAGAAGGTCCGCCACGCGGTGACGTGCGGTCTCATCGCGGACTTCGCAGGCGTGGTCGCGGCTATCGCTATCGCGTATTTGTTCTGGGGATAGGGGGGTGATGGTTCCCGCAGAAGACCGCCAGAAGGAAGATGGGCCGATGGCCCTGGAGCCCGTGCTTGGCCTTGAGGTCATGGCCACGTCCCAGGAGCACCAGCAAGGTCGAGAGTGTGGCCACGGATGAGAGCGACGTGAGCAGCACGGTGCGGGCCGCAGGTCGCCGGCGAGGGGGTAGCCTACCACTGCCGCCGCCATGGCGAAGAGCGAGCACGTTACCGCCGCCGTGCCCAGCAACTCCAGCGTCCGATCCACCGGCACGGGGCCGGTAACGGCAGCCGGATACGGTCAGTCCAGGGGAGCTCGGGCTATCGGCCGAATCTCCCGTCGTCCCTGGTGGAGCGGATCGGACGGGAGCGGCGCTTCAACCAACCGATTCGGGTCTTCCGCCGTGCATCGAACTGCGGCACGTACGGCTTGATATCCAGGAGCGGGGTTCCGTCGAGCACATCCAGGTCTTCGACCTGGAGGTTGCCGCCCTCTGTTCCGAGCAATCGAACAACCGACATGCCGATGGCATTGGGTCGGGAGGGTGCGCGGGTCGCGAAAACTCCGTGGCTCTCGTCATCGAGAAAGGGAGTCACTTCGAGAGCCACCGCCCCCGCTCGATGGAAGTGATAGAGCAGTACCACATGGGAGAACCCGTCCAGATCCTTCAGTCCTCGAGTGAATGGTGGGAAGACCTCGACGACGCCGATGATGCCTTCCGCGGCCGTGGGCTGGATGGGCGTGCCCATGGGATCGCGGAATGGGGAGTGGATAATCCCGATCGGGTCGTACCGGATGGGCTCCATGCAGCGCATCGTAGTGGATTCCGCGGGCCGATGCACGAAGGAAGGCTGTGACGGTCACGGCAGGTGCGTTGACCCGTTCCGTGCACTCATGCTGGGCCCCGCGGCGAGCGGATGCGACGGGACGGCGGATGACCCAGCCGGTAGCCCTCGCGGCCCGTGGCCCATATCCTTCGGGCGGAGGTGCGTTCCACCAAGAGGTCCAACGTGAGCCTCCGGGCCCGCTTCCTCACGCTTTTCGCGTTGCTCGGCGTCGTACCCGTCCTGGCGCTGGGCATCTTCGGATACGTGCGCTCGACCCAGGCCGTCGACTCCCTCTTGGAGAGGGAGACCGCCGCCATCGCACAGCGGCTCGTCTCGGACATCCAGGAACGCTACGCGCTCCGTGCCTCGGAGCTGCTTCTGGTAGCGGGAAACGCGGAGACCCAGGCACTCTACGCGGCCCACTACGCGGGAACGGACGCGCCGACGTCGCCGGGCATGGTCGACGCCGAGGAATACCTCACGTCGGCGTGGGCGTTGTTCGGCTCGTCGTACCATTGGATCGACCTGCGCGACTCGGCCGGCGCGAGCCTCTACGTTCTCGGGGGCCGCCGCGGCGCGGATTCGGCATTGGGCCTGACGGATCTGGCCCGGTCGAGCGATGCGGTGGAGCTCAGATTCCCGGTGACCCAGTCCCCGAGCGGCGACACAGTGGGCACGGTGGTCGCAGGTGTGCGCTCGCAGGCGATCCTCTCCGACGAGCTCCTGGGCAGCACCTTCGGCAAAGAGGGATACACCGCGCTACTCGATCGAGGTGGAGGGGCAGTGCTCCGTCACCCCAGTCGACGTTTCATCAACCAGACCACCGAGCAGCTCCTCTCCGAAAGCGGATGGAACGTGGACGCCGCCGCGTTCGCCACCGACAGCGGCAGCTTCACATACCGGGAGAACGACTCTCTCCGGGTCGCATCCTTCGTGAACCTGTCGTCTCCCCCATGGACGGTGGTCACGTCGGCGGCCGTGGGCGAGTTCGCGCCGCCCTTCGTCCGGACACGCAACGTCGACCTCACCGTCATGCTGCTCGTCGCTGCAGCCATCGCCGTCTCCTTCCTGCTCATGTCCCACCGCGCTACCGCCTCCCTCGAGCAGCTCACCGTCGCGGCAGACGACGTGGCGCGGGGCGAGCTCTCCCCACGGTTGCCGGAGGCGGGAGGCGACGAGGTGGGCCGCCTCACGCGCGCCTTCGGGCTCATGGTGGGGGAGGTACGGCGGATGCTCGCGAGCGTGGAGGAGACCCGTCACATGGCGGTGATGGGCGAGTTCGCGTCTCGCATCTCCCACGAGATCCGCAACCCCCTGACGTCCATCAAGCTGAACCTCCAGGAGCTGGGGCGGGATGTGGAGCAAGGTCGAATCCCGCCCGACTCCGAGCCGTCGGTCCGTATCTGTCTGCGGGAGGTGGAGCGCCTCGACGGAGCCGTCTCCCGTGTCCTCAGCATGTCCCGGACTCATCCGCCCACCACGGTGGCGTGCTCCCTTCACGGGATCCTGAGCGAAGCCACGGAAGCGGTGGGGCCACAGCTCCGATCGGAGCACATCGAGGTCGAGCACCGGTTCGACGCGTCGCGGGACCGGGTGCGGGGGGACCCCCGCGACCTGGAGGGCGTGTTCGTGAACCTGTTGGTGAACGCCTGCGAGGCCATGCCGGGAGGAGGGAGCGTCCGGATCGATACGGAGAACGTGGCGCTCCCATCGGCCGGGCCGGGAGCGATCCGCGTCAGGGTATCGGATGATGGTCCCGGGGTCCCGGCCGGCGTCAGGGAGCAGATCTTCCGACCTTTCGTGAGCACAAAGGAGGAGGGCACCGGGTTCGGTCTGGCCGTTGCCCGGCGTACCGTGGAGGAGCACGGAGGCCGCATCGACCTGGAACACGGAGCGGCGAACGGAAGAGGCGCTACCTTCGTGGTCGAGCTTCCCCTGACGGAGGCGGACGCCCCGCCGACGGAGACCCAATGAGCGCGCGCGTCCTGGTCGTCGACGACGACCCGTCCATCCGGGAGACGTTCGAGCACCACCTGCGCCGGACCGGCCACGAGGTCGCGGTCGCCGCCACCGCAGAAGAGGCGCTCGCGGCGCTCTCCGACTTCGAGCCGACCCTGGTGATCACCGACGTGCGCATGCCCGGGATGGGTGGCCTGGAGCTGCTACGCCGGGTTCGCGAGGCAGGCGATGTCCAGGTGGTGGTGATCACCGCGTACGAAGGGATGAAGAGCGCGGTCGCCGCCATGCGCGAGGGCGCGTACGACTACCTGACCAAGCCCCTCGACCTGGACCGCATCGATCTCCTGGTCGAGCGCTCGGAGCGGGACCGCGCGCTGCAACGACGCGTACGAAACCTCACGGCGGAGACGTCGGAGGGACACGATCTCGACGAGCTGATCGGGCAGGACCCCAAGATGATCGACATCTACAAGCTCATCGGGGTGCTCGCTCGGAACCGGGCCACGGTGCTGGTGACCGGGGAGACCGGCACGGGCAAGGAGCGCATCGCCCGGGCCATCCACTTCAACTCGCCGGCTGCCGAGGAGCCCTTTGTCGCCGTCAACTGCACGGCCATCCCGGACCCCCTTCTCGAATCGGAGCTCTTCGGCCACACGCGCGGCGCGTTCACGGGCGCGATCGATCGCCGGGAAGGCTACTTCGAGCTGGCCGGATCGGGCACCATCTTCCTGGACGAGATCGGCGACACGACGCGGGAGTTCCAGGCCAAGCTCCTGCGCGTCCTGGAGGACCGGGAGTTCTATCCGGTGGGCGGTGAGCGGCCCCACCGGCTGGAGGCCCGTGTCATCGCTGCGACGCAGCGGTCCCTGGAGACGGAAGTACGCGAGGGACGATTCCGCGACGATCTCTTCTATCGCCTTCAGGTGGTGGAGATCGAGGTCCCGCCTCTGCGGGAGCGGCGGGGCGACATCCGGCGACTGGTGGAGCACCTGCTCGCGAAGCTGGCCGACGAACTACACACCGACGTCCGCGGCATCACGGACGGCGCCCTCCGGAGGCTGACGACCTACGGCTGGCCCGGCAACGTGCGCGAGCTGGAGCACGCCTTGACCCGAGCGATGGTGGTCTGCCGGGGACCCGTGATCGATGTCGAGCACCTCTCTCTCGGCGCCGTCCAGCTTGATACCGGCCCGGAGGCGGCACCCGCCGACGACAGCATGAACGCCATCGAGGCCACCCACGTCCAACGGATCCTCGACCGCACCGGCGGAAACAAACGAGAAACCGCCCGCGTCCTGCGGATCTCGCGCCCTCGCCTGGACCGACTCATTGAGAAACACCAC
>JAJDNI010000084.1 GCA_022340755.1 Gemmatimonadota bacterium
GGACCTCGTCCGCCGCCACGAAAGCCGCTGGCGCGAGGAGGACCTCAATGCGCTGGTTCGTGATGTGGAGCCCCTCGCCCGGGCGGACGCGCGCCTCCACGACGTCCGACTCAGCCTGGACCTGGCGCCCGACCTCCCCACCGTTCTGGCCGACGCCGTCCAGATCCAACAGGTGGTATTGAACCTCATCCGGAACGGAATCGATGCGGTGGAGGAGGCTGCCCCCCAGGAGCGGTCCGTGCGGGTACAGACGCGGCTCGAGGCCCCCGGCACCGTCCGGTTGAGCGTGGAAGATCACGGCAGCGGCGTGTCCGCGGACGCCGAGCGCCACCTGTTTCAGCCGTTCTTCACCACCAAGGGGGGAGGGATGGGGATGGGGCTGTCCATCAGCCGCTCCATCGTGGACGCGCACCACGGCCGCATCGGCTTCGAGCGTCGCTCCGAGGGGGGATCCACGTTCTACTTCACGCTGCCCACCCTCGACACTTCGTGACTCAGGAGCGAACGATGACGGAAGAGGTGCGGCCCACGGTCTTCGTGGTCGACGACGACCCTGGCGTCCTCGATGCGGTGAGCCTCCTGCTCCGCTCCGTGGGACTCGGGAGCCGCACCTTTCCCTCGGCGGCTGCGTTCCTGGACGCGTACGACCCCGCGGTTCCAGGGTGCCTGATCCTGGACCTGAGGCTGCCGGAGATGAACGGCATCGAGCTGCAGAGCCGACTCGTGGAAATGGACTCCGACCTCCCGGTGATCTTCGTCACCGCCCACGGCGACGTGCCCAACGCGGTGGCCGCCGTGAAGGCGGGGGCCGTGGACTTCATCCAGAAGCCCTTCGAGGACGAGGCGCTCCTGGACAAGGTGTGGCAGGCTTTGGACCTGAACGCGCGCGCCCGGGTCGAGCGGGTCGAGCGAGAAGAGATCGTCAGGCGCCTGAGGTCCCTGACCCCAAGGGAACGGGAGGTCATGGCCCTGGTGGTGGAAGGGAGGCACAACAAGAACATCGCCCGCGACCTGGGCATCAGTCAGCGCACGGTCGAGGTGCACAGGGCCCGGGTCATGAGCAAGATGGCCGCCGGGTCCATCCCGGATCTGGTTCAGCAGGTGATGCGCCTCGAGCGGTGACCCCGGCACTCGCCGGTTAGTGCAGCCGCCTCGTAGGCCTTCTCATCTGCCACCCGACTTGTCCCTGACGGAAGTGGGGGGCCGGCTGTTGCCGGCCCCCCGCAGGTATTTCGTGGCCGAGGTGGTCGGCTATTTCACGCCGCCCATGAGCTTCTTGACCCAGGGGCTCGCCACGGCGGCGATGATGCCGGCCACGCCGACGGTCATGGCCACGCTCTGGAAGAGCGGTGCCGGAGGCAGGTTCTCCAGGCGACCTGCAATGAGGCCTGCGAAGAGGTTCCCCAGCGCCGCGCCCACGAACCAGACGCCCATCATCTGACCCACACGTTTCTCCGGCGACAGCTTCGTGATGGCCGACAGCCCGATGGGAGAGATGCACAGCTCACCGGTGGTGTGCAGCGCGTAGGTCACCACCAGCCAGGCCGGCGTGACCAGGTGGTCCGCGCTGGCGTTGGCCGCTCCCCAGGCAATGACGAAGAAGCCCGCGGACAGGAAGATCAGCCCCAGGCCCGCCTTCAACGGGAGCGACGGGTTCTTCTTGACCTTGTCCAGGAACACCCAGAGGGAGCCGAACATCGGGGCCCCGATGATGATGAAGATCGGGTTGACCGACTGGAGCCACGACGCCGGCATGACCCAACCCCCGATGTTCCGGTTGGTGAGGTCGCGGGCGAAGATGTTCAGCGACGAGCCCGCCTGCTCGAAGCCCGACCAGAAGATCGCGATGAGGATGAAGAGCCAGAAGATCACCCCCAGTCGCTTGTTCTCCTCCGCCGTGTGTCCCCCGAAGATCCAGAGGTAGATGAAGTAGATCCCCACCAGCACCAGCACACCGTAGCCCATGGCCTCGGCGATTTCCGTGATGGTGACGGGGATGATGCCCGCGCGCACGAGATAGCCGAAGGCGACGATGAGGGCGAAGAGGCCGAAGAACCAAGTGAAGAATTTCCGGGACTTGGCCGACAACACGGAGGGGGAGTCCCCGGTCTTCAGGAAGCCGGCCTCGCCCAGGTACTTGGCGCCCATCCTGTACTGGATCAGCCCCAGGATCATGCCCACCGCGCCAACGGCGAAGCCCCAGTGCCAGTTCCACCGCTCGCCGAAGTAACCGACGATCGGTTGGCCGATGAAGGCGCCGACGTTGATGCCCATGTAGAAGACGCTGAACCCTGCGTCCCGCCTCGCTCCACCCTCCGGGTAGAGCTCGCCGACGACCGTGCTGACGTTGGGCTTGAGCAGGCCCGTTCCCAGGATGATGAAGACCAGGCCCAGGAAGAACGTGAAGGTGTACGGCAGGACCATCGTGGCCTGCCCGGCCGCGATGAAGCAGCCACCCACGAAGACCGCCTTGCGCTGGCCCCACAGGTTGTCCGCCACCCACCCACCGGGGAGCGCCATGATGTAGACGAGCCCGACGTAGAGCCCGTAGATGGCGGCTGCCGTGGCGACGTCCAGGCCCAGCCCGGGGTTCGCGCGCAGGATCGATCCGTCCGCGCCGCGCACGACGTTGTCCACGGCCGCGGTCATGTAGAGGATGAGGATGGCGCGCAGCCCGTAGTAGGCGAAGCGTTCCCACATCTCGGTGAAGAAGAGGGTCGCCAACCCCCTGGGGTGGCCGAAGAAGGTGTGGCCCCCGTTCGTAGTGGCCGTTTCGGTGCTCAAGCTCGCATCTCCCGGTGGTGGGTGAGGTGGAGTTCGGCGTCGCTGCCCGGCGCCTGCCGGCGCCCGGCGATGTGTTTTCGGGCATCGGGAGGGATCGCGGAAGGATAGCCCACCCGCGTGCGAGTGCGCCAGCATTCGGATGCCGTCAGGAGCGATGCGGCTGCACCTACGACCGTTGTGGCGGACCGAAGCGGGGCAGTAGCTTGGAATACTTGCGGCCTGGCCGGCGGATGCGGACGGGCGAGGGGTGGTGTGACCGTCGGGCTTCGTTGTGGCCGTGATTTCACATCACCGGAGCGCATCACCATGCGTCGCACACTCCCCCTGGGCGTTGCCCTCACCATGGCTGCGCTGGCCGCCGCCTGTCAGGACGCCAGCCAGCCCGTCACTCCCTCCAATCCTTCGCAAGCCACCCAGATCCAGCCGAGCTTCGGCGTGGCCCAGCAGGCCGAGCAGGTCATGCCCGGCCGCATTCTGGCGCGCCTCAAGGACGGCGCCGATCCGGCGACCGTCGGACGCGCACACGGCCTGTCCCTCGATCGGGTGACCCGTGGTTT
>JAJDNI010000094.1 GCA_022340755.1 Gemmatimonadota bacterium
GATCCACGCCACCGGCCCAGGAGCGTCCCCACCGTCCTCACCGTATCCACGTGCGTCACCGGGGGCGCCGCGGGAGTGAGGTCGATGTTGATGGTCCGTGCCGTACCGGCCTCGATGCGGACCAGCGGATACACCGTCGGCGCATATCCGACGGCCTCCACACGCAACTCGTAGCGTCCTGGGGCCACGAACGGGAGGGAATATCGTCCCTGCATGTCGGTGGCGGCTTCCTGGGTGATGCCCAGGTCCAGGGAGCGTAGGGAAACCACCGCGTCGGGGAGCCCTTCACCGTCGGGGCCTCTGACCTGACCGGTCACGTCGCCGGACGCGATGCTCTGCGCCGCGGCGGAGGAGGCCAGGGCGAGGGTGGCGAGAAGGACCAGGGGGAGGGGAGATCGCATCGGATGTCTGGGAAAAGGGCACGAAGAGGTGCCGACGGCATCGGAAGATACGGAGGGCCCGTTCATGCGCCCAGGGGTACCACGCTCCCCCACCGTGACCCTACTACCACAAGGTCCACCGCTCGGTGCGGAGCACGCCAAGGCCCACTACCAGGTTGGGTACACCGAGGGCCGAGGCGCAAGCATGGAGACTCCGAGTCCAGCACGAGACCGGGTGCAGGCCCCACCAGCCACGAGGCCCACGAGCCAGTGCAGAATGGACCCCGCCAGGTGCTTGGCTCCACTGCCGTCAGGAGGATGAACAGGGCGAAGGGAAACGCAGGTGGCCAAGGCCACCTGTCGAACGCCGGACGCTCACCGGCGTGTGGGCTCCCAGATGGGACTCCGATCTCCATGGAGGACCCGAAGCAGTCCATACGCGGCCGCGAGGTTGCTGGCCACCACGAAGGCCAGGGACGCGAGTGGCGAGTTCGAACGCCCTTTCCGAGCCAACCACCAGCCCACCAGGCTCAGGGTCCCGATCAGGAGTCCGAGCAGCGCCAGCGCCAGCGCCCACGTGTGCCTCGGTGCCAGGACCCAGGTGGCCAGCCAGGCCGCGACCCCTGCCCAGGGCAGCGCCCACCGGCAGAGCTTGTGGCTCGCGAGCTTGAACGCGACGCCCGGATACCTGAAGGGGTTGAGAAGAGCCCGCTTGTACCAGAGCGTCTCCATGCCCCGGGCGATGGTCCGGACCTTCCGGCGATATTCCGCGTCCAGCGACGTCGTGCGCGGAACGTAGCAAAGCGCATCGGGGACTGACACCGGGAGGTACCCGTTCTCCCGTGCGTGCAGGGCCGATGCGAAGTCACGGCTGAGGGAATCGGGCAGGGAGATCTTGTGGAGGTGGGGCCGAATGGCGTAGAAGCATCCCGAGGCCCCAATGATGCCGCCGACACGGGTCTCGAGGTCCCGCACCGCCATCTCGTACCCCACGTAGCCCGATTCCGAGAGGTTTCCGGTGTCCTGGCCCGGTACGACGCTCACGTCCCGGCCTGACGCCAGGCCCACCTCGGGATCCTGGAACGCGCGGACGAGGCGCTTCAGGGCTTCGGGGCGGATGCGGATCGAGGCATCCGTGTTCACGACGATTTCCCCCGTGAGACGCTCCGCCGCGGCGTTCTCCGCCCGGGTCTTCCCGCCGCGCTCCGGCATGCGGAGCAGCTCGATGCCCCGGTCGGCGTACTGCCTCACGATGTCGTCGGTGCGATCGGACGACGCGTCGGACACCAGAAGAATCTGGAGGCGATCCCGGGGATAGTCGATGGCGAGGAGGCTCTCGATGAGGCCCGGTACCTGGGCTTCCTCGTTATAGACCGGCACCGAAATGGAGACTCTGGGCCACTCCACTGGATCCTCCGACGGCAGTTCCCCCGCGCGGAGACGGCCGACGACCCATAGCAGAGCGGGGTAGCCCAGGTACGTGTAGACGGCCAGGAAGAGGCTCAGGCCCAGGACGATGTAGGCGAGGGTGGAGGCCATGAGTCAGAGGCAGGAGGAGTAGATGTCCCGGTAGCGTTGCACCCAGGGTTCGACCGCGAAGTCGCGCTCGAGCCGTCTGCGCGCCTCTTCACAACGTATCGCCGCCGCGGTGGGATTCTCCAGCACCTCCGCGAGCGCCCGGCCGATTGCGGCCGAGTCGCCGGCCGGAACCAGGATGGCCTCGCCCTCGGACAGCACGTCCGGAACGCCCCCGACCGCCGTTGTGACGATGGGAACCCTCGCGGACATGGCCTCCAGGAGCACGATGGGCGTGCCCTCCGTCCACGACGTCAGGAGGAGGGCGTCGAAGGCCGGCAGGTAGCGACCCGCCTCGGGCACGACGCCGTGCCACCGGATACGGTGGGCAACCCCCCGTGCGTCGGCCAGGGCGCGGAGCTCCCGCTCCATCGGGCCGCTACCGATCACGGAGAGCGTGACGTCCGCGCTGGCTGATGCCGAGAGCGCTTCGATCATGATCTCGGGCCCCTTCTCCGCGCTGATCCGCCCGACCCACCCCGCCACGAGCGCATCGGGGTCGAGCCCCAGGGCCGCACGCGCCTCGGCGCGGGAGAGTGGCACGTGCGCGGTGCGCCACGCGTTCCGGACGAGGTGGATGCGTTCGGGCCTTACGCCCGACCGGATCAGTTCGTCCCGCTGGGGTGCGGCGACCGCGACGACGGCACTGAAGCGCCTGAGCCACCGACGCTGGATCCATTCGTAGAGTTGCCCTCGACCCTTCCAGCGCGTGAACCCGTGGACGGTCGTGACGGTGGCGACGCCCATACGGCGCGCCACACCGGAGTCCACCACATCCGAGCGGTAACCATGTGTGTGCACCACATCCGGGTGGAGCTCCGTGATCAGGTCCCGGACTGCGCGGCGCTCTGCCCGATATGCACGGGCAGCAACCCGAATCGTGCGCTCGGGGATGCCCACCGACCGGAGCGCCTCGGCGAAGGGGTGCCCGGCCCGGCCGGGGTCCAGGAACGAAACGACTGTTGCGTGCTGGCCCGAGTCGAGCTGACCGCGTGCCAGCGTGAGGACCACCGACTCGAGGCCTCCGAAGTCGGCGGGTGCCAACAGGTGCAGAACCGAGGGGGCTTCCCGGCCTACCTGCCTGGCTTGGCCGCTCACCAGAACCTTCGAGGCCGGATGCCCGCCGCCCAGCACGCCAAGGCGTCGATCGACATTCCGGCGGGGACGTTGAGGCGGGGAGTGGTGAGACGGTCTCGAGCCCACTGCGTGGGCCCACCCGCGAGTGTGAGGCCGATGTGGTAGCCTGCTCGGCCCGCCGCACTCGCGACCCGCGGGTCCCAGAGTCCATAAGGGTACGCCACCGCATCTACTTCCCGCCCGGTCCGTTCCTGGATCTCCCTGCGTGAACGGCCGAGCTCCTGGTCCAGGGCAGCGTCTCCCAAGGCCGTCAGATTCGGATGAAGGACGGTGTGGGAGCCGATCGCGACGAGCTCGCTCATTGACCGAACGATCTGGTCCCAGCCTGCGGGGAGCAGCGCGTCCGGAAGGTCGGATGTAGTGCCGTAATCCACGTCGTCGGCGAGCACTTCGGCAGCGAGGCCACGCCGCGCAGTAAGGGCCTCTTCGCGACGCGCGCCGGAGAGTTGACCCTGGGCCGCGAGTGTGTCCCACCACGTAGGGATTGGATGGTCCGCGAATCCGGTCACGACGAAGACGGTGCAGGGGATCTCGATTGCGGACAGGATCGGGATCGCATGCTCCAATGCGCCTCGGTAGGCATCGTCGAAAGTGACCGCGGCGAGACCGCGGACGCTTCGACCAGCACTCGCGCGGTCGGCCAACTCCCCGAGGGGAACCACATCGTACGAGAGGGCCAGCCATTGGATGATCGACTCGAAAGCAGCCAGGGGCATGTGCAAGGACGCGTCGCCGATCCCGGCGTCGGTTGCCGAGACCACGTTGTGGAAGCACAACACCGGGGCGCCGGGCCGGATCCGCCTCATCAGCCGTGGCGCCCCCGCGGCCACGAGACCCCGATAGAGCATCCGTGGGAGCGTTCTAGCCACTGGTACTCCGCGCGACCTCTGAGCAAGGGAGGAAAAGGGTCATGGATGTGTGTCTCCAGCCGCGTGCAACGCTGGCTCGCTCACGTTGGTTTCTTCTTCGTCCTCATTGAGCGCACGAACTCGAGGCTGGCCACAATGCGACGGCGGTGCATGACCCACAGGGCCCCAGCGTAGGCCAGCGCTCCCACGAGGACTGACGCAGTCAACCGAACTGCACCCGGCAGGGCTGTCCCCATTGCGGACTGGACCGCCAGGACGAAGACGGCCATCACGGCGGTGCTGCTGGCCGCCGGCCACATGCTCGCGAAGTACTCACTTGGCCGAAGCTCGATGATCCGGAATGTGGTGCTGAGGTGAAAAGACAGGGTGATGAGCGGGTAACCGACTGCCCACGCTGCGGCAACGCCGGTCGTCCCCCATCTCGTCCCCATGACGAAACACGCCGGCAATACAATCAACCCCAACACGCTGAACATCATGTTCAAGCGTGTGTGGTCGGTCGCCTCGAGGATATCAGCGTACAAAGTCGTGACAGATCGATACGTCACGAACACGGACAGAATCTGGAGCGGCACCACAGCCGGAAGCCACTTGTCCCCAAGTACGACCGTGACGAAGTCCCGGGCCACGAGAGCCATTCCGATGGCTGCCGGGAGCGTTACGACCGAGAGACCCTCGGTCAGGCGATTCACGTACCGTCGGAGCGCAGGAAGGTCGTCCTGGACACGGGCGAACACGGACGGCGTGACCTTCATCACCATGACCGAGATCTTCTCCACCGGCAGGCTGGCCATCGTCCAGCCGATGTTGTAGGCCCCGAGCGCGGCGGTGCCCAGAACGCGCCCCACAACTGCGAAATCGGCGTTGGAGTAGCCGTACCAGGCAATGCGTGAGACCACCAGGTTCCAGCCGAAGGCGAGCTCGCTGGTGATGTCCGCGAACGGCCTGGGCCACCTTGGACGAAAAGGTCTGAGCCAGAAGGCAACGACGGCCGCGAAGAAGGTCGAGAAGACGCTCCCAATGACCAGCGACCAGTATCGGAACCCCATCCAGGCGAGCACGAGCGTCACCACGGTGGTGAAAACTGTGCGCAAGCCGTCGATCCACGCGAGGGCCTGGAACCGAAGATCGCGAGCCAGAAGCGATCTGGAGATGCT
>JAJDNI010000108.1 GCA_022340755.1 Gemmatimonadota bacterium
CCCCTGCCCTCCTCTTCAGTGGCGGTGAGGATCGCGGCGCCGGCCCCGTCGCCAAAGAGCACGGCGATATCCCGACCGCGGGTGCTCACGTCGATGCCCGTGGACTGGATCTCCACTCCGACCAGGAGAATCGTCCGGTACTGGCCGGAGCGGATCCACGCGTCCGCCACCGACAGGCCGTACACGAACCCCGTGCACTGCGTGCGTACGTCGAGAGCCGGAATGCCGGGCAACCCGAGCTCCTTCTGAAGGAAGACGCCGGTTCCCGGGAAGAAATGGTCGGGACTCAAGGTGGCGAGCACGATGGCGTCCACGGCGGATGGCTCGAGGCTCGCCTCCTCCAGCGCCATGAGGCTCGCGCGGCGCGCCATCTCGGCGCCGCTCATTCCCTCTCCCACCCATCGGCGCTCTCGAATGCCCGAGCGCTCCACGATCCAAGCATCGGAGGTGTCCATATAGCGTGTAAGCTCTTCGTTCGCCACGACGCGCTCAGGGACGTAAAAGCCCGTTCCTACGATCGCCGTACGGACCACAATGCCTCCTAGGTATTCGAGCGATGATGGGTGGCGGCAAGGGAGCAGGACCCGTCCGAGCCGCCGCGGGTACATGGCGCCCAACCCTTGGCGAGCCCGCGCCCGGCTGCGAGGTCGGAACACGGAAGCGATCTTTCAGGACCGAGCTCTTCGAAGAAGATACGACATGAGTGACGACACGATCCATTGTCGCCGGTGCGGCGCGGATGCGCCCGGCATGGCCAAGGCGCCGTTCAAGACGGAGCTTGGCGAGCGCATCCTCACCCAGATCTGCGCGGACTGCTGGAAGGACTGGCTACAGCATCAGACTTTGCTCATCAATCACTACGGACTGGACCCCAGGGACCCGCGGGCCAAAGAGTTCCTCTATCAGCAGGTGGAGGAGGTGTTGCTCGGTGATGCGGATGCGAGGCAGGTCGATCGGTCCCAGAAAGGCGAGGTCGAGTGGTAGACGGCGCTATCCGCGCTGCGAGAGCCCCAGCTTCGTAGCGCACGCCTCGTCCCATTCGAGCTGAACCAGCATCTCCGCCGACATCTTCGCAACGATGGAGACCGAGCCGGGACAGGTCTCCTCGAGGAGGTTGAGCGCGTCACCGTGGATGCGACCGTTCTGCTCCAGGAGCACGTGGTCCACACGGTAGTCCCACCAGAGCTGAAGCTGTTGCTCCGGCGTGCCCCACAGGGGAGTCGCCTCGTCCTCCGAACGTGGCTTGAAGCGCGCGCTCGGAATCGACTGCCACTCCCCGTGCAGGATCACTGCCGGCCAGAACTCCGGAGCGCCCACCACGGAACCAGCAGGCGTGGTCCGCTCCAGCGCGGAGATGGCGGTGGCCAGCCGTTCCGCCCGCACGTGGTATCCGGTCACTACCCAGCCACGGGCGACCCGGTCGGCAGTCACCGTCGCGTAAGCCCCCACCCACAGAGCAGCGACGACAAGGAGTCCTTGACGCACCCGTCGCGGTGAGCGTGTCACCATGTCGACGAAGCCTACGGCCAGGGCCACCGCCACCCACGGATACAGGGGCGCCACCAAGCGACGATTCACGAAGGGCCACACCATCAGCATCGCGATGTACGCGCCCACCGACCACGCCATGGGAGGGAAGGCCCGGAAGAGTCGCAGGAGGCCCCAGAGCGCCACCACTGCCAGAGGGATGACCGCCGCACCGAGCTTCCACCCCCCGAGGCCCGGGAGCAAGAAGAAGGAGATCTGCTTCCCCACGGCCCACGCCTCGGGAGGCAGGCCCGCGGCGAATGCCCGTGGAGCGCCGAACACCTGGGAAGTCAGCCAGGAGCCGTAGGGACCCAGCACGTCGCGAGCCCCTTCGGGGATCTCGGCCGCCCGGGAGGCCGCCCATGCTCCCCAGGCCACCGCCGTCGCCAAGGCGGGGACCGTCGCCACGAGGGCGGCGCGAATACCTCTCGAGAACGCCAGCCCCACACCGCATCCGAGCACCACCGCGACGGCCGCCGAGCGCGTCAGCACGGCGGCCACCAGGATGAGCGCCAGCGCCACCAGACCCCGCCGGTCCCCCGGCCTTGCCGCGAAGCCCCAGGCCGCCATGGCTCCGGCCGCAACGAACATGAAGAGAGGCTCGGAGAGAGGGACGATCGCCGGCCGCCAGACGTCTGCGGATATGAAGCCCACGGCGGCCGCCCCGAATGCCAGCGCTGGGGTGAAGCCGGCGTGTCTGCGCAGGGCCCACGCCGTGATCGCCCCGGCAGCCGCCACCAGCCCGAGATTGAGGAGCTCGGCTGCGAGCGTCACGCGGCCCAGACTACCGAGAACGAGCCACAGCCCTGCCAGGAAGGTGGGGTAGCCCGGGGGGAATTTCACGGCCGGGGGGCTTCCAGGAACCCCGACGTACCGAAGTCCTCCACCCCTGGCCAACGCCCGGCCGGTAAGGACGTATACCCCGTCGTCGTGCCAGACACCGGCCGGGATGGGGTGCCAGAACGCGAGTCCCACCCCGAGAAGGGCCAGGCCCAAAATCAGGTACGGCCAGGCCCCCTTGCGCGTCACGCGGTGAGCACGTCCCTGACTTGTTCGAACGCGAAGTCCAGCGTCTCCTCGTCGATCACCAGCGGCGGCGCGAAGCGGATCACCTGCTCGTGCGTCTCCTTGGCGAGGATGCCGCGCTCTTTCAGCGCCTCACAGAAGGGACGGGCGGTTCCCGAGGAGTCCTCCACCACCACGCCGATGAGCAGTCCGCGGCCGCGAACCTCCCGGATGTGCGGCGAGTCGATTCCCCGGAGGCGGCTCATGAATGCGCTTCCCAGGCGGTCGGCGCGGGCCGGTAGATCCTCGTCCAGGATCACCCGGAGCGACGCTCGACCCACGGCGGCACCCAGCGGGTTGCCGCCGAACGTGGAGCCGTGATCACCCGGGTGGAACACGTCCATGAACTCCGAATCCGCAATGACTGCCGACACGGGGTACACCCCGCCGCCAAGCGCCTTGCCGACGATGAGCAGGTCGGGACGCACGTCCTCCCACTCCGAGCAGAAGAGCCGCCCCGTGCGGCCGAGTCCCGTCTGGATCTCGTCGGCCATGAGTGCCACGCGATGCTCGTCGCAGAGGGCCCTGGCCCGCCGAAGGTAGCCCTCCGGCGGAACCACGACGCCGCCCTCCCCCTGGAGCGGCTCCACCAGAAAGCCCGCTGTGTTCGGCCCGATGGCCGTTTCCAGCGCGTCGGCGTCGCCGTAGGGGACCATCCTGAAGCCAGGGGTGAAGGGGCCGAACCCGGATCGGTACTGCTCCTCGGAGGAGAATCCCACGATGGTGGTGGTGCGTCCGTGGAAGTTGTTCTCGCAGACGATGATCTCGGCCTGGTCCGGGGGCACTCCCTTCACCTCGTACGCCCATTTCCGAACCGTCTTGAGCGCCGTCTCCACGGCCTCGGCGCCCGTGTTCATCGGAAGCGCGCGCTCGAATCCCGTGGCCTCGCACAGCTCAGCCAGGAAGGGCCCCATCTGGTCGTTGTGGAAGGCCCGGGACGTGAGGGTGAGGCGGTCGAGCTGCGCGCGGGCGGCCTCGATGATCTCCGGATGGCGGTGTCCCTGGTTGAGCGCCGAATAGGCGCTCAGCATGTCCAGGTACCGGTTGCCCTCCACGTCCCACACCCAGACGCCCTCACCCCGGTCGAGGACCACGGGCAGGGGGTGGTAGTTGTGAGCACTGAAGCGTTCGACTTCGCCAAGGTATTCTGGTACGGGCCGGGCGGTGGCCTCGATCATGGTGCCTCGCGTTTTCTGTCGTTCTCGGGAGTCCCTAGCAGGTCGCTGAAGAATGAGGGCACCCCGCGTTGGGAGCGCCACGGCCCCGAATCCCAGGCGGGGCGAATCGGGGTCCCCGCGCGATGCATGCATCGCGCGGGGTGAGGGCGACGGCATAGCCATCGCTACGTCGAGGAGCCCCCACGACGGAGGCGGGGCCGTGCCGCCCCAACCCATGATCACCTGAGTCAATATGCCGCATACGGAGGGGCGCATGCCGGTTTCGCGACAAGCGCTCCGCGCTTGTTACCGATGCAGCGTTACTCCTCCTCGCCGTAGCGCTGCTACGACTCGTCGTCGTGCCTTGCCTGAACACGCGAAAGCGCCATGCGCACGGGGTACCCCCATTCTTCAACGACCTGCCAGGAGGGCCGTTCGACTCTAGCGGCGGGTCGAAGGGCGAGCAAGGAGGAGTGGCAGCCCCTGCGCTGAGGGCAGGGGTGCGGTCCGCGCGCTCACTCCACGGGCCGCTTGGGCCGCTCGTCCACCTCCAGGCGGAACACGTCGGGCCGGGCGTAATGTCCCGTGACGTCGAAGTCGAACTTGCTTCGGGCGATGGAGGTCAGGTCGAGGTCCCCGAGCACGATCCCTTCCTGGTCCCAAAGCGGTCCCCCCACACACTCGCCCAGGGGCCCGTAGATGGCGCTTCCACCGCGGCACAGGACCTGCGGCCACTTGTCCAGCTCGTCCTGGATCTCCAGATCGTCCGGGTACATGTCACGACGCACGTACTGGTTGCAGCCCAGCACGAAGCACCGTCCTTCGAGGGCGATATGCTGCAGCGTCGCCTGCCAGCGCTCACGGGCGTCCGCGGTGGGCGCGAGGTAGATTCGCACGCCCTTGGCGTACATGGCCATGCGGGCGAGGGGCATGTAGTTCTCCCAGCAGATGAGGCCACCCACACGGCCCATGGGAGTGTCCACCACCGTCAGCGTGCTGCCGTCCCCCTCACCCCAGATGAGGCGCTCCGCCGCGGTCGGCTTGAGCTTGCGGTGCTTCCCGAGGAGGGTTCCATCGGGGCCGAAGTAGAGGAGCGTGCAGAAGAGTGTACCGCCGCTGTACGTGGAATCCCGCTCGATGACCCCCACGCACAGGTTGACACCGGCCTCCCGGGCCGCCTCCGACATGCGCTCCGTCTCCGGTCCCGGCACGTCCACGGCGCTTCTCCAGTAACGCTCCCAGGTTCGGCGCCCCGGATCCGAGCGACCTCCCACCGCGGTCCCGAAGGCCAGTCCCCACGGATACCCTCCCACGTACGCCTCCGGAAAGAGCAGCAGTCGGGCGCCCTTCCCCGCGGCTTCGGCGGTGAGCCGGCACACCTTTTCCACGGCGGCGGGTGTGTCGAAGAACTCCGGTGACGCTTGCACGACCGCGACCCGCACGATGTCCGACTCCATTCCTCATCCTCCGGAGTAGATCAGCTCGGTGACCACCTGCCCCACCATCCCCAGCGTGCTGGGGCTCACGTGCTCCGGTGTGTCCTCGGGCGTGTGCCACCACGAGTTCCCCGGGCCGTATGAGAAATCGATGACGTCCACGGTGGGGAGTCCCGCGTTCAGCAGCGGAATATGGTCGTCAGCGATGTCCTGGCCCGCGGCGTCGGGAAAGAACTTCGAGTACCCGAGGCGGCGGGCTGCATCCCACACCTTCCGCACCACAGGTTGCGCATACTGCACCGACGTGGGCTCCACGGGAAAGCGCGGATCCACGTCGCCCACCATGTCCAGGAGCACCCCGTAGATCGGTCTGCCCGGTCCGGGAGGCGGCAGCTTCTCGGCGTAATGCTTGGCCCCCAGGAGCATGTCCCCAGCACCATAATCCCCGTAGTCCTCTCCGTCGACGAAGAGCAGATCCACGCCCATCGGAGGCGGCGTCCCCTCGAGCAGCCCGGCCAACTCCATGAGAATCGCGGTCCCGGACGCGCCATCGTTCGCCCCGGGGATGGGTGTCGAACGAAGCGCCGGATCCGTCGCGTTGTCGGAGATGGGCCGGGTGTCCCAGTGGGTCAGAAGGAGGATCCGTCGGGTGGCTTCGGGCTTCGCCCTGGCCAGCACGTTGGTCAGGTGCAAGGTGTCACCGGTGGTCGTCACGTGCGTGAACGTATCGGTCTGGACCTCCACGCCGGCCGAGTCGAGATGGGCCACCATCCATGCAAGCTGGGCGGCGTGTCCCTCGCGACCCGGCACGCGCGGCCCGAAACCCACCTGCGTTCGCACCAACTCCATCGCCTGCTCGCCGTCGAAAGTCGGACTGCCTGGCGTGGGACCCACGGGGGCGTTGCCTGCGCACCCAGTCAGCGTGGCGAGCGCGACGAGGGACGAAACGACGGTCGATGTTCGCATGATGGGGGCAGAGTACAACGAGTGGGGGGCCGCCGTTCCCTGGAGTAGCGCGCGGTGACGCCGGGGCACCGACCAGCGAGGGGTGGTCACGCCACCCTCCGATGGCCCAACCCCCGGAATGGCCCGGCGGAAGATGAGAGATATTCTTGCGCCTCCTGGTCCAAAAGACGAATCATTCTGGTTCTCACCGGGTTAGAAGGCCTGTGCGTTCCGGGCCCCTCCGGCCTCGAGATGCCCCGTACCCGCAGCGCCGGCGGCACCACCGGCAAGGGCAGGTGTTCACCGTGTCACCGCATCCCCATCACCGCATGCTCGAGCAAGAGTCCGCCGACCACGGGGATCACAAGCCGGCGCTCTCCTGGGCACACTTGCGGGAGCGGCGAATCGTCCAGTTTCTGTTGGCATACGCCGCCGGGGCATGGGCGGTGCTCGGCGTTGTCGACCAGCTCGTCGACCGCGGGATCCTCCCCGGCGCGGTCTACCGGGTCGCGCTTGCCCTCACCCTCTGCGGTCTCCCGGGGGCCCTCATCCTGTCCTGGTTCCACGGTGCGAAGGGCGCCCAGAAGGCACCGACCATCGAGAAATGGCTCCTCGCAATCGTCGCCGTGCTCTCCCTTGGTGCCGCGTTCGCCGTCGCGCGCTCCGACCTCGCCTCGGCGGCCTCGGAAGCCGCGGGGCCCGTCGAGCTCAGACCCAACGAGGACCCACGCAGGGTAGCGGTGCTCTATTTCGACACCCAGGGCGGCGGGGATGATACCGGGTTCCTCGCCACCGGCCTCACGGAGTCGCTCATCGACGAGCTCAGCACCGTGAAGGCCCTGAAGGTCGTGTCGCGCAACGGCTCCGAGCTCTACCGCCATGATCGTCCCCCCATGGACAGCATCGGGCGGGCGCTGGGCGTCGGCACCATCGTCGACGGAAAAGTCGCGGTGGCGGGAGACCGGGTCCGAGTCACCGTGTCGATGATCAACGCGTTCGATGGCTCCCAGTTCCAGAGCACGAGCTTCGAACGTGCGCGCGCCGACCTCTTCGACCTCCAGGACACCCTTTCGCTGCAGGTGGCCGACTTCCTTCGGCGGAAGATCGGGCAGGAGATGGGCCAGATCGAGCTTCGAAGAACGACCCGGAGCGTCGGAGCCTGGGAGCTGCTCCAGCAAGCAGCGGTCGCGGGAGAGCGCGCTACGGAAGCCGTCCGGCGCGGGGACGTTCGGGGAGCGTCCCACGAATTGGTGCAGGCGGATTCCATTCTGGCGCGCGCTGAGCAGGCGGATCCATCCTGGGTGGAGCCGTTGACGCGCCGGGGCTGGCTCGCCTATCGCCAGTCCCGCCTCGGGGGGTTCGATCGATCGCAGTACGACGAGTGGATCGGCATCGGGCTGACGCGTGCGGACAGTGCCCTCGCCATGGCACCCGAGGATCCGTCGGCCCTGGAGCTGAAGGGCACGCTGCTCTACTGGAAATACCTGCTCAACCTCTACGACAACGAGGACCAGGCGAAGAACGCCTTTTCGCAGGCCGAGGCCCTGCTGCGCAAGGCCGACACCCCTTCGGCGCGCGCCTCCCTGAGCCATCTGCTGCTCAATGAGGGGGAGACGGCGCAGGCCAAGATCGCGGCACAGAGCTCTTACGACGCCGATCCGTTCTTGGAGAACGCCAACCTCACGGTCTGGCGACTGGCTCGGGCGTCGTGGGATCTGGGTGATGCCCGTGAGACCCGTCGGTGGTGTGATGAGGGGCTGCGGCGCTTCCCCGACGACTACCGGTTCCACCAGTGCCAGCTGATGGTGTACGCGCTTCCGAACGTCCCCGCGAACATCCCAGCGGCGTGGCAGGACGAACGTCGCTTCGTCGAGCTGAGCCCTCCCCAGGTCAAGACCATCAGCGAAAAGCAGGGCCTCCAGTACATGGCCATGGCGCTGGTGCGGGCCGGGTTGCCGGATTCGGCGCGGGCCGTGGCCGCGCGGGGCCGTGCGTCTCCGGCCGTGGACCCCCTTCGGAACATCGCGCTCCTGGAGTCCATCCCGCGATGCTGGCTGGGGGATTGGGACGAGGCCGTCCGGCTCATGGGCCTCTACCTCGCCGCGAATCCCTCCACCGTGGAGGCCTATAAGAATTCTGTGGCGCAAGGACAGATGTATTGGTATCATGACGGGCTTCAGAATCAGCCGCGCTTCCGTGCCCTGCTGGGCCTGAACTAGGCGCCGAACCCTCCCAGGAGCCCCCCTTTATGCTGCCCTTTGCCGCCAGGCGTGTCCTGTTGGCGGTCACCGCTGTCGCCCTGTCGGCGTGCGGTGAGCCGTCCCGACCTTCCGCGGAGGCCCCCTCCCCGCTCGAGCCGTCGCTGGCCAGGATTCCGACAGGGTGCCAGAC
>JAJDNI010000110.1 GCA_022340755.1 Gemmatimonadota bacterium
GACTGTCGTCACATGCGAGTCCCGGAACCACCTCTTGCCCTTTCCCCTGCGCGCATGATCTTGCCCGCTGCACCACCATGGTTGTCTCGCGGGCCCTCGGTCAGCCGCTCTCCCACGGCGATGGACTTTTCGCTACCCACAGCTCCTTTCGCACCCCCTTGCCACATAGGGGTCATCGTCGTCATCTTATCCCTACGTGGCATAGGGGTAAATCGCGGCAGGGGGGAAGCGTGGCGGGGAGCGACATCTACAGCGGGACGCTGGACGTCCTCATCCTGAAGGCCCTCGCCGGCGGGCCCATGCACGGATACGCCGTGGGGCTCTGGCTCCGCCGCCACAGCGGCGACGTCGTGGACGTCAAGGAAGGGGTGCTCTACCCGGCCCTCCACCGCATCCGACGGAAGGGATGGGTCAGTGCCCGGTGGGGCGAGAGCGAGAGCGGACGGCGGGCGAAGTTCTACGAGCTCACGCCCGAGGGCTCGCGCTACCTGGCGGAGGAGGCTCCCCGGCTGGCGAAGCACTCCCAGGCGGTGCTGGCCCTTCTCCGGCGCGCTCCGGGCTGACCATGTGGGGCTCCTCGCGTCGCCGCCGATCCACGGGTATCCGCTCCCGCATCGACGTGGAGGTGCGTGAGGAGATCCGGTTCTACCTGGAGATGCGGGCCGCGGAGCTGGAGAAGGAGGGCCTCCCGCCGGCGGAGGCCTGGCGGAGGGCGGTGGAGGCCTTCGGTGACCCGGAAGCGATGGCCGCCGAGGCGGTGAGGGAGAGTGGGGAGGAGGCGAGGGGAGGGATCATGGGGACGGTGGACGGCATCCGGCAGGACTTCGCGCACGCGCTGCGCAACCTCCGCAAGGCCCGTGGCTTCACGACGGTGGCGGTGCTCACCCTGGCGCTGGGGATGGGGGCCACGACCGCCGTCTACTCGGTGGTGCGGGGGGTGCTCCTGCGGCCCCTCCCCTACGACGAGCCCGGGAACCTGGTGGCCATCTGGAGCCGCTGGGTCCCGGAGAGCGGCTACGACTGGCCGAAGTACCCGGTGGGCTCGCCGGAGTACTTCGACTACCTGAAGGAGAACCACACCATGGAGTCGGTGGCGGCCGTCTCCACCGAGCGCCTCACGTTCACGGCCGGCATCGGGGATCCCGAGATGGTCACCGCGGGCGCCGTCACTCCCAGCATGTTCACCACCCTGCGCGTGCCCCCGTACCTGGGACGGACGCTGGTGGAGGAGGACGGGGGGCCCGACCCCGCTCCGGTGGTGGTGCTGGGCTACGACTTCTGGCAGCGCCGCTTCGGGGGCGACTCCACCATCGTGGGCCGGACCCTCCACCTCGGGTGGGAGAACCAGGCCAACAAGGTGAGGAGCACCGTGGTGGGCGTCATGCCCCCGGGCTTCGCCTTCCCGGACCCGGACGTCGACCTGTGGGCACCCCTCCTCCTGGACCCGGCGCGCACATGGAGGGGAGGGCACTGGTTCGGCATGATCGGCCGGCTGGCGCGCGGCGAGACCCTCCGGGGCGCCCAGGCGGAGATGGCCAACATCATGGCCCGGTGGCGGGAGGTGTACCCCGACCACCATCGCGGCCACTTCCTCTACATGACGTCCTTGCTGGACGACGCGGTCGCCGGGGTGCGGCCCGCGCTGCTCCTGCTGCTGGGCGCCGTGGCCCTCGTGCTCCTCGTCGCGTGCGCAAACGTGGCGAGCCTCGTGCTGGCCCGGGGCTACGACCGCAGCCGGGAGATGGCGGTGCGGACGGCGCTCGGCGCCAGCCGGGGACGGCTGGCCCGACACCTGTTGGTCGAGGCCCTCGTCCTCGCGTGCGTCGGAGGCGTCCTCGGCTTGCTTGTGGCGCACTTCGGTGTGGACGGCCTCCTCGCCCTCGAGGGAGGGACGCTGCCCCGCCTGGACCAGGTGCGCGTGGACGGGGGCGTGCTGGCGTTCTCCGGAGTCCTGGTGGTGTCCGCCACCCTCATCTTCGGACTCGTCCCCGCGGGGACCCTGGCCCGGACGCGCCTCACGCGCGCGTTCTCGGAGGGCGGATCCCACGCGGGCACGGGGAGCGACCGCCTGCGCCTGCGCCGGGTCCTCGTGGTGTCGGAGATCACGCTGGCCTGCGTCCTCGTCATCGGCGCCGGCCTCATGGCCAAGAGCCTGTGGCGGATCCTCGAGCAGGACCCGGGCTTCGAGGTGGAGCACGTCCTCGTCACCCGCTTCACCTTCCCGGAGTCCCGGTACTCCGGTGCGGACAAGCTGACGTTCGTCGATGCGTTGCTGGAACGCGTGAAGGCCCACCCCGGCATGGTGGCCGCCGCGGTGGCGGACCGCCCCCCGATCCTCTTCGACCAGTCGTGGTCCCGCTTCTCGATTCCCGACAGGCCGGCGCCGGAGTCCGAGGAGGAAGCGCCCACCGCCAGCCTGGTCACTACCGACGAGAACGTCTTCCGGACGCTGGGAATCTCCCTCGTCCGGGGACGCCTCTTCGATGCCACGGACGAAGCCACGGGCCCCCGCGTGGCGATCATCGACGAGACCATGGCGGCGCGATACTGGCCCGGCGAGGACCCGGTGGGTCGGAGGATCAGCCTGGGCTCCCCCGAGGGGGAGCGCATCGTGGGCGTGGTCACCAACGCCCGCTGGGACGGGCTGATGAACGCGCCGCCGACCTTCTACATCCTGGACCGCCAGATCGCGCAGGAGGCTCCGTTCCACCTGGGGACGCCCACCCTCCTCACCCGCACCCGCGGCGACCCCATGGCGGTGAGCGGGGTCGTGCGGGACGCCATCCACGAGCTGGACGCGGAGATCCCGGTGTTCATGATGCGCCCCATGGCCGACGTGGTGGCGAGCTCCCTCGCGGGACAGCGCTTCGTCCTGACGCTCATGGTCGTCTTCGCCGGGCTGGCGCTCCTCCTGGGGGTCGTCGGCGTGTACGGCGTCATCTCCCAGGCGGTGTCTCAACGCACGCGGGAGATCGGGATCCGACGGGCGCTGGGCGCGCACTCCGGTGACGTCGTCGGCATGGTCCTGCGGCAGGGGATGACGGTGGCCGCGGTGGGCGTGGTCCTGGGGCTCGGCGCCGCGGCGTCTCTCGGCGGCTTTCTGGAGGCGTTCCTCTACGAGGTCCGGAGCACGGACGTCTGGACGTACGGCCTCGTGGCCCTCGCCGTGGGCGCGGTGGCCGCCGTGGCCATCCTCGTCCCTGCGCGCCGGGCGAGCCGGGTGGATCCCATGGAGGCGCTCCGCATGGAGTGAGGGGCGTCCTCACCGCCCTCCGTGGTAGCAGGGTCTCCCCCCCGGGATGCGTCCCCCAGGTATTGCCACCGCGCGCCAGGTGATATACAGTTATATATCACTTAATCACGTGAGGAGGCGCCCCTGATCATCAACCCCGGCGACGAGATGCCCATCTACCGGCAGATCGTGCGGCACGTCCAGGAGGACATCGCCCAGGGGCGACTGCAGGCGGGAGACAAGCTCCCGTCGCACCGCGAGCTGGCGGCGGAGCTGGTCATCGCCCCGCTCACCGTGAAGCGGGCGTACGACGAGCTGGAGGGGCAGGGGCTCATCGCCACGGAGCGGGGTCGGGGCACCTTCGTGACGGGCAGGCTACCGGGCGGGGATCCCGAGGAGGGGATGAAGCGGGTCAGGCACCTGGCGGAGCGCCTCCTGAGCGAGGCGCGCATCGCGAACATCGAATACGAGACGGTCGTCCGCGTCCTGGACGACGTGAAGAAGGGAGGTGGGGCATGAGCGTCATCGACCTGAACTGAGAACTCGATCCGTCCCCACGAGTCACGGGATTCTCGATTCCGGCTCCCACCGCCCATCCGCCCATCCCCTCGACCTCTCCACGTATCCTCGCCCACTCGCCTCCATCTCCCACCGCACATTGCCCGCCTTCCCTCACCATCCTCCCGCCTTGCCTCTCCTGGACCCGCAGCCTACCGTGCTTTCTATGCCAACACGGCGGTTGAAGCTCCTATCCCTAAGGAGGCAGACGATGCGCGCGAGAAGCGCCTTCATCGCGATCTTCCTCACGTCCACGGTGGCGCCGGCAGTTTCGGCTCGGCAGCAGGGCACGGCCACCGCACCGCCCGTGCCGGTCGACACGGTCTGGCAGGACGCGCCGGCGCTGTTTCCGGCGGTGGTCGCTCTCCCGGAAGGGTACGATTCGACGCGCACCTGGCCCGCGATCCTGGCGCTGCACGGGTTCGGCGGCACGGCGCGCGGCTTCGCGCGCATCGCGCCGGTGTTCACGCGAGCCGGCTACGTCGTGGTCGTGCCCGAGGCGCCGTATCCGATTCCGGGCGAGGAGGCGGGGACCCGGTACAGCTGGGGCTTGAACACGTGGACGCCACCGCCGCTCACGCAGGACACGATGGTCGACCGTCGCTCGGCCGAGCTCACCATTGTCAACTACCTGCCATCGCTGCTGCGTACCGTCCGTGAACGCTACCGGCTCGGGCCGGTCTACATCCTGGGCTTCTCGCAGGGTGCGATCTACGGCTTCCTCACCGGCTTCTACGAGCACGACAGCTTCGCCGGCATCATCACGTTCGGCTTCGCGGGCATCGCGCCCGAATGGTTCACGGTGCGCGGGGGAACGATCGAGGACGGTCGCAATCTTGCGGTCCTGCTCGTACACGGCAGAGAGGACCCGATGGCGCCGTTCGCGGAATCCGAGCGGGCGCGTGACATGCTGCAGGCGGCCGGCTACCGGGTGACGCTGCAACCGTTCGAGGGCGGGCACAGCGTCCCCACCGCCCAGCTTGAGAAAGTCGTGGAATGGCTGCGATCGCTGCGGTGAATGCGGACCGGCTTCCTGCTAGGGTGCGGCGGGACGGATAGGAGATTGAAAGGGCCTGTTGGACCGAAAGGCACGGTAAGCTGTGGTTCCAGGAGTGGCAAGCGGTGAGGGCTCTTAGGGGCGGGGACGCGGGTGAGCGGACGAGAAGGGGCGACAAGGGGCGGATGCTGGTTG
>JAJDNI010000122.1 GCA_022340755.1 Gemmatimonadota bacterium
GGGTGATCGGACGTGACCGCCGCCCGAAGTCGCCGCCAACATGCGGCTCTCCAGCCGTGCTGTACAGATCCGCATGGGCTGGACCTCCACTCCTTCACCCTTGTATCGGCCGGGGCTTCCTGGCCACTATGTGGGACCCACGCCGCCGGCGTGCCTGCCGCCCCAACCCGAGGTGTCCCGTGATCCGCCGACTCTTCGTGTCCGCCGCTTTCGGCGCCGTCGTCTCCCTGTCCTCGACGCCCGCACGGGCCCAGGAGGCATGGAGCGGACTGAGTCCCGACATGCAGATCCGTCTCGCTCTCCAGGCCGCGCCCCCGGAGCTGCGCGACGGCGCCACGGTGCAGGGCTACGACTCGACCGGCGCCTTCGTCACGCTACGCCAGGGCGCCACGGACCTGATCTGCATGGCGCCGAACCCTACGTCTCAGCAGCTGGAGGTGTCGTGCCACCAGGCGGGACTGGAGGCGTTTTTTGCCAGAGGGCGGGACCTGCGGGCAGCGGGTACACCCGACAACCAGGTGGTTCAAACCCGGTGGAAGGAATTCACGGCCGGCAAGCTCGCGATCCCTTCCGGTACCGTGAACAGCATCGTCACGGGGACGGGCTTCGACCCCGGCACGGGAACCATCCGGGACCGGTACGAGCGGTGGACCATCTACACGCCGGGGGCGACCCCTGAGTCCACGGGGCTTTCCACGCAGCCCAGCGCCGGGGGGCCCTGGCTCATGTTCCCGGGCACTCCGGGCGCGCACATCATGATCACGCCACCGCGCGGAGGGACCCGCTAGCTCCCGGGGTGGTCAGCCGTCCATGACGCGACGGATCTCGGCTTCCAGGTCCCGGGCGTATACGTACACGAACTGGTGGTAGCGTTCCTTCATGGCCTGGGCGCCGAAGGAGCCGTCCAGCACGTAGCTCGCCTTGATCCAGATCAGGTGGATGTACTCCGGATACCACGTGACCTCCGTCGCCATGGCACCGGCCGGAGGGCGCCGGGCGACCATGTCCCGCACGGTGTCCAGAAACTCGTTGCGCCTCTCCCTGGGCAGGTCACGAGCGTCGACGTAGAAGGTGAGCTGGAGGCTGTCCCCGAAGTCGTACAGCTCGTAGCTGCGGTCGTCCATGGTGAACTCCCACCAGCCCTCCTTCGCCCGCGGATGATCCCGTACGAAGCCCTGGAGATCGTCGTCCACCAGGGCCATGAAGTCGTCCCGGGCGAGGTACGTGATCCCCGGCTCCTGCGGCCGCGCCACGCCCTGCTCCTGGCCCACCGCCGGCAGGACCGGGGCGAGGATCGAGACTACGAGGGCCACCTCGAGCACGCGGCGACAGGAGCAAAGGGAGCGCATCATCGAATCCTGCGGAGGACATCGGGGCCGGCAGAGTCCCACGGATACGCCGGAGCCGGGACGGCTGCAAGGCTCCGGTCGCTTTCCCGGCCTCCCCTGGCCACCCGCGCCCTGAATCGGGATATTGCCCGAGTCGATATACCTTCCCGCCAATGGAGGAGCATCCATGCGCCGCATCACCGCGCTGGCTTTCCTCGCGGGAGCGCTGGCAACGGGAGCGGCGTCCTCGGCGACCGCCCAGGAGACTGGATCCAAGTTGATCGCCGTAGGTGAGATGGCGCCCGATTTCGCGCTTCCCGGCGCGACCCGTTACGGGATCCTCGAGAATCCCGTGAAGCTCAGCGACTACCGCGGCAAGACCGTCGTTCTGGCGTTCTTCTTCAAGGTCAGGAGCCCTGGCTGAACGGTCCAGATGACAGCGTACCGTGATCAGTACGCAAGCCTCTTTCACGATGGACGCGGCATCGTCGTCCTCGGAATTTCCAATGACTCGCCGGAGGCGCTCCACTCCTGGCTCAAGGACGCGGACTTCCCGTTCCTGTTCGCCAGCGACGCGGAGAACCATGGCGCCACGTACACCAAGTTCGGCGGCACCCTGCGCGCCAGCGGGTCGGTCCAGGACCGCACCGTCATCGTGGTGGGTCCCGACGGCCGGGTCGCGGGGGTGATGCAGAAGTTCAACCAGGTGGATCCCCAGGCGTACAAGGACCTCGGAGCCATCATCGACAAGGTGACACCCGCGCCCGAAGGCCAGTAGGCTCCCCGGAGCCACGCACGCGAGGGCCTGGCGCGGTCGCCCGCGCCGGGCCTTTCGCGTTCGGACCGGGGATGCCGGCGCGTCAGCCTCTCGCGAGCACCTTCTTCACGGCCCCGATCAGGTCCTGCTTCGGGCCGACGCCGGTATAGGCCACCCGGCCCTCAGGGTCGAGGATGACCACCACCGACGTGGTGCTCGCGTTGTAGGCTCGCACGGCGGATCCGTCGCCGTCCCACAGGTAGGGATACCCGGGATCGTGATCGGTCTGGTGCCGTTTCACGCGGCGCACGGACTCCCCCACCGCCACCGCCACCGCCACCACACTCAGCCGGTCTCCGAACGTCTTCTGGATGTCGTCCATCTGAGGCTGGAGGGCAGCGCAGTTCTCGCACCAGGCGGCCCAGAACTCAATGAGCGCCGGTTCGCCTTTCTTCACGTAGCTGAGCAGCTGCACCGTGTTGCCGTCGAGGTCCTCGAGGGCGGCGGCGGGCGCCGGAGACCCGATGGCCGGACCCACCTCTCCCTCGCCGGACTGGGCGGAAGCCCCGCCGGGCACGAACGACGTGAGCGCCGTGACGGCGAGTGCCATCGTCACGGAAGACGCTCGCGAACACAGCCGTGAGTCCGAAGGATGCTTCATAGGTTGTATCCCGCCATAACGAAGTAGTACTCGGCCATGGCCAGCATGATCACCGCGGCGATGCGCTTGACCCAGACCATCCATCTCCCTGAACGCGGAAGCAGAGCCAGTGTTCCGGAGAAGAGGCCGACCACCACGAGGATCGTGCTCATCCCCAGGGAGAACACGAAGAGGTACAGGAAGCCCAACAGTCCGGCCCCGGTAGCCGCTACCCAGGTAAGGACCACGGCGAACGCGGGCGCGCCGCAGGGGGCCGCCACGACTCCCGACGTGGCGCCCATGACGAAGACCGCACCGTAGGAGCCGCCCCCCCGGCTGCCCGCCCAGCTCATGAGTCGGCGCGGAACGGGCACCGCCAGCACGTCGAGCATCACCAGAGCGAAGACCACCAGTAGGTTGCCGATGGCCAGTCGAGCCCACGGGCTCGCGCTCACGCTCCCGAAAAGGGATCCCGTCACGCCCGCCAGAGCACCCAGGAATGCGTACACCAGTGCGAGACCGAGGGCGTACGTCAGGGTGAGCCCCACCGTGCGCCCCCGGCCCTGCCCCTCCCGAGACGTTCCGGCGACGACCGATGCCGTGATGGGGATCATCGGATACACGCAGGGCGTCAGGCTGGTGAGGACCCCCGCACCGAAGAGCGTGGCCAGTGCCACGAGAGGGCTTCCCGAAAGCGATTCGGTGAGACCGCCCTGCTGGGCAGCGGCCTGCAGAAGGGCGTGGATCATGAGGTCCGGGCGAGTCCAGGTCATTGCATGGACATGGTGGCGGAGGGACGGGCGGTTGGACAACCCCCGCCTGGCCCGGGCGGCCCCCCGAGGCGATCGACCGAGCCCTGACCGTCCCCTGCTCGGCCGGTTGCTTCGCTGCGCTTGCTGAAACACCGGTGGCTCCCTGCGCGTAGTCCATTGCGTACATTACCTCACTAGATGAGGTAACCTACGCAGGCCGGCATCTGGCGGATGTCGGTCCTCCACGGCAGGATGCGCCGAATGACCGAATCACATCGTGGGCTTCTGCCCGGTACCGTCGATCTGGTGATCCTCCGCACCCTCACGACTGGGCCACTCCACGGCTTTGCCGTGTCCCGTGCCATCCGGTCACAGTCCGAGGGCGTCCTCGAGCTCCAGGACGCGGCGCTCTACCAGGCCCTCCACCGCATGGAGGAGAGTGGCTGGGTGGAAGCGGAGTGGGGCACTTCCGAAAAGGGGAAGCGCGCGAAGTTCTACCGCCTCACGGCGGCGGGTCGAAAGCAGTTGGTTCGCGAAGAGCGCTTCTGGAGGCGATACGCCGCCGCGGTCTTCCGGGTGCTCGATCCGGCGCCGGAAGAGCCGTAGGCACGCCATGCGCCGAAATCCGAAAGGCCGGCTCCCCCCGAACGGTGACGCCCGGGAGGTCGCCCGCGCCGACGTCGACCAGGAGCTCGCCTTCCATCTCGACCTGATGGAAGAGGAGCTGGTGGAGGCGGGATGGTCGCCGGAGGAAGCGCGCGTCGAGGCGCGGCGGAGATTCGGGGACATCGAGGAAACGCGCGCTCTGTGCGCACGGAGACAAGCCAGGATGGGAAGGGAGGAGCGGAGGGCCATGGCACACCACGACTTCATGCAGGATCTGAGACACGCGCTTCGAGGACTGGGCAGAGCCCCCGGATACGCCGCGCTGGTAATGGGGACGCTGGGCTTTGGCATCGCGGCGAACACGGTGGTCTTCAGCGCCATGAACCCCTATCTCCTCCGGCCGTTGCCGTACGGTCACCCCGACCGATTGGTCCAGGTCAACGTGGCGAATCCCGTCACCGGGTGGGACATGGACCGCCTCTCGGTTCCGCAGTACCTGGACTGGAAGGGGCGCTCCCGCGGCTTCAGCGGCCTCGCCGCCTACAACTACGGCAGCGCGACGGTCACCGGCCCTGAGGGCCCCGAGCGCATCCAGCTCTCGCACGTCACCCCCGACATGTTCGACGTGCTGCAGATGCCGCCGGAGCTCGGACGCGCCTTCACCGCCGACGAGGGGGCTCCTGGCGGGGAGCACGTGGTGATGATGTCCGACGCGCTTTGGAAGCGGCGGTATGGGGGAGATCCCGGAATCCTGGGGCACACGATCGCGTTGGACGGCGTCCCTCATACCGTGGTGGGTATCATGCCCGACGGCTTCAACTTTCCTTTTCCGTCGGCCAAGCTCTGGCTCCCCCTCACCCTGCGCCCGACTGCGTCGCGCGGGCCGCACAACCTCATCCTCGTGGGCCGCTTGGCCGACGGATGGACACCGGAACGGGCGCTGGCTGATCTGAACGGCATCCACAGGGAGCTGGCGGCCAGGTACCCGGACACGGACGGCCGTATGTCCGGGGCGACCATCACGCCGCTGCGCGAGGCCCTGAACTTCGCGTGGGACGTCCTCAGCATCAGCTTCCATGTGCTCCTGGGCGCCGTCTTCTTCGTGCTCCTCATCGCGTGCGTGAACGTGGCGAGCCTGACGCTGGCCCGCGGTAGCGCCCGGGCCCGGGAGGTGGCGGTGCGCGCCTCCCTCGGTGCCCGCCGCAGCCGCATCGTGCGTCAGCTCCTGTCGGAGAGCCTCGTCCTGGCCCTCGCGGGAGGGGCCGTGGGTGTGGCGCTCTCCTGGTGGGTCACGGGGCTCCTCAGACCCGTGCTTCCGGACGACCTGTACCGCATCGGCGAGATCGATATCGACGGGAAGGTGCTGGCGTTCTCCGCGCTGGTGACGCTCGTTACGCCGGTGGCGTTCGGGCTCCTGCCGGCACTGCGGGCATCACGGGTGAATCTGTCCGAGGCCCTCAAGGAGGGCGGGCGCGGGAGCGCCGCCGCGGGCACTCGGGTGCGCAGCGCCCTGGTGGTGGCTCAGGTAGCGTTGGCCGTCATCCTGGTGTCCGGCGCCGGCCTCATGCTCCGGAGCTTCTCCGCGGTGCGGAACCTGGACCTGGGCTTCGACCCGCAACGAGTAGTGGTCGCCGACGTGGTGCTGCCCGATACGGACTATCCCGACCCGGTGGCGCAGACCGCCTACGTGGACCGCGCGGTGGCGGCACTCGCCCGGACGCCGGGTGTGTCCGCCGCGGCCGCGGCAAACTGGATCCCCCTGAACCACGAGCTGTTCACCGATCAGGTGGCCACGCCCGAGACCGCGGGGACCCCGTCGGAAGAGTGGCCATTGGCCGCGGGGGCCTCCGTCTGGCCCGGCTACTTCCGTACCATGGGGATACCCCTCATGGAGGGCCGCGCGTTCACGTCCTCGGATGGCCCCGATGCCACCCGGGTGGCCGTGGTCAACCCAGCGTTGGCCCGACGCCTCTGGCCCACCGTCAGCGCGGTGGGGCGGACCATTTTCGTGGGAAGCGGCCCTGACGACGCGCGAACGTTCACGGTCGTAGGCGTCGTCGCCGATTCCCGCGCGTACGACCTCGGCTCTGACGACGTCGGCCAAAAGCTGTACTACTCGGGCCTCCAGGGAGGCACGCGCCGCTATTTCCTGTTGGCGCGCACCGACCGGGAACCGGCCGCCCTGGTCCCGGCAGTGCGACAGGCGCTACGCGAGGCCGATCCCGACCTCCCCGTGGAGGTCCGCCCCATGTCGGCGGTGGTGGCGGAGGACCAACTCCAGTGGAGCATCGGCTCCGTCTTCATGAGCGGCTTCGGGGCGGGTGCACTCCTGCTCGCCGCGATGGGGATCTACGGGCTCATCGCCTACTCCGTGGCTCAGCGACGCCGCGAGGTCGGTGTGCGTCTCGCCCTGGGGGCGACACGGGGAGAGATCCGGCGCTTCGTCATGAGCAGAGGCCTTCGACTCACCGCCCTCGGCCTGGCCGTCGGCCTCGCGGGGGCGGTCGGCCTCGGGCGGGTGGCTTCGTCGGCCCTCTACGGCGTATCCCCCGTAGACCCGCCGACGCTGGGCGGAGTGCTCGCGTTGTTTCTCGCTGTGGCGGCCCTCGCCTCGGTACTCCCGGCGGAGCGGGCCTCGCGCACCGATCCCGTGAATGCGCTCCGCTCCGAGTAGGCGACGGAGGGCCTCCCTCAGTTCGAGCCGTCGCCGCCCGTGCCCCAGTTCACCAGGGGCAGCACGGGGAACGCGCCGCCACGCTTGATGATGTTGACGATGCCGAGCTGCACGCCGTCCAGGGACTCGGCGTAGTTCACGATGCCGATCTGCAGGCCGCGGAACTGACGTGCGACGCTGACGCCGGAGAACTGGAGCCCCCGACCTTCCTCAACGGAGTTCACGGTCCCCCACTGGAGGCCTTGGAAGGTCCCCCTCGAGAAGTTCACCACACCATTGAGTTGCGCGCCCGTGAAGTCCCCCTCCGCCACCCCGACGAAGCCGAACTGCACACCCAGGAAAGAACGGGTCGTGTGGCTCACCAGCCCGATGTCGAGCCCCGTGACGTCCGTATTCTTGCCGTAGATCAAGCTGATGCGCACGCCGCGGATCGCTGCCGTCTCCGGAAACACCTGCACCGGAAAGAAGAGGGCCACCTGCACGGGGTGCTCCGTGCCCGCGGCGCCTTCCTCCTGGGCCGTTGCGTATGGATGTTGGGCGACGGCAGCGGTTCCCTGCGTGCGCTCGCCAGGCTCTTGAGCTCGGACTTGTACCGGAAGGGCGGCAAGGGATGCCAGCATCGTAACCGCTAGTACGGATCTCATGTGTCCTCTCCGTTGGTAGGTTCGGACTTCCTCAGCATGACCAGCGACATGATGAAACGCTCCTTGGCGTGGACTGCGTGAGGCTCACCACCCGGTAGCAGGATGGCCTCGCCGGCGCCGACCTCATGAGTCTGGCCCAGCACCGTGATCTCGGCCCGGCCGTCCAGCACGAAGACCAGAGCGTCGTGGGGGGTGGTGTGCTCGCTCAGACCCTCTCCCACATCGAACGCGAAGACGGTCACCGACCCCGAGGGTGCCTTGAGGAGCTGACGGCTCACGACGGACCCGTCCTGGTAGGAGACCATCTCTGCGGGCCGGAAGATCTCCCCGGGGCGTACGCTCATGCTTCCTCCAGTGGGTCCGCTTCCAAAAGGAGACTCGCGCGCTCCAGCACCCCCACTGTGCGCGCGCGGAGCGGATCACGCCACCCCCACGATAGCCGCGCGTTGTGCGTCGAAGCCGGTCAGAGGGCCCACAGGGAGCGCCCAATCCCGGCCCGACCCGTCGCGCCGGGGCGCGAGCCCGCTCGACAAGCACCTATATTCCCCGACGGATGCCCCACGCATTCCGCATCAGGGGCTCACACCTAGACGCTCCCTTCCCGGCGATGCTCCCGGGCGTGGAGAAGGTCGAAGGCTCACCATGACCCACGACGAGTATGTGTCCAGAGACGCGCTCGGTCTCGCGCAACTCGTGCGCGAGGGGGCGGTGGCAGCGACCGATCTCCTGGACATCGCGCTCGAGAGAACGCAACGCCTGAACCCACGGATCAACGCGGTCGTCCACCTCATGGAGGAAGACGCCCGCCGGGACGCCGCCTCTCCCCCGGCCGGCGCACCCTTTGCCGGCGTGCCCTTCCTGGCCAAGGACTTTCAAAGCACGTATGCCGGCCATCCCACGAGCGCAGGGAGCCGGCTCCTCAAGGATCTGGTGATCGACCACGACTCCGACCTGGTGCGGAAGGTAAGGGCGGCGGGGTTGGTCGTCTTCGGCAAGACGAACACCCCGGAATTCGGCCTGGTGCCTTTCACGGAGCCGGAGCTCTGGGGCCCCTGCCACAACCCCTGGAACCTGGACCGTACCACCGGTGGATCGAGCGGCGGCTCAGCCGCCGCTGTGGCGGCCGGGATCGTCCCCATGGCGGGTGGAGGCGACGGAGGAGGCTCCATCCGCATTCCGGCGTCGTGCTGCGGACTCTTCGGCCTCAAGCCCACCCGGGGGCGGACCCCCACAGGTCCCGACCATGGCCAACACTGGCGAGGGGCGACCCAGGAGCACGTCCTCAGCCGATCGGTGCGTGACAGCGCCGCCATGCTCGACGCCACCCACGGGTCCACCCCGGGCGCGCCGTACGAGATCCCCGCCCCGGCGGGGCCCTATCTGGCCGAGGTGGAGCGCGATCCCGGTCGGTTGCGGATCGCGTGGACGGCCCGGCCACTCCTCCAGGCGGAAGTCCATCCGGACTGCGTGGCCGCGGTCAACGACGCGGCGGAGCTCCTCGCCGATCTGGGCCACGACGTGGTGGAGGACACCCCCGAGCTCGACGCCCAGGCGTTCGCGAAGGCGTTCCTCACGATGGTGGCCAGCGAGATGGGCGCGGACCTCGAGGACTACCGCGGGCTCTCCGGCCGATCCGCCCGGAGAAACCAGCTGGAGGCTGCGACCTGGGCCGTCGGGCTCCTCGCCGGCGGACTGACGGCCGGGGAGTACGCCTCGGCCCTGAGGGCCCTGGAACGGGTCGGCCTCCGGATGGCCCCGTTCTTCGAGACCTATGACGTCTACGTCACCCCCACGCTGGCATCGCCACCCCCGTGCATCGGCGCCCTCCAGCCCCCGGCCTGGCAGAAGCGCGTGCTCTCCGTCCTCGGAGCCATCGGCTCGGGCCGGCTCCTGCGGGCGGCGGGGGGGCTGGATCAGGCCGCCGCGGACGCGTTCTCGTTCATTCCGTGGACGCCGGTCTTCAACGTGACGGGACACCCCGCGATGTCGGTCCCGCTCTACTGGAACGCGGAGGGATTGCCGATCGGCGCGCACTTCGTGGGGCGGTGGGGTGACGAGGCCACGCTCTTCCGGCTGGCGGGCCAGCTCGAGCGGGCGCGGCCGTGGTTCGCGAAGATGCCGGCCACGGCGTGGAGCTAGGACCGTCTCCCGAAAGAGGGATCAGCGTCGGGGGTGCGGAACCGCCGCAGCGCGCTCCCCGAGCGGAGAGGACTCGGCTGAGACGCGGTCGGGCCGGAGTGCGCCAGGCCGGCCCGACTCGGAGGTCACGCCTGGCCCTCGAAACCCGCCGGCCGCACATTGCCCCGCCGAACCTCCCGGCGCTCGTTTCGATTCTTGGGGAGCACGTCCATGAAGATCCGCCACACCCTCGCGGCCGCCTTGGCCCTAGCCCTCACGTTGGCACCCAGCCTCCGGCTCGCAGCTCAGATGAGCGAGGTTCCTCACGCCCCGCCCCGGGGCGACGAGGGAGACGGCCCCTTCCAGCGGCTCATCGTCCGCGGCGCGACTCTGGTGGACGGCACCGGAGCGCCACCGGTGGGACCCGTGGACATCGTCATCGAGGGGAGTCGCATCGTGGAGGTGCGGAGCGTCGGCGCACCCGGCGTACCGATCCGTGAGGGTCGGCGTCCCACCGGCGCCACGAAGGAGTTGGACGCCCAGGGGATGTACGTGCTTCCGGGATTCGTGGACGTACATGCCCATACGGGTGGCCTCGCACAGGGCACGCCCGCGGAATACGTGTACAAGCTGTGGCTGGCCCACGGCGTGACCACCATCCGGGATCCCGGGTCCGGAAACGGCGTCGACTGGGAGCTCCAGGCGCGTGAGAAGTCCGCGAAGAACGAGATCGTGGCGCCGCATATCTACGTGTACGCGTTCGTGGGCACGGGATGGGATGGAGGGCCGGTGACCACGCCGGAGAAGGCCCGGGAGTACGTGCGTTGGGCGGCCCAGAAGGGCGTCGACGGCATGAAGCTCATTCCCGGCACGTACCCGGTCTCCAACGACCCCGCAGTCATCGCCGCCGTCATCGACGAAGCGAACAAGCTCCACCTGGGAACCATGGCACACCTGAGCCAACAGGCTGTCTCACGCATCAACGCGCTGGACGCGGCCCGCATGGGGCTGGGCTCCATGGAGCACTACTACGGGCTCCCCGAGGCGCTCTTCGACGACAAGACGGTCCAGGACTTTCCGTACGACTACAACTACAACAACGAGTACGACCGCTTCGGACAGGCGGGCCGCCTCTGGAAGCAGGCCGCCAAGCCCGGCAGCAAGAAGTGGAACGACGTCATGGACGAGATGCTGAAGCTCCATTTCACCATCGACCCCACCATGACCATCTACGAGGCGAGCCGCGACGTGATGCGCGCGCGCAGGGCGGAGTGGCACGACATGTACACCCTGCCCTCCCTCTGGCAGTTCTACCAGCCCAGCCGGGAGAGCCACGGCTCGTACTGGTACCACTGGACCACCCAGGACGAGATCGAGTGGAAGAAGGACTTCAAGCTGTGGATGGCGTTCCTCAACGAGTACAAGAACCGCGGCGGGCGCGTAACCACGGGATCCGACTCGGGTTTCATCTACAAGCTCTACGGGTTCGGCTACATCCGTGAGCTGGAGCTGCTCCAGGAAGCCGGCTTCCACCCGCTGGAGGTGGTGCGCTCAGCCACCATGCACGGCGCCCAGCTCCTCGCTGAGCAGCAGGGAGAGACGGCGGACTTCGGCACCGTGGAGGCGGGGAAGCGCGCCGACCTCGTCATCACCGAGTACAACCCCATCGAGGACTTCAAGGTGCTGTACGGCACCGGCACGCTGCGACTGAACGACCAGACCGGGAAGGTCGAACGGGTGGGTGGCGTCCGCTGGACCATCAAGGACGGTATCGTCTACGACGCGCGCCAGCTCCTGGACGACGTGGCGAAGATGGTGCGCGACGCCAAGGTGAAGGCGGGGATGGCGCCGGACGCGCCGCTCACGGTGGTGAAGGAGCTGCCGAGGAGGTAGGAGCGTCGCCCGCGCCGCGTTCGAATCGAGGATGCATGGCGATGGACTCGGGTCGCATGACATTCAGGATCGTCGTGACGTTGACCGTGGGCTGCGCTCTGGCGTCGGCCTCCTGCGAACGAAGCCCTTCCTCCGCCACCAGCGAGGCCACGCGCGACAGCGCGGGCATCCACATCGTCCA
>JAJDNI010000139.1 GCA_022340755.1 Gemmatimonadota bacterium
TCTACGGGGCCCGACTGTTCTGGCACTCGTGGGATCTCCTCTACTCCTTCACCAAGGCCCTGGCGTTCGGGTTCGCGGTGCCCCTCATCTCCGTGCACATGGGGCTGAGGACCCGTGGCGGCGCCGAAGGGGTGGGGCGAACCACCACCCAGGCGGTGATGTTCATGACCCTCACCATCCTGATCCTCGACGCGCTCTTCCCGCCGTTGATGCTCAACTGATGATCACGTACCGGAACGTCCACAAGGCCTTCGACATGCCCGTGCTCTCCGGCGTGGACATGGAGGTGGAGACCGGCGAGATGTTCGCCCTCTTCGGGCCGTCCGGAACGGGCAAGAGCGTGCTCCTGAAGACCACCATCGCGCTCATCGTTCCGGACATGGGCGACGTCGAGGTGGACGGCGAGAGCGTGTACCGCGGAGGGAAACACGCGCTGGAGCACGTACGACGAAAGGTGGGCTACGTCTTCCAGAATGCCGCGCTTTTCGATTCCTTCAATGTCCTCGACAACGTCTGCATGGGGATTCCCGAGGATCGGCTTGCGGATTTATCGAGGCGCGAGGCGGCGCAGCGGGTCTGGCACGCGCTGGAGATCGTGAACCTGGATCCGCGGGAGGTGCTGGCGAAGCTCCCTTCGGAGCTTTCGGGAGGCATGAAGAAGCGGGTGGGCATCGCGCGCGCCATCGTCGGCCGCCCGGACGTGCTTCTCTGGGACGAGCCGACCACGGGGCTGGACCCGGTGAACACCGCCGCGGTGGAGCGACTCATCAAGCGCCTGTCGGAGGAGTTGGAGGTGACCTCCCTGCTGGTGACGCACGACGTGCAGGGGGGGCTCGCGATGTGCGACCGGGTGGCCATGCTGGACGGGGGTGTCATCCGGTTTTGCGGCACACCCTCGGAGTTCCGCGCATCGACGGACCCGGTGGTCAGAGCATTCGGTGATCGTGCGGCCGCGGAGGCCGCGTTGGACATGGTACCGGAGACTTCATGAACGACGTCGCTAACGGCCGCTCCGGCCGCCGAGACCCCTCGGACGAGGAGTTCAACCGGTCGGTTCCCAGGCCCGTTTCAGGACGGGAGGCCCGGGTGGGGATCTTCGTCCTCATCGGCCTGCTATCCTTCGTGAGCGTGCTCTTCCTTCTGACGGACCCGGCGACCCTGCGTGGGCGATACATCGTCGTGACCACCGTGGAGGACGCCGGGGGCATCCGTCGAGGTGACCCCATCCAGATGCGTGGCGTCAACATCGGCCGCATCCACGGCTTCAACATGCGCACCGACGGCCACGTCGACATCTCCATGGAGGTCGAAGGGAAGTGGAAGATCCCGACGGACTCGCACACCGAGATGGGCTCGGCGGGGATTTTCGGCGGACGTACGATGGAAATCATCCCGGGCCATGCCGCACAGTCCTTCAGCCGCGGGGACACGATCCCCGCCGAGGGGCCGTCGGGCGGCGCCAACCTCATGGGCTCCGTGGGTGACGTGGGTACCGCCGCCAAGGAGGTCCTGGATCAGATCCGCACCTTGCTGGACGACACGACGGTAAGCGCGGTGCAGGGGAGCGCCGAGCAGCTCGAGGACCTTCTCACGCAGCTTTCCCAGGTTACCAAGGAGCAGCGAGGCACCCTGGAGAAGCTCACCAGCAGCCTGGCCCGCTCGGCCGAGGGACTGGAAAGCGCCACAGCGGCGGGACCCGACGCAGCCCAGGCCATCGCCAGGGCCGATTCCGTCATGAGCACCCTGGCGCGGACCTCCGACAGCCTCGACAGGGCCGTCGCCTCGCTGCGGGCGGTTCTGGACCGCATCGATCGCGGCGAAGGCACGCTGGGGCGCCTGTCGACGGACGATTCGCTCTACCAGAATCTCAACAGGGCCGCGGAAAGCGTGAGCGCCCTCCTCGACGACGTGCGGGCCAACCCGAAGAAGTACATCAACGTCTCCATCTTCTAGGGAAGCCGGCCGGTGCTCGACGGTGTCCCCCGGAAGGGACGGGGGTGTCCGGCATCGGCCACGTCGTGATGCCGGCAAGCCAACGGCGACAAGGGGTTTCGAGCCGACGAAGGTGGCACGCGGCTTGCCCCTCGGTGTAGTAGAAAACGGCGGTGCCCGGTCACGATGAACCGCCGTTGGCCTCAGGAGGCGCCATGTTGCCGAGACTACCTTCGTGGAAGGCGGTTGCGCTCGTTGGCCTGAGCGCGCTGACTGCGTTTCCGCTCTCTGCCCAGGTTCCGAGACAGCGGGAGCAGCGTCCAGACTTCCTGTTCAAACGACCGAGCGTGACGTTCGGCGTGCGCGTGGGCTATTCCATGCCGGGCGAGACCCCGAACGACTTCAACAAGCAACTGCCCGACAGCATGCAGTTCATGTATTCTCACGGGCACTTCAATTCCGCCGCCGTCAGCGGTGAGCTCGCCGTCCGGGCCACGGAGCGCCTGGACGTGGTGGCGGATTTCGCGTATTCCGGCTCGAAAGTCCCCTCGGAGTACCGAGACTGGGTGGACAACAACGACCTTCCCATCCAGCAGACCACGAAGTTCACCCGACGGTCATTGACCTTCGGGCTGAAGGAATATCTGTGGGACCGCGGGCGCTCCGTGGGCCACCTGGCCTGGGTCCCCCGGCAGTGGGCGCCGTTCGCCGGACTGAGTGCCGGGTGGACCTGGTACCGGTTTGAGCAGACCGGTGATTTCGTGGATTTCACCACGTTCGGGGTCTTCCCCGACCGTTTCGTATCCTCGGGCCGGACGGGTACCGTCCAGGCTTTTGCTGGCGCGGACTGGACACTGTCGCCAAACTTGATGCTGACGGCGGAAGGTCGGTACACCCGGGCCCGGGTCCCGATGGAGCAGGACTTCCAGGGTGTGAACATCAACCTGTCGGGCTTCCAGGCCTCTGCGGGAATCTCGCTTCGATTCTGACCGGACCTGACCGGAAAGGACGACGATCATGCGTACCATGCGAATCAACTTCCTTCTGGGGCTCGGGCTGGGCCTGAGCGCCCTGGTCGGGCTCTCTCCCCGGCCGGTGGCGGCACAGGCGGCCGATTCCCGCTGGCTACCCTGGCTCGGGTGCTGGCAGGCCGAGGATGCTCCCTCCGACGCTGGACTCCTCTGCGTTCGTCCTCTGGATGGCCAGAGCTCGGTGGAGATCCTCCGGGTGACCGGAACGGACGTCGTGTCCCGCGAGGTGGTCTGGGCCGACGGTCAGCAGCACGAAACGACCCGAGAGGGCTGCAACGGATGGGAGAAGGGCACCTTCTCCAGTGACGGCGCACGCGTCTTCTTGAGCTCCAGCCACACCTGCGAGGGCGGCGCGGAGCGTACCGGTGGGGGAATCATGGCCCTCGTCTCGCCCACCGAATGGCTGGATGTCCGCTACCTCGGCATGGGGGAGGACCGGACACCCTGGGTGCAGCGCTACCGCGCGGCCACCGACCAGCAGGCCGAAGCCGCCGGCATGGGCGGGATTCTGGCGGATCGGGCGTGGGCCGTGCGCACTGCGCGTATGGCCGCCGCCGCCGCCCCCAGCGTGGACGACGTCATCGAGGCCTCCCAGGAAGAGCCGGCCGAGGTGGTCCAGGCATGGGTCGCTGAGCGGAAGGCGCCCCTGAAGCTCGACGCCAAGGAGTTGGAGCGCATGGCCGATGCCGGAGTCGCCCCCGACGTCATCGACGTCGCGGTGGCGGTCTCCTACCCGAGCCACTTCACCGTGAGGGCAGAGCCGAGGGGCGAGGAGTCCGCTGACCGTTCATTCCGCGGATCCTATTATCCCGGCTGGGGCTTCGACCCGTTCTACTACCGGTACGGATATGACCCCCTCTACTACGGGGCCTACGGCTACGGGTATGGCTGGGGCGGCTACCCGGTCGGGTACTACGGCGGCTACGGGTACACCCCCGTGATCGTGATCAGCAACAACGACCAGAACCCACTGTCGCAGCAGCACGGCCGGTTCGTCCCGGGCCGGGGCTACACCCGTGGAGGCTCCTCGGGGTCCTCGGGAGCCAGCGGTAGCGCGGCACGCGCTCCTGCGCGGTCAGGCTCCACGGGCGCCACGTCCGGCTCCTCGAGTTCTTCGGGCAGAACGGCGCACCGGCGCGGCGGTGGTGGGGGTGGATCGACCCCTATGGCCTCACGCGCTCCTGCGCCGTCAGGGTCCACGGGCGCCACGTCCACCAGCTCCTCGGACAGAACCGCCCACCGTCGCAGCGGCGGTGGGGGCGGCCTGTAAGAGTCCTGCGGACTCCGACAGCAACGGGCGGGGCCCGGCGCCGGTGGGCGCCGGGCCCCGTCTGGCGTTCCCGGGTCGGCGATCCGGGCCCACCCACCCCGACATCCCGCCACGGTTCAAGGGGGACGCAGCATGCGCTCGGTTTGACGAGATCGTCGAACGGGAGAGGGCCCTGCTGTGTCCAACGTCCGCTCCGAACCTGACGACCCCCTCCGCTCACGCTCCCGCGCGCTTCACGGAAAGCGCGCGGGGGTCCGGGCCGAAGCCCGGACCCCCGCGTCCTCGCGTCACGAGGCTTCGGCCTCGCCCCACGCTACCAGGCCGGAGCGATCTGGAAGCCCCAGTGCCACCCCTTGAGGGGCCGCTGCCAGGGGTAGGCGTAGTAGGCCTCGAGAACCATGAAGCCGAGCACGTTGAACCTGGCCGAGATCCCGGATGAGAACACCGGAACCCGCGCCGTTCCCGAGCGGCTCCACTCCAGCTTGGCCGGGTGGTCCTTGTCCCAGGCCAGACCACCGTCGGTGAAGAGCACCAGCTCTGTGGGCAGGAAGGGGAAGTCGATGAGCCCATACTGCGGCACACCAATGAGCGGGACCCGGAGCTCTAGGTTGGCCACCGCGATGTCGTTGCCGAACAGCCTGTAGAAGGTGGGGCAGGTCGTCCGGGAGTCGGCGCCGGAACCGCTGATCTGGCACTCCGCCTGGTCGAAGCTGGTGTAGGCGTACCCCCGGACCAGGGTCTCCCATCCGAGGAAGAGCGGCTGCAGGAGCCCGAAGGCCCCTTGGTTGTTTTCAGCTTGGCTCAAGCCGTAGCGACCCACATGCAGTCCACGAATCCCGATGGTGAGGTCTCGGGTGGGGCTGAAGTAGCGGCGCCAGTCGACCGTCAGCGTGGTGAAGTTGACCGACCCGGTCGTGTAGTCCACCCCCAGGTGATATCGGCCTCCCCGGATGGGCCCCACGAATCCGTTGAAGGAGTTGTCCCCGACGAGCGATACGCCTACCTGCGCCAGGTTCACGGGCGCGGGCAGGGAATCGTTGAGGCTCTGGCGCTGGTAGTCGATGATCTGGCCCAAGTTGTTGAGGTAGTACTTGTCGCGCTCGAGGTCATAGCTGTAGCGCGTGACGCCGCCGGAGAACTCCACGCGTCGGGTCTGCGAGAATGGATAGGCCACCTGTCCCTGGGCGCTTGTCTGGAACAGTCGGTACCGGTCCAGCCCCATGTAGTATCCGTTCTGGTCCTGCCCGTAGGTGTAGTAGCCGAACTGGTAGGGGATCCGGCCTCCTCCCACCGCCCAGTTCCATCGGTGGGATTGGTCGGCGTAGTACGCCTGGCCCCCGATGTCCTTGAACGTACCCTGGGCCTGGATGGCGACCCCCAGAAGCTTGTTGCCGAGCATGTCGCTGAAGAAGGCCGACGCGCCACCGCCGATGTAGTTGCCGAAGGCGTCCGCCCCCACGCCCAGGGTCGGCTGACCCACGTAGTCGAGGCTCAGGTGCGACTTGTACGGCTTGGAGTCGGTCAGCGGGTAGGTCCCGGACGCCACCAGTCCCGTGGAGGGATCCGCGAGATACGTGGCAACGCGGCTGAACCTGTCCGGGCTGGCCGGTGGGAGCATGCGCCCCGGCTGCGTCTCCGGGTGATCGACTTTGACCACCGCCGTGCCCTCGCTGGGATCCATGGCGTAGATGTGGAACTGGAGCGAGTCGAAGACCGTGTACACCATGCGCCCGGTCTGGGAGGCCACCGACATCGCCGGCGACATGTACGTGATTCCGCTCACCGCGGTCGCCAGATGCGTGATGCGGTGCACCGCCCCCGTGGTGAAGTCCAGCTCGTAGACGTCCGAGAACCCGTCCTGGTCGGAGATGAAGTACAGGCCCTTGCCGTCCACCGTGTACTGCGGGTTGATGTGCTTCACGTCACCGAAGACGGGCACGACGGTCACCTGGTCGGTGGCCACATCCAGCAGCGCCAGCTGGAACTTGCTGTAGGTGAGCTTCTCGAAGTTGGTCTCGGGGCCACGGTCCGACGTGAACGCGATGGTCTTGCCGTCAGGGGACCACGTGGGCTGGAAGTCGGCGTACTTGTCGTTGGTCAGCTGGGTGGTCTCGCCGGACTGCAGGTCGTACGTGTAGATGTCCGAGATCCCGCCCACCGACCCCGAGAACGCGATCTTCTGGCCATCGGGAGACCACGCCGGGTTGGCGACGGCTCCGATCTTGGAGAAGCGAATCCGCTGGGTCTCGGTCCCGTCGTCCGTGCGGACGATCACCATCTCGTTGTCGCCGTCCGCCACCACGATGAAAGCGAAGTACTGACCGTCCGGTGAGAACGTACCCGACGAGTCGATGTACCGTAGCGCGTCGGTGTGGGGATCCGAGCTCGCGCTGGAGAGCTTGCGGATGATCTTGCCCGTCTCCGCGTCCGCCAGGTACAGGTCCACGGAGAAGAGGTCTTTGTCGGCCAGGAACGCCACGAACCGGCCGTTCGGGCTGATGGCGGGTGACACGTTGTAGGTCTCGCCGGCGCCCGTGCTGGGAGCCAGCAGGAGCTGGCCCTGCTCCTCGGGAGCCTGGCGGTTCGCCATGAGGGGCATGTACTCCTTCGCCACCTCGTTCTTCCACTTGACGGACAGCGTGTCGGTCGGAATGCCCAGGACCTGCTGGACTGCGGGCTCGAAGCCGACCTGCAGTGAACGACGGTAGATCTGGATCACGGCGTCGTCACCGTACGTCCCGCCGACGTACGCCCACAGCGCCTGCCCGAACCTGTACGGGAAGAAGCGCTGCTCGTGGGTCATCTGCTTGATGGTGGGGAAGTCGTTACGCCGGATGGCATCCCGGATCCACATGGCCGTCAGCGGGTCGTCCCGGCCGAGGGACAGGTATTCGGCCATGCCCTCCACCAGCCATGCCGGCAGGGTGCTCATCCCCTGCATTCCGCCACCACGTCGGGTCTGCGCGATGTTGTATTGGAAGGCGTGGACCAGCTCGTGGCCCAGGACGTGGTCGGTGTCGAAGTAGGACCCCGTCAACGGCATGATGACCCGGTTCTTCAGCGACTCCGTGACGCCGCCGGTGCCCTCACCGATGAAGCCCGACAGCGTGTTCGTCTGCACGAAGTCCGGGTGGTCGGCGTACAGGACCACCGGCTTCCGCGCCTCGAATTCGTGCTGGAAGGCCCGCGCGTAGCGCTCGTACCAGCGCTCGCCCATGCGCGCCACGTCCTCGACCGCCTTCTGCTCCGCTGTGTAGTAGTAGAAGTCGAAGTGGTCGGTCTCGAGGACCTTGAAGTGGAAGTTGTCGTACTGGACCTTGTTGCGCCCGAAATACTGCTGGGCTGCAACGCCGGTGGGCGAAGTGAAGAGGCCCGCAGCCGCCACCACACCGGCCGCCGCGAGCCACACGAACGCCCGCAATTCCGAGAAGACGCGCATCATCGTTCACCACTGGCCAGAGAACGCCATGTCTACCACGGTCGTCGACCGTGATCCGGCTCCTTCACCTTTCGAGTCCGGAGCCTGGGTCTTCGTTACCGACGATCCGCGCTCCGAGAAACAGAAACACCACACCCCGCGAAGCCGTTCCCCGGCGTTGCGTGGCAGCGGGTACGCACCGAGATTTCCAAGCCCCCGAAAACAGGATCGAGCAAGAAGCTTGCCCACGTCCGATGTGGTCGTCCCGGTCGACCCACGCAGATGTACGAATCCGAGGGATAAGGCTTTCCAGCGGCCGTTCCACTACAGACGTAGGTGTACTTCGGAGCGTCGGTCCGAAGGGGGGCTCGGCTTCGCCCGCGGGGGTCCGGGAGATGGCCGCCTCAGAGGGCGGCCGGAGGGGAACCGTGTCCTCGACCGAGGACGCGCCGCGCCGCCGAACCGACGTGCGGTCCCCATGAGCGCAGCATCCATCGGCGTGCTGGCCGTGCTCCTGTCCGCGTGCAGTTCCGGTAAACAGCCCCGGCCCGTGGTGGGTGCCCCGATGCCCGCCTACGAGGTCGAGACCCTCGCGGGTGACAGCGTCTCCATCGCGTCCATGAAGGGCAAGGTGGTGCTGCTCAACCTGTGGGCGACGTGGTGCGCACCGTGCCGAGAAGAGACTCCCTATCTCGAGTCCGTCTATCGGTCGCGGCACGCACAGGGGCTGGACGTCTTGGGGGTGTCTTTGGATACGGGGAGCCAGGAGGAAGTCCGGACCTTCGTGCGGCAGATGGGCGTGACGTACACGGTGGGGATCGATCCAGGCATGCACGCGATGGACGTCTACCAGGTGCCGGGTCTCCCCGCCAGCTTCCTGGTGGACCGAAGCGGCATCCTACGGTGGATGCGCTACGGTCCCGTCAGCGAGACCGACCACGAGTTCCTCACCGCGCTGGAGACGCTCCTGAGATGAAGGCCGCGGACCCCGCGACCATCGAGACGCCCGTGGGATATGTCGAGCTCGACCGGGCTCGCGCCAACGCAACCAGAGTGGCGGCGTACGCTCGTAGCCACGGCCTCCGCTGGCGTCCGCACGTGAAGACGCACAAGTCCCTGGAGGTCGCCCGGATTCAGCTCGAAGCCGGAGCACAGGGACTCACGGTGGCGACGTTGCGGGAGGCGGAGGTGATGGCCTCGCTCTGCGACGATGTCATGCTCGCGTATCCCCCTGTGGGTTGGACCAAGCTCGAGCGCCTGCTGTCGCTTCCGGAATCCGTCGACATCAAGGTGGCGCTGGACGGAGTCGAGGTCCTCACCTCCCTTGCCTCCGCGGCGGTGGAACGCGGCCGCACGGTGGGCGTCCTCGTGGAGCTGGATGTGGGGCTGGGCCGCGTCGGAGTGCAGACAGCGGACGACGTTGTCCGCCTGGCCGAGCTGGCCGCCGGAACCGAGGGCGTCGCCTTCCGAGGCGTTCTCTTCTACCCCGGCCACATCCGGATGCCGCGCGGCGAGCAGACCGGCCACATGCGGGCCGTCGCGACCCGCCTGCATGCCGCGTTGGGAGCGCTGACCGCCGCCGGCCTCCACCCGGAGATCGTCAGCGGCGGCTCGACGCCGACCCTCTGGAACAGCCACCTTGTGGAAGGTCTTACCGAGATCCGCTCGGGGTCCTGCATCTACTTCGACCGCGAGGCCCTCCACGTCGGGGTCGCCGACTGGGCCGACGTCGCCTACACGGTGCTGGCAAGCGTCGTGAGCACGGCCGTCCCGGGACGCGCCGTCGTGGACGCAGGATCCAAGGCGCTCGCCAAGGAGAGTAGAGGGGGCGACGGCTTCGGCATCCTCCTCGACCACCCGGAGGTGTTGGTGCGATCCCTGTCCGAGGAGCACGGGGTCCTCGACCTCGGAGCGACGGAGTGGCGTCCGAAGATCGGCGAGCGCGTGCGGATCGTCCCGAATCACGTATGCGCCTCCGTCAACCTCCAGGACGGGCTTCTCGCCCGTGATGGGGACGTGCACCGACTGATCACCCTGGAAGCGAGAGGACGCGGGCCGTGGATCGCCTGAGCCCGGAGCGTATGTCCGCCATCCTCGCCGGCGCGCGCGGTGTGCGCGTCCTGGTGGTGGGGGACCTCATGCTGGACCGGTACATCTCCGGAACCGTGGACCGCATCTCGCCGGAGGCACCGGTCCCGGTGGTTCGCGTCGAACGCGAGACCTCGGCCGTAGGAGGAGCGGCGAACGTCGCGGCCAACGTGGCCGCGCTGGGAGCGGAGTGTCGCGTCGTGGGGTGCCTCGGCCGGGATGCTGCGGGTGAGCAGCTGCGCACCGAGCTCGAGGCCCTGAGCGTGCTCACCGACGGACTGGTCGTCACCGACGAGCGGCCCACGACGGTGAAGACCCGCATCCTGGCGAGGCGGCAGCAGGTCGTACGGTTCGACCAGGAATCCGAGGCCGATACCGACGGCGGCCTGGCCGACGCGCTGGCCGACGCGGTGTCCGAGCTGGGCGCCGCGAGCGACGTGATCGTCCTGGAGGACTACAACAAGGGCGTGCTGGTTCCGGGCGTCATCGCCGCGGCGGAGAGGGCAGCGACCCTTCGAGGAAGCCCCACGGTGGTGGACCCGAAGCGACGGAATTTCTTCGCGTACAAGGATGCGACCGTCTTCAAGCCCAACTCGAAGGAGCTGGCCGACGCCCTGGGCGAGTTCATCCACCCCGACGACCCCGACTGGATGGAAGGCACCCGTGTCCGGCTGGGGTGCGGGAACCTGCTGCTGACCCTCGGCGAGCAGGGCATGGCGCTCCAGACCAGTGAGGGATCCCTGGTGAGGATTCCCACGGTGGCCCGTGGCGTCTATGACGTCTCCGGGGCAGGCGACACCGTCATCGCGGTGGTGGCGGTGGCCTTGGCCTCAGGCGCTTCTGCGGCGGAAGCGGCGATCCTGGCCAACCACGCCGCAGCCATCGAGGTCGGCAAGCCCGGCGTGGCCACGGTCTCGCCCGACGAGATCCGGGAGCACGAGCGTGCCTTCCATGATGGCGATCTTGCGTGACCACATTCGTCGCACCGGTACCCCGGGACGTATCCGACGACCTACAAAGATCCCTCGGAGGAGTTCGACATGAGTGAGTTGAAGCGCGTGCACACGGACGCGGCCCCGGCGGCGATCGGTCCCTATTCCCAGGCGATCGTCACCGACGGCTGGGTGTTCTGCTCCGGACAGATCGCCATCGACGCCTCCACCGGAGAGGTGGTCGGCGGCGACGTGGCCCGTCAGACCGAGCAGGTACTCACCAACCTCCGTCACGTCCTGGAAGCGGCGGGTGCCGGCATGGACACCGTGGTGAAGACCACCGTCTTCCTGTCCGACATGGGTGCGTTCCAGACCATGAACGAGGTCTACGCCCGTCACTTTGGTGACCATCGGCCCGCCCGCGCCGCGGTGCAGGCGGCAGCGTTGCCCAAAGGGGTCGACGTGGAGATCGAGGCCGTCGCACGAGTTCGCGGCTGAACAAAGACCGGATCGGCCCTCACGCGGCACCAGCTCGAGAGGTAGCGCATCCCGCGAACGCCGCCTGCCCGACGGACGCTTGCGGTGCATCGAGCGGGGGTCTACGCTGCCCGCATTCACCGAACTACAGATGTCGACGCGCGACCACGTTCCCATCCGCCAGACAGGTGCGTCCCATGAGTAGAATCGCTCGGCCCTTCACGTCCGCCGCCGTGACGCTGGCCCTGACCCTTCTCGTCGCTGCCGACAACGCGGGGGCCCAGCAATACGACAGCTCCCTCTACGGAACGCTCGAATGGACGAACATGGGCCCACAACGAGGGGGTCGCTCGACGGCCGTAGCCGGCAGTGACTCCCGGCCCAACGAGTACTACTTCGGAGCCGTGGGGGGCGGCCTGTGGAAGACCACGGACGGGGGGCAGACGTGGCGTCCCGTGACGGACGGCCAGATCCACAGCTCCTCCGTTGGGGCCGTGGCGGTGTGTCCCGCCAACCCCGACGTGGTCTACATCGGGATGGGGGAAACCGAGCTGCGTGGCAACATCATGCAGGGAGACGGCGTCTACCGGTCCACGGACGGTGGCAAGACCTGGAAGCACATGGGGCTCGACGCCACCCAGAGCATCGCCAAGATCCGCATCCACCCGCATAACTGCGACGTCGCCTGGGTGGCTGCACTCGGTGTGCACTCGATGCCGAACCCCGACCGGGGCGTGTTCAAGACCACCGACGGCGGCGCGAACTGGCGGAAGGTCCTCTTCAAGAGCGACAAGGCCGGGGCCATCGATCTTGCCCTCGATCCCAACGACCCCGACGTGATGTACGCCGCCATCTGGGAGGCCTGGCGCAAGAGCTGGGGGATGTCCTCGGGAGGGCCCGACTCCGGTCTCTGGAAGTCCACCGACGGAGGCGAGCACTGGACCGACATCACTCCCACGCTGGGCCTGGACCCACCCAGCCCCATCGGCAAGATCGGCATCGCGGTCTCCGGGGCGAACCCCGACCGCGTGTGGGCACTGGTGGAGCACGAGCCGGAGGGCGGCGTGTACCGCTCCGACGACGCGGGACGGACGTGGGAGCGCATGAACGACAGCCGTGACCTGCGCCAGCGTGCCTTCTACTACACGCGGATCTACGCGGACCCCAAGGACGAGAACGTCGTCTATGCGTTGAACACCGGGGCGTACAAGTCCACCGACGGGGGGAAGACCTTCCCCAACCGGCTGCGCCCGCCCCACGGTGACAACCACGACCTGTGGATCGCGCCCAGCGATCCCCAGCGCATGATCAACGGCAACGACGGAGGGGCCAACGTCTCGGTGAACGGGGGCCAGACCTGGACGGACCAGGACTTCCCCACGGCGCAGTTCTACCGCGTCATCACCACCAAGCACGTGCCGTACTACATCTGCGGTGCGCAGCAGGACAACTCCACCGTGTGCCTGCCCTCGGGGGGGTGGAGCTTCCTGTCGGCCAACGACGACTACTTCTACGACGTGGGCGGTGGAGAGAGCGGCTACATCGCGTCGTATCCGCGCGATCCGGACGTCTACTACGCCGGGTCCTACGGTGGCGCGCTTACCCGCCTGGACCACGCCACCGGCCTCACGCGGGCCGTCAACATCTGGCCCGACAATCCCATGGGCTGGTCGTCCATCGACATTGAAGAGCGTTCGCAGTGGACGTTCCCCATCGTGTTCGACCGCCACGATCCTGGAATCCTCTACGCGTCGACGCAGAAGGTCTGGAAGACGACCGACGAGGGGCAGCATTGGGACTCCATCAGTCCCGATCTGACGCGCCACGATCCGTCGACGATGGGTGCCTCCGGAGGTCCCATCACCAAGGACCAGACGGGCGTGGAGACCTACGCCACGGTCTTCGCCATCGAGCCTTCCTTCATGGATGCCGACGTCATCTGGGCGGGCTCCGACGACGGCTACGTGAGCGTGACCCGGAACGCCCGCGATCCGCAGCCGACGTGGGAGAACGTCACGCCGAAGGACGCACCGGACTTCATCCGCATCAATACCATCGCCGCTTCACCACACACTGCCGGCAAGGCCTACGTCGCCGGCATCCGGTACCTGGTGGACAACGACCGGCACCCCTACGTGTGGAAGACCGCGGACTACGGTGAGACGTGGACGAAGATCGTGGGAGGCATCCCCGAAGACGACTTCATCCGTGCGGTCCGGGAGGATCCCGTCCGTGCCGGCCTCCTCTATGCGGCATCGGAGCACACGGTCTACATATCGTGGGACGACGGTGCCCACTGGCAACCCATCGGCATGAACCTGCCCGACGTGCAGGTGTCCGATCTGGTCGTGGAGGCACACGACCTGGTGATCGCGACGCACGGTCGGGCCTTCTGGGTCATGCGCGACATGGACCTGTTGCGTCAGCTTGCGCCCGAAGTCGCCGCAGCGAGCTCCTGGCTCTTCCAGCCCCGAACGGTGGTGCAGGGCTTCGACAACACGGCGAGCTTCGACTACTACCTGAAGGACGACGCTCAGAAGGTGACCTTCGAGATCCTCGACGTGTCGGGGAAAGTCCTGGGTACCTACCAATCCGTCGAAGGCGAGGAGAAGCCCGCGCAGCCCCAGGAGGGAGGCTTCCGTCGCTTCGGAGCCACCACTCCCCGCCCGTCGAAGATGAAGGGCTCCCACCGGTTCGCCTGGAACATGCGTCTCGACTCGTGGAAGGACTTCGAGGGCAGGATCTTCTGGGCGGCCGGGCCCATCGGACCCGAGGTGGTGCCGGGCCACTACCAGGTGCGCATGATCGTGGACGGCGGCCCGCAGGTCCGTGACTTCGAGGTCGAGATCAACCCGCGCTCGGCGACGGCTGGAGTCACGGTCGCCGACCTCCAGGCCCGTCTGGACCTGGCCATCCGCATCCGTGACCGGGTCACGGCGGCGAACGAGGCGGTGTTGAAGATCCGGGGCATCAAGAGCCAGGTCGACGACCGCCTCTCGAAGAGCGACGACGGCGAGCTCAAGACGCTCGCCGGCACGGTGAAGGACCGCCTTGGCGGGGTGGAGTCGGAGATCTATCAGGTGAAGAACCGCTCGGGACAGGACCCGCTGAACTACCCCATCAAGCTGAACAACAAGCTGGCAGCCCTCATGAACCTCGTGGAGGGCTCGGACTCCAAGCCTACCGACCAATCCTACCAGGCGTTCGACGTCCTGTCCGGCCGGCTCGGAACGGAGTTGGAGCAGATGAATCTGGTGATCACCCAGGACGTGGCTCGGCTCAACCAGCTACTGCGGGAGCTCGGCCTCGACCCCATCGACGTGGAGCCCCTCATCAGCGAATAGGGACTGCGGTCCACCTTGTGGTGCCCATGGAGAGGGCGGGGGCGCTCCTGCCGCCCCCGCCCATCCCTTGTCCCGCCGCGCCGAGGGCGCCACTCTTCATCGACCTGCACAGGCGTCACACATGACCCTCGCCGACATCATCAGCCAGTGGTTCACGGGTGGGCTCCATCGAAGGGCCCTTCCCACGCGACGGCGGTTTGTCGGCCTGGCCCTCGCCGTCACGCTCATGGGGGCTTGCGGGGGTGGGGCGGCCAGGAATCCCTTCGAAGAGTCCCGCGGCGGCTCGA
>JAJDNI010000142.1 GCA_022340755.1 Gemmatimonadota bacterium
TGAGCCCCAACCGGAAGTGGTTCCTCAACGAGGTCGGCGACGGCCCCGTCACCATGGACCGGTTCTCCAAGCCCTTCCACGACCTGGGCGGCGAGTTCATCGATTTCCGCGCGAACCGCGACCGGAACCTGACCATCCGCAGCAACATCGGCGTCGAGGTGATCTCGGCCACCGACGGCTCGAAGGTCTCGGTGCGCGTGCCTTCGGGCGCCCGGGTCTCCAACGCCACGTGGTCACCCGACGGATCGCAGATCGCGTTCTTCGTGCACACGCCGGACGCCACCAACATCTGGGTCGCGGACCCCACGAACGGCCGGTCGCGCCAGATCACCCGCACCCCGGTGCTGGCCACGCTGGTGACGAACTTCGAGTGGACGGCGGGAGGCAAGAAGATCGCCACCGTGCTGGTCCCCGACGGTCGGCCGCCGATGCCCGCCACGCCGGCCCTGCCGACGGGTCCCGAGGTGGAGCGGACGCAGAAGGGTGACAACAGCCTGCGCAACTATCGGAGCCTGATGGCCACGCCCCACGACAAGGCGCTGCTCGAGTGGGACGCCACCGGTCAGCTGGCCCTCATCGACGTGGCCAACCGCAGGGTCGAGAAGCTGGGTGCCCCCACGATGATCTGGGGCTTCGACTTCTCGCCGGACGGGGAGTACGCGCGCGTCACCAAGCTGGACAAGCCGTTCAGCTACATGGTGCCGGTGAGCAACTTCGCGAGGACCGAGGAGATCTGGGACCGCACGGGCAAGATGCTCACGGTCCTGGAGGAGAGCCCGATGAACACGGGACTCCAGGGCGACAACGTGGCCGCTCCGGGTGCCGGTGGCGGACGCAACAACGAGCGGCATCGGCAGGTGTCGTGGCGCCTGGACAACCAGGGGCTGACGTTCCTGGAGCAGGAGCCCGCCCCGGAAGGGGACAGCGCCGCGGCTCCCGCGGCGGGCGGTCGAGGCGGCATGGGACCGGGCGGAGGCCAGGGGCAGGAGGGTGGCCGGGCACGCAGAATGGACCGGGTCATGCAATGGCTGCCGCCCTTCGACAGCGCCAGCTTGAAGACCGTCTACGAGAGCAACACCAGGATGAGCTCGCACAACTGGTCGCCGGACTACCAGACGCTCTTCATCAACGAGCGTCAGGGGACCAACGTCCATGAGTACGCGGTGCGCCTGAGCGACGCCAAGACGCGCCACACGCTGGTCCGCTATTCCTCCAGCGACTTCTACGCCAACCCCGGCTCCCTGGTCATGACCGGGGGCGCGGTGCCCAGAGGGGGCCGGGGCGGCTTCGGCGGCTTCGGCCGGGGCGGCGGCGGTGGTGGGACCGTCCAGCTCTCCGCCGACGGCCAGCACGTCTTCTACTATGGCACGCAGTACGACAAGGACCCCCTCACGAGCTCCCCGAAGAGCTTCCTGGACGAGGTGGCCATCGACGGAGGCCAGAAGCAGCGCGTCTACGAGAGCTCCAACAACGGACAGTGGGAGCGCATCGCCGCAATCCTGGACGTGGACGCAGGGACGTTCGTGGTGGCGCGGGAATCGTCGACCGACGTCACGCAGGACTACCTGCACGCCGGCGGGACGGACACGCAGCTGACGCACAACAAGGACTATTCGCCGGACCTCACCGCGGCCAAGAAGGAGCGCTTCGTCGTGGAGCGGCCCGACGGCTTCCGTTTCCTGGTGAACGTGACGCTGCCGCCCGGATACACCGGCGGTCGTCTGCCCGCGATGTTCTGGTTCTACCCGCGGGAGTACGAGAGCCAGGCCAGGTACGACGAGGGCGGACGGACGTACAACAAGAACGCGTTCACGGACTACAGCTTCCGCTCGATACAGTTCCTGGCCCGACTGGGCTACGCGGTGGTCGAGCCCGACGCACCCATCGTCGGCAAGGCCGGCGAGATGAACGACAACTACGAGTACGACCTGCGCAACAACCTGTCCACGGTGATCGACGAGCTGGACCGGCGCGGGATCATCGACCGGCAGCGGTTGGCCATCGGCGGGCACTCCTACGGAGCGTTCTCCACGGCCAACGCCCTGGTGCATACGCCGTTCTTCAAGGCCGGAATCGCCGGTGACGGAAACTACAACCGCACCTTGACGCCGCTGAACTTCCAGAGCGAGCGCCGCAACCTCTGGGAAGCGAGGGACGTGTACATCTCGATGTCGCCCTTCTTCTTCGCCAACGAGATGACCGGAGCGCTCCTCATGTACCACGGCCTCCACGACCAGAACGTGGGGACCGACCCCATCAACACGCCGCGGATGTTCCACGCCCTGAACGGGCTGGGCAAGGACGCGGCGATGTACCTGTACCCGTTCGAGGACCACGGCCCCGCCGCGAAGGACACGCTCCTGGACCTGTGGGCGCGGTGGACGGCCTGGCTCGACACGCACCTCGCGCCGAGCACCGAGAAGAAGGCCGTGAGCGACGCGTCGCATTGAGCGCACTTCGCGACTGCCCGAGTGACAGCGGGCGGGGCTTCGGCCCCGCCCGCTCGCGTTCCCGGAATTGGCTCGAGATGTCCCGTGATGTCGGACGTCGCGGCGCGGCGGCCGGTTCATCCGTGAACACGACCCCTCCTCCACAATTGTGCCTCTTCGCGTGTCCTTTCATCGTACGATCCCGACCTGGCATCCCGCTCCCGGAAACCAGACAGACCGAGTCATGACACCACGCACTGCCCGGCGCGCCAGGACCGCGCGCGCCCGCCGGACCATCCCGGCCGCCTTCCTGGCGGCGCTCTGCGCGTCGACCGTCCTGGCACCCACCGCCCTGCGGGCGGCGACATCTCCCGACCACCCGAGACAGGGCGTCCTGTCCGGCACGGTGACGGACACCGCAGGAGCACCCCTCGAGGGCGCCCGCGTCCTGGTCTCCGAGCTCGACCGTGCCGTCGTCACCGACGCCCAGGGTCGATTCCGCATCCCCGAGATGCGCGACGGCCGCTACACCCTCGAGGTCCAGAGGCAGGGCTACGAGTCCAGGATGGTCCGTGTCGAGGTGCCGACGTCCGGCGCCGTCACGCTGTCCCTCCGGGAAAGCCCGATCCCCATCGACCCCATCACCGTCACGGTGACCCGGGGCGCGATGTCCCCCGCCAACTCACCGCTGCCGGCGTCGGCGCTGGACCGCCCCCAGCTGGACCGCGAGCAGAGCGTGTCGCTGGCGCGTACGCTGGCGCAGCTGCCGGGCGTCCGGGTCCTCAGCACCGGCAGGGAGATCGGCAAGCCCGTGATCCGGGGACTCCGTGGCTCCCGGATTCTGGTGATGTCCCAGGGACTCCGTCTCTCGGACTACTCGTGGAGCGACGAGGACGGCCCGTCGGTGGACGCCGCCATGGCGGACCGCGTCGAGGTGATCCGCGGCCCGGCAAGCGTGCTCTATGGCTCCGACGCGGTGGGAGGCGTGGTGAACGTCATCCCCCGGCCCATCCCCGATGCCGCCGGTGGCGCGCCGTTCTACACGGGGGAGGTCGAGCTGGACGGAGCGTCGAACAACCGGGAAGGCGATCTCATCGTCCGGGGTGAGGGCGCCTCGGGGCAGTGGGGTGGGCGTGTGACCGCGGCCGGCCGCCTGGCCGAGGCCCTGCACACGCCGGTGGGGGAGCTGGAGAACACGGGGTTCCTGTCCTTCAACGCGGAGGGCGCGCTGGTCCGCCGCGGCGAGTGGGGCAGCTTCACCATGCGTTACGTCCACAACGGGGGTGAGTTCAAGCTCCTGGAGGAGGACGCACCCGCCGGCGGCGACCGGGGGGCCGAAGAGGAGGGGGGCCCGGAACGGAAGCTGGGAGACGACCGGGTTCAGCTCCTGGGCAACTTCCCCATGGGCACCAGGCGCCTGGAGACTCGGGTGCAGCTCCAGCGTCATCACATGATCGAGATGGAGGACAATCCGGACTCGCTGGCCCTGGGCATCAAGACCGAGTCGGAAGTCTTCAACCTGGCCCTCGACACCGGCGTGGGTGAGGCCCTGCTCCACTATTCGCTGGCATCGAACGTGTCGGGCACCGTCGGTGTGTCCGGCGAGGTCCAGGGCAGCACCAGCACGGGGCTCGTGCCGTTGATTCCCGACGCCAGCCTCTCGTCGGGCGGCATCTTCCTGATGGAGAAGCTCGACCAGGGTCCCCTCACGCTCCTGGGCGGCGTCCGCACCGACGTCAAGCACGTGAACGCCCACGAGTCGGGTGATCGAACCTGGCAAGCCCAGACATGGAGCGTCGGCGCCGCCGTCCGACTCGGCGGGGGCTTCACGGTGTCGGGCAACGTCGGCACCGCCTGGCGTGCGCCCACGCTCTTCGAGCTGTTCGCCTCCGGGCCCCGCCTGGGCGAAGCCCGCTACGAGATCGGTCGCTCCGACCTCGACAAGGAGACGTCCCTCAACCTCGACGGAGGGATTCGCTGGGACCGCCCGCAGGTTCACGCGCAGCTCGCGGCGTATCGCAACGACTTCAAGGGCTTCCTGTTCATCCAGCCCACGAACGACGTCATCGACGGCTATCAGGTGTTCGACTACGAGCAGGCGGACGCCGGGCTCGTGGGAGGAGAGGCCTCGCTGCAGGTGGAGCCCACGCGCTTCCTGTCGCTGACGGCGCGGGGCGACTACGTGCGGGGCACCAATGAGCTGCTGGACGAGCCGCTCCCCCTCATGCCGCCGGCACGTTACGACTTCCAGGCGGAGATCCACGGACCGTGGCCTTCCGGCGCCGATCAGGCCTACCTCTCGGCCGAAGTGGAGCACGTGGCCGCGCCCACGCGGCTCAACCCCTATGACCTGGCGGTGGACGCCTACACCCTTGTGGACGTGGGCGCGGGCGTTCGAGGAGAGTTGCGCGGTCGCGATATGGGCGTGGACGTCCGCGTCGCGAACCTGATGAACACGTCCTACAAGGACTTCCTCAGCCGGTACAAGGCCTTCGCCCTGAATCCCGGGCGGGACATTTCTCTGCGCATCCGGATGGGGATGTAGGACCGGTCGACTTCAGGCCCAGGTGTCCCTGTTCCCCCGGTCCGCGCTGATGCCTACGGCGTGGTGCAGGCAGCGCTCGGTCATGGCTCCGGGGTTGGCCCGGGCATCTGGCGACCCGCCGGACGCGCTCCATTCCCGGATCAACCCGGCCTCGCCCGTGAAGCCCAGCTGATCCATGGCGTCGGCGGCAGCCTCCAGGAACTCTCCGTGGGTCACCGATCGAGCCATCTCCAGAATCTGATTCCCCGCCAGCCGCTCGTTCTTCGAGCCCTTCACCGCGGCTACGTAATCATGGAGGTGCAGGAGCGCGGTGGCCATGTGCTGCGCAGCGAGGTCGAGCCACGTGAGCGTGCACAGCGTGCGTACGGCTTCCGGGTGAACCCGGATGATCTTGTTCGCGACGCCCCGGGCGGCTTCACGCTGGCCGTCTTCCAGGAGGACGTCGATGGCCCGACCGTAGTACGAGAGCGCCCGTTCACGGTCGCCGGCCCGCAGACAGAGATCGCCCGCTCGATTGAGCGGCGTCGCTCGGAAGGCCCTGGGCGCCCGCTCGGCCTCGGCCTCGAGCTCGAGGACTTCCTGTTCCCATTTGCCCCGAGCCTTCGGACCGGCGTCGTCTGGCTTGGACCGAAACCAACGGAAGAAGGCTGCCATTGTGCGGCCTGGGAGGATCAATGCGAATGGAGTCGGATTCGACGTTTGGTGTCTCCGAATCTCCCTTCGAGGCTCGGCCGGCGCAATCTCCGCCGGTCTCGCGGCGTGTCTCCCCGGGCCGTGCTCCCGGCCCGCTTGTGGGGGGTCCCCGGCCCCGGGGCGTGCCCGCCATCGTCGCGATCACCCGAGCGTCCTGTCATCGCCGCGACAGGTTCCCGACGTACGATTGTCAGGCTGGCTCCGTCATCCTTCGACCCGCATCAGGTGGCATGCGATGACCTCCCCGCACAGACGCGTCACTCGTCTCCTCGCCGCGGTCGGCATGGCTTTCCTGCTCGGCGCGGTGGCCTACCAGGTCGCTCCGTATCACGTCGTGAAAAGCTACACCCTGGGAGGGGACGGCAGTTGGGATTACCTCGCCCTCGACACGGTGAACCACCACCTGTTCATCGGCCGGGAGAACCGCTTCATGGTCGTCGATCCGGCTACCGGGGAGCTGCTCGCGGAGATCCCGGGGATGAGCCGGGCCCACGGAGTCGCCTTCGCCTACGATGCCGGCCACGGCTTTGCCACCTCCGGCGCCGACAGCACCGTGACGATGTTCGACCTGAAGACGCTGAAGGTGCTCGGCACCACGATCGCGGCGGTGGACGACGACGCGCTCGTCTACGATCCCGCGACACAACGGATCTACACGTTCAACGGTGACGCCCACTCCGCCTCCGTCATCGATCCCGTGACGGGGCAGAACGTCGGCACCATCGATCTGGGGGCCAAGCCCGAATCGGGGGTGACCACGGGAGACGGCAAGCTCTACGTGAACCTCGAGGAGGAGGGCAAGGTCGCCGAGGTGGACGCGCGAGCCATGAAGGTGACGCGGACCTGGTCCCTGGCACCGTGCGAGTCCCCCACCGGGATGGCCCTCGATCCCGACCACCATCGCCTGTTCAGCGCGTGCCGCAGCAACGTGATGGCCGTCTCGGATCCCGTTGCCGGAAAGCTCGTGACCACGGTTCCCATCGGCGGCGCCGTGGACGGCGCGGCCTTCGATCCGGCCACACAGCTCGCCTTCGCGCCCAACGGCGACGGTACGTTGACCGTCATCCACGAGGATACGCCGGACACGTACAGCGTCGTCCAGACGCTGGAGACGATGCCCGGCGCCCGGACGATGACGCTCGACTACGCCACCCACACCATTTACACGGCCAGCGCCAAGTTCGGCCCGGTGCCCGAGGGGCAGGGTCGTCGGCGGCCTCCGGTGCTCCCCGGTACCTTCACGCTGCTCGTGATCCAGCGCTAGGCGCGGCTGCACCGCGGGCCCAGGCGGTCGCCGCGCCCGAGCAGCGTGGAGACCGACGGCCCGTGTCCGCCCCATCGGCTTGCCATCCTCCCGAGTCTCACCCTAGACTCGCGTCTGCACGCGCACGGCTCCTGCCCCGGGGTCCGCACGACGGCGGCTCCCCAATCCCTCTCGTGCGCCGAAGGGAGGTCCACCCATGCGGACTCGTCTCCTCCTCCCAGCCATCGTTGCGGCAATGATCGCCGGCCCGTTCCTCCTGGCCTCACCCGCGGCGGCACAGCGGGGAGGCCAAGTCGACCTCACCGAGCTCCGCGCCCGCAGGAACCAGATCGAGAAGGAGCTCGAGGCCGCCGCCGTCATCGACCGCAAGGTCATGGTCCCCATGCGCGACGGCGTGCGCCTCGCTACCGACGTCTACTATCCCAAGGGCGGCGCGAAGTACGGGACGATCTTCTCCCGTACGCCCTACAACTTCAACTGGTGGGACGTGCGCAACGGCGCTCCCCGCGACATGAGCACGATCCTCGCCGCGGTGAAGCGTGGCTACGCCTACGTGGTTCAGAACGAGCGCGGCCACTTCTTCAGCGAGGGGAACTACGACATCCTCGGGCCGCCGCTCACCGACGGCGACGACATGCTCTCGTGGATCGGGGAGCAGCCGTGGTCCAACGGCAAGGTGGGGCTCCTGGGGTGCTCCTCCACCGCCGAGTGGCAGATGGGCGTCGCCGCCCAGGGCAACCCGCACCTGGCCGCGATGAATCCCCAGGGGTTCGGCGCGGGCGTGGGGCGCGTCGACGGATGGTACGAGCAGGGGAACTGGTACCGGGGCGGCGCGGTGCAGATGCTCTTCATCGCGTGGATCTACGGCGAGCAGAACCAGGTGCGGCCCATGTTCCCCGCCAACACCTCCCAGGAGGACCTGATCCGGGAATCCAAGTCCTTCGACCTTGCGCAGCAGCTGCCCCCGGTTGATTGGTCCCAGGCGCTACGCCACCTCCCTGAGATGGACATCATCAAGGCCGTGGACGGCCCCCACGGGATCTTCGCCGACTCCATGCCCGTGGCCACCGGCGGCGCCATGATCAAGCGCACCCCCGATGACCCGGCCTGGTACCGAGGCGGCCTCTACCACGACGACATGCCCTTCAACGTGCCCTCCCTCTGGTTCATGTCGTGGTACGACGTCTCCATCGGGCCGAACCTGGCCATGTTCAACCACGCCCGGAAGGTGGCCAGCCCCGAGGTGGCCGACGAGCAGTACGCCATCATTGCCCCTACGCTGCACTGCTCGTACACCCGGGCCACCGAGAACACCGTAGTGGGCGAGCGCAGCGTGGGTGACGCGCGCTGGGACTACTCGGATCTCACCTACGGCTGGTTCGATCACTTCCTCCAGGGCAAGGACAACGGGCTTCTGGATACCCTGCCGAAGGTGCGCTACTACACCATGGGCCTGAACCAATGGCAGACCTCCGACACCTGGCCCCCCAAGGGCGCCCAGGGCCAGGTCTACTACCTGGACAGCGGAGGCCACGCCAACTCGGCGAGCGGGGACGGCGTGCTGTCACCCAGAGCCCCCCGACGGGACGCGGCCGATGCCTTCTCGTACGACCCCATGAACCCCGTCCCGTCCTACGGCGGCAACGTGTGCTGCACCGGCAACGCCGTGCGGGGGGGCGCCCTGGACCAGCAGGAGATGGAGAAGCGTCCGGACATCCTCGTGTACAGCACCGAGCCGTTGGCGGAAGGCGTGGAGGTATCGGGGCCCGTGGAGGTCACGCTGTACGTGTCGTCGGACGTGAAGGACACCGACTTCACGGCGAAGCTCATCGACGTGTACCCGGACGGCACGGCATACAACCTCGACGAGACCATCCAGCGCGTCCGCTACCGCGAAGGCTATGACAAGCAGGTGTTCATGGAGCCGGGCAAGGTCTACAAAGTCGCCATGAGCCCCCTGACCACGAGCAACTACTTCGAGAAGGGGCACCGCATCCGCATCGAGGTGACGAGCAGCAACTTCCCGCGCTTCGACCGCAACATGAACACCGGCGGGAACAACTACGACGAGACGACGGGGCCGGTGGCGCACAGCCAGGTGCACCACTCCAGGCAATATCCGTCGCAGGTGAAGATCACCGTGGTGAAGCGGCCGGCGTCGTAGCGCGTCGCGGCACGCTCGATCGCCACGACACGGCGTGCGGGGGGTGCCCCTGTCCGAGGGGCGCCCCCCGGCTACATTGGCGTCCTGCCGTCCACTCCGACGCCAGGAGCCACGTCATGCCACGCGCACGGATCTCCCGCCTCACCGTTGCTCTCCTCCTGCTGGCCCCCGTCACCGCCTTCGCCCAGCAGAACGTCGCCGACCGCTTCGACGTCTCCGACGTCATGATCCCCATGCGGGACGGCGTGCGCCTGCACGCGAAGATCTTCGTGCCCAAGGAGCACGCCGGCGCGCTGCCGTTCATCATGAAGCGCACGCCCTACGGCGTGGATGGGTCCGCCGGAAACCTGCAGGTCTACATGAAGGACCTGGCCGACGACGGCTACATCTTCGTCTTCGAGGACATCCGGGGTCGCTTCAAGTCGGAGGGGCAGTTCGTCATGCAGCGTCCCGCCCGGGCTCCCGGTGACACGACTTCCATCGATGAGGGCACGGACACCTGGGACACCATCGACTGGCTGTTGAAGAACGTCCCCGGCAACAACGGGCGCGTGGGCATGCTGGGTGTGTCGTACGACGGCTGGACCACCATCATGGGCGCCATCGAGCCCCATCCCGCGTTGAAGGCCATCTCGCCGCAGGCGTCCCCGGCGGACATGTGGCTGGGAGACGACTTCCACCACAACGGCGCCTTCCGCCTGAGCTACGGGTTCGAGTACGCGGCCATGATGGAGACGTCCAAGGTCACGGAGCAGTTCCAGTTCGACAGCTACGACACCTACCCCTGGTATCTGGAGCTCGGCTCCCTGGCCCACGTGAACGAGCATGTATTGAATGGGAAGATCCCCACGTGGAACGACTACGTCGCGCACCCGGACTACGACGAGTTCTGGAAGCGGCAGACCATGATCCCCTATCTCACCAGCGTGAAGGTGCCGACCCTCAACGTCGGGGGCTGGTGGGACCAGGAGGACTTCTACGGCCCGCTGCGCATTTACGAGTCCCTGGAGGCGCACGACACCAGGGGGATCAACTATCTGGTCGTGGGCCCCTGGAACCACGGGGGATGGAGTCGCGGCACCGGCGAGAGCCTAGGGCCCATCGACTTCGGCAGCGCGACCTCCGAATACTACCGGAAGAACGTCCAGGCCCCGTGGTTCGCTTACTGGCTCAAGGACCAGGGCACCCTCGACCTGCCCGAGGCGCTCACCTTCGAGTCGGGCACCGACACGTGGCAGCGGTGGGATGCCTGGCCCCCGAAGGAGCAGACGGAAGACCGGAACCTCTACTTCCACGCGGACGGGCGTCTCTCCTTCGATGCGCCCTCATCGAGCGCTGAAGGGGGCTTCGACAGTTACGTCTCCGACCCGGCCCACCCGGTTCCCTACCGGCACCGCCCCATTCAGGAGACCTACGGTCCGGGATCCACCTGGCGGACCTGGCTCGTGGAAGACCAGCGTTTCGTGGACGAGGACCGACCCGACGTCCTGTCGTGGAAGAGCGATGTGCTTGACTCGGACGTCACCATCGCCGGGGAGATAGTAGCCCACCTGGCGGCTGCCACCACCGGCACGGACGGCGACTGGGTCGTGAAGCTCATCGACGAGTACCCCGAGCGCTATCCGCAGGACTGGGGGCTCGCCGGCTACGAGCTCATGGTGTCCAACGAGGTGTTCCGGGGCCGCTACCGCGACGGCTTCGAGACCCCGAAGCCCATCGCCGCGGACTCGGTGCTGGACTACTCGTGGTCGCTGCACACGCAGGACTACACGTTCCGGAAGGGACACCGGATCATGATCCAGGTCCAGAGCACCTGGTTCCCCATCATCGATCGGAACCCGCAGACCTTCGTGCCCAACATCTTCGAGGCAAAGGACTCCGACTTCCGTCCCGCGCGGATCCGCATCTATCGGACGCCGGAGCATGCTTCCTTCGTCACCATTCCGGTGGTGCGGCGGGCGGGCTCCTGACGGGGGCTTCGGAAAACGCCGAGGGGGCCGGCGCAGGCGCCGGCCCCCTCGCAGGATGGGTCGAGCGGCGGAGGATCAGTCCCCGCGCTTGATGATCTTCTCCTGGATGTCGATGAACGTCTTCACGTTGTCGATCATCTCGGTGATGTTGACGTTCACCGATTTCGCGTAGTCGCCGACGCCCGGCTTCTGCAGGAGCCCGAGGGCTTTCTGGAAGCGCGGCAGCGTGGACTTCGCCGTCGCCACCGTGTTCGGCGCCTGGTCCACGTAGGCGCTCTGGTAGATGCTGTATCCCTGCCAGAACGTCAGCTGGGCGATCATGCGCGGCGTCAGGTTCGGCAGGGTGAGCGCCGCCCCCAGCCCATCCGCTGCGTACGTGTAGTTCTTCTTCTGGACGCCGTTCGCGTAGGCGTCGTTGAAGATCAGGCGCGCAGCGGTCTCCGCCTGCTTGGGATCGGCCGCCGCGGACTTGAGCGCGTTCACGGCGTCGTTCAACCGTCCGGCCTGGATGAGCCACTTGCCTTGCCGGAAAGCGACGTTCGGGTAGTCGGGGTTGATCTCCTTCACCCGGTCCAGCGCCGCCAGGGCCTCGTCGAGCTTGCCCGACCGCTGAAGCGCGTCGGCGTAGTACGACCAGATGCCGTCGTCGTCCGGGTGGGTCTTCAGCGCCTCCTCCGCCGTGCTGATGGCCTGGTCGACCTCGTCCAACTCGATGTAGGCCGCGATGAGCGTGCGGAGCTGGCTGGGATTCGTGTCGGCGCCCTTGGCCTTGTAGACCTTCAGGTAGGCGTCGATGGCCTGGTGATAGTCCTCCGCGGCCTCCGGCGGCAGTCCGCCCGCATCCGCGGAGTCGGCCCTCGCCTTGTCGGCGATCTTCTTGCCCGCCGCGAAGGCAAATCCACCGTACTGCTCCAGGAGGTCGACGTTGTCCGGATCCACGTCGAGACCCGCCTGGATGAGCTGCATGGCGCCGCCCGGGTCACCGGCCTGGGCCAGGTCGTACGCGATCTTCATGCGCACCTGGGCGTTGCCCGGCTGCAGCTCCAGGTAGCGGGTGTAGTAGTCTACTGCCTTCTGTTCCTCACCCATCGTCCCGGCTACGTACCCCGCGAGGTTGAGGCCTTCCTCGTGGATGGGGTTCTCCTTGAGCAGAGTGTCGAGCTCCGCCAGGGACTCCGGATAGCGCTTCATGTCGTAATAGATGTGCGCCTTCAGGTACCGCGTGCTCTGGGCGTTGGGGTTGAGCTCCAACGCTTTGTTGCACTGCTCCAACGCAGTATCCCACTGACGGCTGGTGGCGTACGACTGGCAGTTCGCCGCCGCCCGGAGCTGCGTCGTGTACCGGTCGAATTGGTCGAAGATGCCCTTCGCCGCCGCCTGGTAGTCCTTCTCGGGAACGGTAACCGGCTTGATCTCGAAGGACTCGTTGGAGCGCGTGTCCCAGAACTGGGCGTTCACGACGTAGTCGCTGCCCTCGGGCGCGTAGGTGGCGCAAAGCGCGACCTCGGCGTTGATCTGGGCGGCGAGCTGCCGCGTCTTCGGGCAGTCCAGGTCGTCCATCTTCAGCTTGAACTGCTTGAGAGCCTTGTCCAGCTCCTTCTTGGCCACGGGCTGGTGCGTGAGCAGCTCGTTCATCAAGCCCCGCAGGTCTTCCGCGGTCTTCTCACCGAACTTCTTGTCCGCGCCGTTGGTGGGCTGGAGGTTCGGAATCACCACGCGAAAACGGCCTTGGGGCTGCTGGGCGTTCACGCCGCTCGGAAGTGCTAGAGAGAGGATCGCGGCAGCGACAGCCGCGGAGATCTTCGACCTGCGGATCATGATGCCATCTCCCTGGGGCTTTCCCCGGTCCTGATCCGTAATGGCGGTGGGCGCGAACCGCTCGCGCGCGGTGACCACCGCCCCCTGCATTGATATACCAAAAAGCGGCCTCGATGTTTACCTGGCTCGGGGCGCGACCACTTCCGAATGGGGTATGAAGTCCCCTCCGCACGGGTGCTAATCACCAAGAGAAGAGCAACACTCGTGCCGCGTCAATCCCGGCACCGGCTTCCCGGCTTCCGCGCCGGGGGCGGGGTGGCGCTACGACGGCTACGAGGCCAGAAGCTTCTTGACCGCCGCGAGGAAGGCCTCCCGGTCGATGGGCTTCGGGAAGAAGCCCTCGGGAGGCGGCACCAGGCTCCGGCGGTTCAGGAACTTCTCGTACCCGTAGGGATCTCCTCCGTACCCCGTCACCGCCGTCACGATGACCACTGGGGTACCGGCGAGCTCGGGGTCGGTCTTCACTTCCTTGTAGAAGCGCGTCCCCGACGCCTTGGGCATGGAGATGTCCAGGGTGACGAGGTCCGGCTTCTCCTTGCGCGCAAGCTCCAGCGCCGCAGCTCCGTCACTCGCCGTGAGCGTCTGGTATCCACTGTCGCGGAGCAGCATCTCCAGGTAGCTGAGGACGTCGGGCTCGTCATCCACGACGAGCACCCGCTTGGCCGTTGTCGAGGGGGCCTTGTTCGAAGCGGACATGCTATTTCCTTCCAGGATGTGTCCTGGTCTCTGGCAGTTCACCGTCTCCCGGGCCGGGCGCTCTCATCCGTCGACACGGGTCTTCCTCAAAGCTTCCAGCGCCCGCCGCAGGGCGTGGGGCTCCGCGGCGGGGAGTTGGCGTCGAAGCTCTTCCTGCAGGCTCACGCGGTCGTCGTCCTCAGTGGTCTCCTCGATGCCCAACGCCCGCTGTACGCAGCGGACATAGTCCAAAGGCTTGACCGGTTTCTCCAGGAATACGCCGGGTCCGGAGATCACCCGGTTCTCGACGATGTCCTTCAGGTCTCCCTCCCCCAGCTCATCCTGGGCGTGGGCGGTGACGATGAGGACGGGTATGCGTGACAGGGCCCGGTCCTTCCTCAGCTCGTAGAGCAACTTCTGTCCGCTCTTCCGGGGCATCACCAGGTCGAGGGAGATGAAGTCCGGGGGCTCGACACGGATGGACTCTAGGGCCTCGATCCCATCGGCGGCCGTGCGCACCCGGAAACCGGCATCCCGAAGGATCTGTGACAGATAGTCCCTGACGTCGGGCTCGTCGTCCACGACGAGCACGGTCTTGTCCTGGGCTCTAGCCATGGGTCACCTCCCTCGTCTGCTTGGTCGCGTCCGCGGACGCAAGCGCTTTGCCCTCGGTAGGACTCGGCCCCGGGCTCGGCAGACCCGAGCGCGGCAGCTCGATCCGGAACACCGACCCCTCCCCCTCCTTCGATTCGAAGGAGATCCGCCCCCCGTGCTGGTGCACGATCCGCTTGGTGGTGAGCAAGCCCAGCCCCGTCCCGCGGTCCGAGCCTTTCGTCGTGAAGAACTTCGAGAAGACCTTCCGGGAGATGTCGTAGTCCATGCCCCTTCCGTTGTCCGCCACCTCGTAGATCAGGACGCCGTCCTCCTCCCGCGAGGAGAGCGTCACCACGAAGTCGCGACGCTCCTCCGCCAGCGTGCACGCGTCGATGGCGTTGGACACGAGGTTGGCCAGGCACGTGTGGATGCCATCCTCGTCGAGGGAGGCCAGACGCAGACCCGCCTGAAGCTCCGAGCGAAGCTGGATTCCGGCCTGCGCGGCCCGTTCCCGGAACAGTTCCACCACCTGCCGCGCCGGTTCGTTGGGGTCTGCCGGGGCCGTGGCCGTCGTGCGTCCCTTGGCGAAGTCCAGGAACTCCTTCACGAAGGCGGAGATGCGGTTGACGTTGTCCTCCAGCACCGTCCACCCGCGGGCGATGCGCTCGTCGTCGCCGGTCTGGATGCCGGTGTTCACCGCGTACATGCCGCCCTCCAGGCCCATCAGGATGTTCTTCACCCCGTGGGCCACCCCGGCGACGGTCTCCCCCACCGCCGCCATGCGCTCGGCTTCGCGCTTCTCACGCTCCAACCGCTTCACCGTGGTGATGTCCGTGAACATCTCGAGGATGAACGGAATGTCTCCGTTCGGTCGGGTCATGGGAACCATGTGGACCAGGTAGTCGATCTGCTTCCCGTTCCTCATCATCCCCTCTTCCTCGCGGCTCCGCGTCCTGCCGTCCACGAAGGTCTCCAGGGCGGCACAGCGCAGACACGGTTCCGTTCTGTCCTTGCACACCTCGTAGCAGGGGCGGTCCCTCCAGGGGCCGTAGGCATCCTCGAACTGTTGGTTCGCCTGCACGACGCGGTAGTCGCGGCTGATGACGCTCAGCGCGACGGGTACCTGGTCGAAGAGGTTCGACCGGATCCAGCTGTCGATCTCGCCGGGGCGGGTGCCGAGGGCGTTCATGGGCCCTCCTCCCCGCCCGAGGCCGCGCCCGCCGCCACGCGCTTGGGAAGAGGATCGGTTCGCGAGGGCTCCAGGAGCCGTAGCTGGCTGCGGCGGTCGGGGTCGTGACAGGTCCGGCACTCGGCTAGGGTGGAGGGGACCTCGTCGGGATGACGCTGCACCTCCCGCTTGTGGCACTCCACGCACAGGCCGTGCATGGCCTCGGTGTATCCCTCCGCCGGGCGCCAACGATCCTGCGGGGCGGAGATCACCGGGTCGCTCGCCACCGGGTCGCGGTGGCACGACGTGCACGCCGTGGCGGTCTCGAGGCTCTTCACCGCCGCACCGTCCCGGTGGCATTCGGCGCACCCGCTGTTCGGGTCGTCCCCGTCCAGCGCGGCCACGTGGACGTCGTGATCGAAAACCTGGGTGCTGTCGTACATGTCCCTGTGGCACGCGGCGCACGAGCTATTGCGGTCCAGGGGCATGCTGAGGTGGTGGCACGTGACGCAGGAGCTGTCGCCTCCCAGACGCTCCTGGTGGGCCTCGTGGTCGAAGAGAACCAGATTGCCGTTCCGGTTTCCGTCGATCATGAGAAGCAGCCTGGATATGGTGGTATCTCCCGGAGGCCACATGCGGCCGTCCCCTACCGTCACCCGCACGTCCCCGCTGCGGAGAACCTTCTCAGCTCCGGCCGCTGCGAACGTGAGCGCGTGGACCCGCCCGGCGCCCCTGTCGACGCGGATCCCCTCCACGCTGCGGGCGGGATGCGCCGGTGTCGGTACGTCCTCCGTCCCTCGTACCGGCAGGAAGAGGAACGCCACCATACCGGCGGCCAGGGCGGCCGCCGTGAAGCGCCCGGGAGTCGCCAGGACACTCGGCTGCAGGCGATGGGTGGTGGACGGGTCGTAGCTCGGCCGCGCCTCGGCGCGGGGCCGCGCCGCCACGTCGTCGTAGACCCTGAAACGCTCGACGAAGAAAATGAAGATCAGCATGAACGCCGCCACGATCCCGGCGCTCACCGCGAATTCCTCCCAACTGGGGTGATACCCGAAACCCTGCGGGCGCGCGAAGGACAGGATGGAGACGTCCAACCTGTAGAACACCATGCCCGTCACGGTGAAGGCGGCGGCCACGCCCATGCCGACACGGCTCTCCCGCACGCGTCGGGAAAGCAGGAGCGTCGCCGGGATGACGGCGCTCAGCCCCAGCTCGCCTACGAAGAGAGCACCGTGCCAGGAGCCGTCCACCGCGCTCCCGAGCACCCCGCGCAGCGCCAGATCACCCACGCGCAGCGCCACGTAGATCCAGAGGACCACCGCAGCCGCCTTCCCCAGCCCCGCCAGCTCCCGCGTGTGCACCTCATGGTCCAGAAAATACGCCGCGAACAGCGACTCGAGGACCACCATCATGAGCCCCAGCCCCACGGCGGAGACGAAGAAGAGCACGTAGATGATGTGGGAGTACCAGAGCGGGTGGAGCCGGTACGGGGTGATGAGGAACAGCGAGCCCAGCGACGACTGGTGCAGCGTGGACAGGACGATCCCGGTGATGACCAAGGGGATCGTCACCTTCTTCAGGATGCGCAGCGCGGCACGGAACGGCCGGGCGGAGAAGAGCGGGTGCTCCAGAACCGCCGGCGCGAACTCCAGCGTCAGCACGGTGAGGTAGAGCATGACGCACGCCGCCACCTCGAAGAGCACGGAGTGGTGCTGCCAGTGCACGAGGGGGTGCCAGATGCGCCACGGAAGGCCCAGGTCGTACAGGAGCCCGACGGCCACCGCGGCGTAGCCCAGCCACGCCGTGAGGATGGCTGGACGCACGAAGGGCCGGTATCGCTCCAGGCCGAAGATGTACACGGTGGCGGCCAGGACGAAGCCGCCGGCCGCCAGGGCGACGCCGGACATCACGTCGAAGCCGATCCAGAGGCCCCAGGGCGCCGCGTCGGAGAGGTTCGTTACCGCCCCGAGACCGCGGGTGAAGCGGACCACGGTGACGGCCCCCAGGATCCCCACCAGGGTCCAGAGGACGGTCTTCAGGTTGGTGAGCCGGTCACTCATGATCGCCTCCTCCCTGCTCCACTTCTTCCGCCGCCCGCGCCGCGAGCTGCATGCGCCTCCGGATCACCCAGTGGATGCCGCCCATGAGCGTGCCCATGCCCAGGATGACGGGGGGCACCTTCTTGAGGGACGCCCACGAGAGAGGTGGCAGCGGCTGCTGGCCGAGGTGCCCGCTCCAACCCAGGAACCCCAGCGAGATACCGGCGAGGTAGAGCACCGAGGTGCCGCCGACCTCCTTTTCGCCATAGACGTGCGGCACGTAGCGCTCCTTGTCCGCCCGGATGCGCCGATGGGCCTCCGCCAGGAGATCGTCGCGGGAGCCGAACAGCAGCGCCTCGTGCGGGCATGCTTCGACGCACGCCGGCTGCTTGCCCTCCTGCAGCCGCGGATAGCAGAGGTTGCACTTGCGCACGTACGGAACCGAGGCGTCCCACTCGTAGCGGGGAATGCCGTACGGACACGCCACGAGGCAGTACCGGCACCCCATGCACAGCTCGGAGTCGTAGATCACCGGGCCCTCGGGCGTCTTCTGCATCGCGCCCACCAGGCAGGCGCTCACACACGCGGGGTCGAGGCAGTGACGGCACTGCTGCTTCACGAAGTGGTCGTCGGGCTCGCGCAGGATGGTGGTGAAGCGGGTGGACGAGAGCCCGTCCACGGCCTCTTGGCCGGCCCTCAGGCGGTCGGCTCCGAGGTGGTTCTCCTCCTTGCAGGCCAGGACGCACTCCTCGCACCCCGTGCAGCGCGTGGTGTCGACGAGAATCGCGGGAGAGGAAATCATATGCGCTCACCCTCCTTGCCCAGCGTGACCCCGACGCGGCTTCCCGCATCCGGGGGAAAGTGCCAGGCCAGCTCGGAGACGAGCTGGGTGAGGGGAAGTAGGATCATGTGGCTGAGCTTGGTCAGAGGAACCAGGAAGAGAAGCAGGTCCGCCGACAGCATGTGGACGAGAAGCGTGGGGTCCGCCGCGAAGGGGTTCCACACGGGGTGCATCACCAGGAGCCCCGACACGAAGGGCACGGCGATGAACAGGGGAAGCGCGTAGTCCTGGAACCGACCCAGGGCGCGGCTGGCGCGCGCCGACGCGCGCTCGAGAACCAGCGCGAACGCGGCCACGATGACCACCAGCGTGAGCACGGTGGACACGGCGTTCGGCAGCGCCGGCCACGAAAGGCCCACGCCCTTGCGCCACAGCTCGATGTGGCCGGCCAGGAAGAGGGGCACCAGGATCACGCCCACGTGAAAGGCGAAGGTCGTGAGGCTGTAGGGCCAGCGCTCCCCCAGATGGCGCAGCGGAAAGAGCCATCGACCGGTGTCCTGGAGGACCCGGCGCACCGGGATGTCCTTGTCGCCCGCCCTGTGGTAGGCTCTCGCCGTCTCCCACAGGGTGAGCGCGAGGTGGCGGAGCAGACCCAGGACCATGAAGACGAGGGCCGTCCAGAAGAGTGGACCTCGCGCGAGGTGGAGCCAGGCGTTCATGATTCCTCACCCTCCTCTCCGGCCGCGTCCGGTGTCGCCACGGCCGCCGCGGTCACGGGCATCGGGTCCGCTCCCCGGGATCCGGAGGACTCCGCTCCCAGAGCGGCGTCTTCCGCCGCACCACCGTTCCCGTTCGTCCCGAAGTCGATGACCCGCAGAAGGAGGTCGTGGAGCCCCACGACCTGAACGTCCCCGAGGTCGTTGTCCTGGCACAGCTCGCGAAGCTGTTTCTTGCAGTTGGCGCACGGCGACACCACGAGCTCGGCGCCCGTGTCCCGGATCTGGGTCGCCTTGCGCTGGCCCATGGGCCCGGTGCGGAAAGCCCGGATCTCGTCGATGGACACCGTGCCCCCACCCCCGCCGCAGCAGTAGTTCTTCGTGCGGTTGGGGGTCATCTCCACGTAGTCGGAGCAGATGGCCTTCAGGATCTCCCGGGGCTGCTCGGTGATCCGACCGACCCGGGCGATGTTGCACGGGTCGTGGTACGTCACCCGCTCCGGGATCTTCTCCGCCTTCAGAGGGATCTTGCCGGCTTCGAGCATGGCGTAGGCGTACTCGAGGCAGTTCACCACCGGAGGGGCGTCGGGGCCGCCGAACGTGGGCACGTACCAGGCCGAGCGGGTGGCATGGCCGCATTCACCGACGAGGATCTTCCGTCCCTTCAGCCGGTGGACCTCGCCCACTAGCTGGTTCACGATCCGCTCCATCATGCGGTCGCTGTAGAACAGACCATAGTTGATGCCGTCGTAGTTGTGGGAACCGATGGTCCATGAGGCCCCGGTGAGGTGCATCACCGCGGCGTTCCCCATGAGCGTGTCGGCCTCCATGAGGAAGTCCGACACGGCGGGGAAGAAGACGTACTCCGCGCCCTCCACGTCGAAGGGGTACGGGATATCCACGTCGTAGATGTCGTGGAGCTCCTCACTCAGGAACTCGCAGGAGTCCTTGAGCGCGGGCAGGGGGATGGCGGACGTGTTGTGCGTATTGCCTTCGAGCTGCTCACGCACCGACACCAGGAGCGCCCGCGGGATGACCCCGACCTCGGCTAGGGTCCAGCGGGCCAGGTGCGTGACGAGCCCGTGGTCCATCCCCAGGGGGCAGGTGGCCTTGCACCGCCGGCACGCCGTGCACCGGTAGTAGGCCTCGGCCATCTCGTCGATGTACGCGTCCGTCAGGGTGAAGCCACCGAAGAGCCGCGCCTTCAGGACGCCCGACTGCGTGAAGTAGCGTCGGTACACCCGCAGCAGCAGCTCCGAGCGGTGGCAGGGGATGTCCTCCGGCGCGCCGGTCGACTGGTAGAGTTGGCAGGAGGACGCGCACCTCCCGCACTTGGCGCTCATGCGGGCGTACGCGTCCAGGGCGACGTTGTAGCTGCCGTGCCGGAGGATGGCCGCGAAGGCTTCCAGGAACCTCCGCGGTCGATCGCTCATCTCCAGCGCCGCCGCCTCGACGTGGTAGGCATATCTTGTCGGTGTGGCCACCGTTCAACGCTCCTCAGTGGTGCTCGGTGCTTCTCAATGCTCAGTCCTTCGCTTTCCTCCGGGTGGTCCGGCGTAGTGAGCCTCGGGAAGCTCGGTCCCGGGCACGAGGCGCCCCCGCAGGTACATGTCCAGAAGGTCCTCCACGGACCCGGACACCCACGAGATGACCTCGAGGCCGCTGCCGCGCAGCATCTTCTCGAAGACGTCTTGCATCCCGCCGCAGATGAGGGTGTCGACCCTCTGGTCCCGCAGGAGGCGGACCCGATCCAGGGGCTCCCGACTGCGAAGGGGGAAATCCACCTGGTCCAGGACGCGACCTTCCGAGGTGGTGTAGATCGCCATGGTGCAGCAGTACTCGAAGCACGGAGCGACAGACTCGGCCATGCGCGGGATGGCGACTCTCACGTTGCGGACCTCCTTGGTTCACAATGGAAGGCGGCAAGACGTGCGCCGTGGCCGCACGCACGGGGATGCGTCGGCGGAAGTCGTTGGGGGATAGGAGGTTGGGCTGACAAAAGCGGGGGAGGACGCGTCGCCGGCGATGCCCGGTTGTTCCAGGGACGAAACAACCGGGATGTTTCACCCGTTACGGTTCTGCACCATCCCCCGGGTAGGCCGCTTCGTCTCGGCGGATGCAGTGCTTCTTCATCTTCCGCCACAGGGTGGTACGGCTGATCCCCAGCTCCCGGGCCGTGCGCCCGAGGTGACCGTCGTTCCGGGCGATGGCCTGCCGGAGCGCCGAGCACTCGCTCTCCTGGAGCGCCGTCACCCTCGCGGGGGTCAGGGGCTCCGAGCCCTCACGACCCTGGAGGTCGTCGGGGAGGTGCGCGACGTCGATGAGGCCGTTGCGGCACAGGACGAAGGCGTACTCGATGATGTTCTCGAGCTCGCGGACGTTCCCCGGGAACTCGTGCCGCATGAGAATCTGCATGACCGCCGGAGTCACGCCCTGGATGCGTTTGCCCTGCTTTGCGTTGAAGCGCTGGACGAAGTGCTCAACCAGGTAGGGCACGTCCTCGCGGCGTCGGGCCAGGGATGGGATCGTGAGCCGCACCACCGCCAGGCGGAAGTAGAGGTCGTCGCGGAAGCGTCCCTGGCTCACCAGCGTCGAGAGGTCCCGATTGGTGGCGGCCACGATGCGCACGTTGGCCTGTCGGGTCTCCAAGCTTCCCAGAGGTGTGTACTCCCGCTCCTGAAGCAGGCGCAGGAGCTTCACCTGCGTCTCCAGGGGCAGGTCACCCACCTCGTCGAAGAAGATGGTGCCGCCCTCGGCCAGGGTGATGCGCCCGGGCTTGTCCCGGTGGGCGTCGGTGAAGGCGCCGCGCTTGTACCCGAAGAGCTCCGACTCGAAGAGGTTGGTGGGG
>JAJDNI010000156.1 GCA_022340755.1 Gemmatimonadota bacterium
AGGTGCGAGGGGGAGCGGGATCTCGGCGGCAGGTGGAGGGAAAAGCTCCGCTGCATCCCCCGGATGCCGCGTTGCGCCTCCTTCGAGCAGCGCTGCTGTTCCGGCGTCGGCTCGCCTTGCCCTAGCGGCGCTTTGGCACCCCAGGTGGCACACGTTCACGGGTTACAGGCCACTAGGTAGCGCTAATACGATGGCACTATATTTCAAGTTTTGCACGACACCTCTCTCTGCCTCCCCTGAAAGGCGATTTCATGGCGAATCACCTCATCGCGCCCCACGGTGGGGCCCTCGTGAACCTCCTCGTCTCCGAAGAGCGTGCCCGTGAGCTGAAGGAAGCCTCCCGGGACTGGCCTTCCTGGAACCTCACGGAGCGCCAGATTTGCGACCTCGAGCTCCTCGTGAACGGGGCCTTCTCGCCAATGCGCGGGTTCATGGGCCGGGAGGCGTACGAGGGCGTCCTGACGGACCTCCGGATGCCCGACGGGACCCTCTGGCCCATGCCCATCACGCTGGATGTGACGGAGGAGGTCGCGGGGACCCTCGGGGAGGGAGGCACATTGGCGTTGAGGGACCCCGAGGGGGTGATGGTGGCGGTGCTCCACGTCGAGGACCTGTGGACACCGGACCTCCAGCGAGAAGCCGCCGCCGTGTTCGGAAGCGACACCGGGGCGAACCTCGCGGAGCACCCGGCGGTGCGCTACCTCACGGAGCAATCCAATCCGGTCTACGTGGGTGGGCGAGTGGAGGGACTCCACCTCCCGGTCCACTACGACTTCCGGGCGCTGCGTCTCAGCCCCGCCGAGCTGCGTTCCCACTTCGCCAAGCTCGGCTGGCAAAAGGTGGTGGCGTTTCAGACACGCAACCCGATGCATCGGGCCCATCAAGAGCTGACGCTGAGGGCCGCCAAGGAGATCGAGGCCAGCTTGCTCATCCACCCCGTGGTGGGGATGACCAAGCCCGGCGACATCGACCACTACACCCGCGTCCGCTGCTACCAGGCCCTGCTGCCTTCGTATCCCAAGAACACCGCGATGCTCTCCCTCCTCCCCCTGGCCATGCGCATGGGAGGACCCCGCGAGGCGGTATGGCACGCCATCATCCGGAAGAACCACGGGTGCACGCACCTCATCGTGGGCCGTGACCACGCCGGCCCCGGTAGCGACTCGGCCGGAAAGCCGTTCTACGGAGCCTACGAGGCGCAGGAGCTGCTGGAGAAGCACCAGGACGAGCTGGGGATCTCCATGGTTCCCTTCAAGCTCATGGTGTACGCCCCCGAGCACGACACCTACTACCCGTCGGACGAGGTGCCAGACGGGGTGGAGACGGTGAATATCTCCGGCACGGAGCAGCGGCGGCGACTGCAGCTGGGAATCGAGCTGCCTCCGTGGTTCACCTTTTCCGACGTGGAAGCGGAGCTCCGGAAGTCCTCACCACCCCGGCACAAGCAGGGCGTCACGGTATTCCTCACGGGGCTGTCAGGTGCGGGCAAGAGCACCATCGCCAATGCGCTCATGGTGAAGTTCCTGGAGATGGGTGGTCGACCCGTGACGCTTCTGGACGGCGACCTGGTCCGAAAGCACCTGTCCAGCGAGCTGGGTTTCAGCAAGGAGCACCGGGACATCAACATCCGGCGCATCGGCTTCGTGGCCAGCGAGATTACCAAGAACGGTGGCATCGCGATTTGCGCACCCATCGCCCCCTACGACTCCGTCCGTCGAGAGGTGCGGGCCATGATCGAGCCGGGGGGGGGATTCATCCTCGTCCACGTGGCCACGCCCCTCGACGTGTGCGAGGAACGAGACAGGAAAGGGCTCTACGCCAAGGCTCGGGCCGGGATCATCAAGGAGTTCACGGGGATCAGCGACCCCTATGAGGAGCCGACCGACGCGGACATCGTCATGGACACGACGGACCTCACTCCCGAAGAAGAAGCCCACAAGATCGTGCTCCACCTGGAGAGCGAAGGCTACATAAGGGGAGGCGAATGAGGGCGTCGGCGGCGTGAGCTGGCATGCCTGGCTGACGCTGGTCGTCATCGGCGGGGTGTTCTTCGTCATGGCCCGGGATCTCGTCTCTCCCGCCGTGGCGCTCCTCGGAGGGGTCATCGTCCTTCTCCTGGGCGGGGTCGTGACCCCTGAGCAGGCGTTCCAGGGCTTCTCCAACCCCGCGCCCATCACGGTGGCGGCCTTGTACGTGCTCGCCCGGGCGGTCTCCAAGAGCGGGGCCCTGCAGCCCGTGGTGAACTCCGTACTCGGTCGAGGGACCGATTCGCGAACCGCGCTCGCTCGTCTGTCCTTCCCTGTGGCGGCGGCCTCCGCCTTTCTGAACAACACGCCCATCGTCGCCATGCTCGTCCCGCAGGTTTCGGATTGGGCGGACCGGAACCGGCACTCGCCGTCCCGCTACCTGATGCCCCTGTCGTTCGCGGCCATCCTCGGCGGCATGGTGACGCTCATCGGGACATCCACCAACCTGGTGATCTCCGGCCTGCTCGAGGCCAGCGGACGGCCGCCTCTCGGCATGTTCGAGCTCACGAAAGTGGGCCTTCCCATCGCAGTGGCTGGCGTCCTGCTCATCGTCGCCTTCGCGCCGATGGTGCTGCCCGACCGCAAGCCGCCCAGGGCCCAGGCAGAGGCCGCGGCGCGCGGGTTCACAGTACAGATGAGCGTTGTCCCGGGTGGACCGCTCGACGGCAAGCACGTGGAGGAGGGCGGACTCCGTCACCTCCAGGGGGTGTTCCTGGTGGAGATGGAGCGAGCCGGCGAGCTCACGGCGCCGGTGGCACCCAACACGGTGCTCCAAGGGGGTGACCGCCTGACGTTCGTGGGCCAGGTGGATGTGGTGGTGGACCTCCACTCCCTGGCGGGGTTGGCTTCGGCCGAGGAGCCCCACCTCCTGGAGTTCGACAGCCCGCGGCACACGTTCTTCGAGGCCGTGGTCGGCGAGGCTTCACCCCTGGTGGGCAAGACATTGAAGGAAGCGGGATTCCGAGCACGCTATCAGAGCGCGGTGGTGGCCATCCATCGCGCCGGGGAGCTCGTGCGCGCGAAGCTGGGGCAGGTTCCCCTGCGCGCGGGGGACACGCTGCTCCTCATCTCCGACGAGGGTTTCCGGGAGCGTTGGCGCGACGGGAGGGACTTCGTGCTGATCTCCCGGCTCGGCGGCACACCTCCCTCCGTTCCCCGGAAGGTTGGGATCGTAGCGGCGGTGGGGCTCGCCATCGTTCTGGGTGCGGGCTTCGGTGTGCTACCCATCCTTCACCTGTCCCTGCTGGGGGCGCTGGCCCTGGTGCTCTTCCGGGTGCTCACCCCGGGCGAGGCCAAGAACGCCGTGGATCTCGAGGTCGTCGTGGTCATCGCCGCGGCCTTCGGGCTGGCTGCGGCGCTAGACGTCTCGGGACTCGCCCGCGCGATCGGCGGGCTCATCAGCGGCGCTCTGGGCGGCCTGGGACCGTACGCCGTGCTCACGGCGCTCGTGATGGCGACCATTGGGCTCAAGGCGGTCATCACGAACAATGCCGCCGCCGCACTCATGTTCCCCCTGGCGCTCTCCACTTCGGCGGACGTAGGCCTGAACGTGCGGGCCATCACCGTCGCCATCGCCCTCGCCGCTTCCGCGTCGTTCCTGACCCCTATCGGCTACCAGACCAACCTCATGGTCTACGGCCCCGCCGGATACCGCTTCAGTGACTACGCACGGCTGGGGGTGCCCCTCACGATTCTCGTGGTCGCTCTGATCCTGGTGCTGGTGCCGCTGGAGTGGGGCCTGACGGGTTGAGGGGAGTCAGGACGTCACAGAAGGTCGCCGGGTCCGTTCGTCGCAACCGAGCCCAACGCCCTCACCGCCCGTGGCACTTCTTGTACTTCTTTCCGCTCCCACACCAGCAGGGATCGTTCCGGCCCGGCTCCTTCTTCACGTGAACCGGTTGCTGTTTGCGCTCGCCGTCCTCCCCGCGGTTCGTCGTGAGCGTCCGGGGATCCGGCCCGGCCTGCGGCAGGCCGGTGAGGGCCCCCGGAGTCACGGCGCGATCCGCCCGCGCACTTCGTGCCATCCCGAACTCGTCCACCGCCGGCCCGGCAGGCTGAGGTGCAGGCCTCGGCTGGTGCCGTCGCAGGGGCTGGAGCCGGGCGGCGCGGGCCGCGGCCTCCTCCCCGATGGGCGCCGCGGCGTCCGTCGGCCCGGAGTACATGAGCCGCTGGGGCGCGCGCTGCTGCTGTTGCACGCCGAACTGGGCCTTGAAGAAGAACTGCGCCACGCTCTTCCGGAGGTCCGCCATGAGGCCCACGAACATCTCGTACGCTTCCTGCTTGTACTCGATGAGCGGATCCTTCTGTCCCCAACCCCGGAAGTTGATGGACGCCTTCAGATGGTCCAGGTCGTACAAGTGGTCCTTCCACTTGTCGTCGATGACGCTGAGCATGATGAAGCTCATCACGGGCTCGGCGTGCTCGCCCAGACCCTCGATCTTTCTGTGGAACGCGTCCCGAAGTCCCTCGAAGACCCAGCCTTCGATCTCCTCCCGGTCGTATTCCTCGCCGGAGTCGTTCTCTTCGGGGAGCTGGCTGACCACCACGAACTGGTCGAGCAGGATCCGCCGGCGCAGCCCCGCGAGGTCCCAGCTCTCGGGGTTCTCGCCGGCCGGAGCGTACTCGTCCATGGCCTCGCGAGCGGCGTGCTCGATCATCTCCCAGATCTCGCCCTTGAGATCCTCCCCACCCTCCAGCGCGAACAGACGGAGGTCGTAGATGACCTCGCGCTGCTGGTTCATGACATCGTCGTAGTCCAGCAGCTTCTTGCGGGCCTCGAAGTTGTTGAGCTCTACTCGCTTCTGGGCATTCTCGATGGAGCGGGTCACGAGGCCGTGGGTGATGACTTCACCCTCCTGGGCGCCCATGCGATCCATCACGTTCGCGATGCGCTCGGACCCGAACAGACGCATCAGGTCGTCTTCCAGGCTCAGAAAGAATTGCGTCGCACCGGGGTCTCCCTGACGCCCGGACCGGCCGCGAAGCTGCCGGTCGATGCGTCGGGACTCGTGGCGCTCGGAGCCAAGGATGTGCAGCCCCCCCATCTCCAGAACCTCGTCGTCGTCGGAGACGTCCATCTTCTCCGCCCGCACCGGGTCCACCGGCAGCATCTCCTCCGGGTCCAGCCCCTTGGCCTCCGCCCATGCCACAGTGCGCGCGTCGGTGATGCCCTTGCCGAGTTTGATGTCGGTCCCCCGGCCGGCCATGTTCGTGGCAATGGTCACCACGCCGGGCTGGCCGGCATCCCGCACGATCTCCGACTCGCTCTTGTGGTGCTTGGCGTTCAGCACCTGGTGGGCCAGGCCGCGCCTCTTGAGCATGCGGGAGAGCGTTTCCGAGACGTCCACGTTGGTGGTGCCCACCAGGACGGGCAGCTCCATCTTGTGAAGGCGCTCCACCTCGTCCATGATCGCCACGTACTTCTCCCGCTTGGTGCGGAAGATGAGGTCGTTCCTGTCATCCCGGATGACGGGCCGGTTCGTGGGGATGACGAAGACGTCCAGGCCGTAGATCTGGTGGAACTCGTTCTCCTCGGTCTCGGCGGTGCCCGTCATGCCGGCCAGCTTGTCGTACATCCGGAAGTAGTTCTGGATGGTGATGGTGGCCAGGGTCTGCGTCTCACCCCGGACCTCCACCCCCTCCTTGGCCTCCACGGCCTGGTGCAGCCCGTCGCTCCACCGCCGCCCGTGCATCTGGCGACCCGTGAACTCGTCCACGATGACGATCTCGCCGTTCTCACCGATGATGTACTTCTCGTCCTTCTGGAAGAGTGTGTAGGCCTTCAGGAGCTGGTGGATGACGTGGATTTTCTGGCTCTTCTCCGCATACTCGGCCTCCAGGCCCTGCATGCGCTCCCGTTTCTCGTCCACCGACATCGTCTCGGACTTCTCGATCTCGCCCATCTCCGCCGAGAGGTCGGGAACGACGAAGGCCTCCGGGTCGCTGGGTGACAGCTCGTCCAGCCCGCGGTCCGACAGGTAGACCGAGTGCCCCTTTTCGTCCATGGCGAAGTAGAGCAGCTCGTCGACCTCGTGCAGGCGCTTGTCCCGCATGAAGTCCGCCTCCGCCTTGTTGACCAGCGTCTGCAGGGACGGGTCATCGGCGAAGAGCTTGAGGAGCTTGTTGTGCTTGGGCATCCCCCGCTTCACCGCCAGCAGGTTCTCGGCCGCCGCGGACAGCTCCCCCTCCTCCAACTGCTTCTCCGCCTCCCCCACCAGCTCGTTCGTGATGCGGGTCTGCTTGGCGTAGAGGCCCTTCACCAGTGGGTTGTACTGGTTGAAAGGAGTAGACGTGTCCTTGCCGACAGGCCCGGAGATGATGAGCGGGGTCCTGGCCTCGTCGATGAGAATGGAATCCACCTCGTCGATGATGGCGAAGTGGTGCCCTCGCTGCACGCGCTGGGCAAGCGAGTGCACCATGTTGTCACGCAGGTAGTCGAAGCCGAACTCGTTGTTGGTCCCGTACGTGATGTCGGCCCGGTACGCGGCCTGCCGCTCCGGTGAGCCGGGTTCGTGCAGGTCGATGACGGCCACCGTCAGGCCCAGGAAGTGATAGATGGCGCCCATCCACTCGGCGTCGCGCTGGGCCAGATACGAGTTCACCGTGACCAGGTGGGACCCCCGCCCCGCCAGGGCGTTCAGGTAGAGCGGCATGGTGGCCACCAGGGTCTTCCCCTCGCCGGTGGCCATCTCCGCTACCTTGCCCCGGTGCAGCCCGATCCCACCGATGAGCTGGACGTCATAGGGAATCATGTCCCAGGTCAGCTTCTGCCCGGTGACGATCACCTCCTGGCCCATGAGGCGCCGACAGGTGTCCTTCACCACCGCGAAGGCCTCCGGGAGGATCTCCTCGAGGGTGTCCTCGATGGTCTCCAGGTGCTCCTTCTCGAGGGTGGAGATCTCCATGGAGAGGTTCTCGCGCTCGAAGGGGTCCTCGGAGTGGCGCTTCTGCTCACGCAACTCCGCGATCTCCTCCACGAGCTCGCGAGTGGCCTCCGTGATGCGATCCTTGAACTCCTGGGTTTTGGCCCGGAGCTCGTCGTCGGACAGGGAGGCGAGTCCCTCGTATACCTCGTTGATCTCTTCGATGAGGGGCTGCAGCTTCTTCGCCTCCCGCTTGTGGCGGGAGCCGAGAAGGGCTTTGATGGCGGATTTCAGCATGAGACCTGATCTGGATCAGCGGGAGGCCACGGCCCCCGGGGATCGCATGCAAAGATAGTGGCTACCCCGGTGGTGTGCGAAGGATCGCCCCCGGCATGCGGAATCTCGCGTTGGCGGGCCGGGAACGGGGTGGTAGATTGGGTGTTTGATGTTCCCGCGAGTTCTGTTACCTCTGCCCCCATCATCGAGACCCCACAGGCGAGGCTCTTGAGCAAACGGACGATTTTCCTCGTCGTGGCAGTTGCGGCCTTGGCAGCACCGGCCGCGGCCCAATCCACGGATGAGAACCCCCCGACCTCACCTCCCACTACGACCTCGCAGGCTTCGGAGAAGCTCCGTCCCGGAGACGTGGTACGCCTTCGCATCTGGAGGGAACCCGACCTGTCGGGGGACTACCCCGTGGACGAGTCCGGAGCCGTGGTCTTCCCGAAGCTCGGGGAGTACCAGGTCCTGAACGATACGCCGTCCACGCTGCAGGAACGCCTCCTCGCCGACTACAAGCAGTACCTCCGCAATCCCTCCATCGAGGTCATCGTTCTCCGGCGTGTGCGGGTGATCGGTGCCGTGTACAAGCCCGGGCTCCAGTTGCTGGACCCCACGGTGACAATCGCCGACGCCGTGGCGGCCGCCGGGGGTGCCACACCCATCGGGGATCCGAATCACGTCCAGATCATGCGGGACGGCAGGATGATCGCCGTGAATATTCGTGAAGACACGCGCATCGCCGAATCGCCCATCCTCTCGGGAGATCAGATCGTGGTGCCGGAGCGGAGCTGGATCAGCCGGAACGCGCGCAGTGTCGCCGCCTTCGCAGGCGTCGCGGCCACAGTCGTCATTGCCCTCTTCATCAGGCACTAGAGGAACGCAAATGGAGCGCGCTCGGGACTTGGGCGGTGATGGGGTCGACCGTGCCCAGGCGGACGACGAGATCCGCCTCAGGGATATCTGGAATCTGCTGGTCCGAAACTGGCACGTAATTGCCCTGTGCCTCTTCCTGGTCGTGGGCGCGGCGGCGGCGTACTCGTGGTATACCGTACCGGTCTTCGAGTCCACGACATCCATCCGGATTGAGGAGCGGCAGCCGGGTGAGATCCCCGTCCTGGATCTTCAGAACCTGTCCGTCCCCAGCGAAGTCGAGACGGAGATGGAGGTGGTCCAGAGCCGCACCCTTGCCGAGGATGTTGTGGACTCCCTCGGTCTGCAGGTCCAGGTGGCAGAACCCCGAGGCGTGGCTCGCGCCGTGCTGCTCCGCGGAATCTACGTCGAGCGTTGGGCACCGGCGGGCAGCTATGTCCTCCGCCGCCAGTCCGACGGCAGCTACAGCATCATCGAAAAGGAAACCGGAACCTCATTCGGAAAGGCGTCCGAAGGTGCGGCAGCGGCTGTGCCGGGGGTGACATTCCAGCTCACCGACTCCGCCAGCAACTACGGTGAAATCGTCGTGGCGGTGAGCCGATTCGACGACGCCGTCCAGGACCTGCAGGAGCACGTGGTCGTCGCCCGTCCGAACGCGCAAGCGAACATCATCTCGGTCAGGTACCAGTCGGCGGATACTCAGCTCGTGCACAGCGTGCCCAACCGGTTGGCCGAGTATTTCATCGCGCAACGCAAGACGTACAAGAAGACAGAGGCCCGTAGCACGGTTCGGTTCCTGGAGAAGCAACTCGACACATTGAGCCGACAGCTCAATGCGGCGGAGGCGGAGGTAACCGCGTTCAAGGAGGGACAGCAGGTGGTGAGCCTGCAGGCGGAAGCCGACGCCCAGGTCACCCAACTCGCGAACCTACAGGCCGATCGAAATCAAGTGGCTTCGGAGCGAGATGCTCTTCAGAGCGTCATGGACAGCATCCAGAAGGAGGCACGCACCGCCGACCCCACGGGTCCCTCCCCGTGGGCCAAGCTCATCTACTTCCCGACGCTGTTCAGGAACCAGGCGGCGTCGGAGTTGCTGCGTGCGCTGAACGATGCCAACGCCGCTCGGCAGGAGCTCCTCAAGCAGCGCACGCTCCAGGACCCGGACGTGCAGAACTGGACGCAGCGCATCCACGACGTCGAGACTCAACTGCGCAGCACAGCCCAGACCTACCTCCTGGGCTTGAGCAGCCAGGTCGCCGCCGACGACAAGACATTGGCCGCATTCAGCAAGCAGTTGGAGCAGATACCGGCCAAGGAGGTCGAGCAGGCGCGACTGTTGCGTCAGTCTCAAGCTCTGGGAGACATCTACAAGCTCCTGAACGGCCGACTTCAGGAAGCCCGGATACTCGAAGCCGTCGACGACGCCTCCGTGCGGGTGATCGACCCGGCGGTTCTTCCGGCGAAGCCTGTAAAGCCGCGAACGCTCCTCAACCTCGCCCTGGGGATCGTCCTCGGCGGAATGCTCGGCGTCGCGATCGCGTTCCTCCGGGAGTATATGGATGAGACGGTGCATACGCGGGATGACATCCAGGCAGCGACTCGCGGAGCACCTGTCCTGGGCATGATCCCCCGCATCAGGGTGGTGCCTTCCAGCGGTCGCCCGGGAGCGCAGATCGGCGGGAGTGGTGAGCTCGCGGCCCGGCTCGTTGCCGGGAGAGATCCACGTAACCCGGTGTCCGAGGCGTACCGAAGCCTCCGCACCAACCTCACGTTCTCGAACCCGGACAAGCCGCCGAAGACGATCGTCTTCACCAGTCCGCTACCTCTGGATGGCAAGAGCACCAGCGCGGCGAACCTCTCCATCACCCTGGCTCAGCAGGGAATCAACGCGCTTCTGGTCGACGCGGACCTCCGGCGGGGCGTACTCCACAACGTATTCGGCGTCCCCCGTGAACCCGGCCTCACGACGATTCTCAGCGGCCAGTGCGGCATCTCGGACGCCGTCCGTGAGATCGATCTCGGTGAGAGTGGCACACTGAAGTTCCTCCCATCCGGTCCGTTTCCGCCCAACCCCGCGGAGATCCTCGGATCCCAACGCATGCGCACGCTGGTGAAGGAGCTGGAGCAAGAGTACGCCCTCATCATCCTGGATTCGGCACCGCTGACTGTCGTCACCGACGCAGCCGTGTTGGGCACCAAGGCCGACGGCGTGATCCTCGTGGCCCGCGCCGCCAGCACGGAGAAGGGCTCCCTCACCTACGCCGTGGATCAGCTTCGACACGTGCGCGCGCCGATCCTGGGATGCATCCTCAACGACGTCGACTTCCATCGAGACTCCCGCTACCACAGCTCCTACGGGAAGTACGGGTACTACTACCAGTACTACTACGCCGACGATCAGAAGCGGCGGAAGAAGGAGTCCCGGCGCGCCAAGGTCTAGGGAGTAAGGCCTCTACACGACCAAGGCATGAGAAGCGGCGCCGCAACCGCTGGTGGCACGGCCGTACCATCCCCTTTCGACCACCTGCGCCCGCATCTCCTGGGGACGGCAATCGCACGTTGGGTTGCGGCTCGCGGCGGGATGGCCCCGAGGGTTGAGCGCCCGACGTACGTCAGGAGGATGACTCTCGCCCGTATTGCCCCCTGTGGTACTCCCAGTACTCGCCACTCATGACCCTGCGCCACCAGGTCTCGTGATGCAGGTACCAGCGGGCCGTCTCCCGCAGGCCCTCCACGAAGCTCATGGTGGGGGTCCATCCCAACTCCGTACGGGCTCGCTCGAAGTCCATGGCGTAGCGACGGTCGTGCCCCGGCCGGTCGCTCACATGCTCGATGCGGACCTCGCGCCGGCCCATGATCTTGAGGAGCGCGTGCACCACGTGGAGATTGGTGTGCTCGGCATCCCCACCGAAGTTGTAGACCCGGCCTGGGCGTCCGCTGTCGACCGCGGCCATGATGCCCCGGCAGTGGTCCACGACATGGATCCAATCCCGCACGTGGGATCCGTCCCCATAGACCGGAAGGGGTCGGTCGTCGAGCACGTGGGTGATCAGGAGCGGGATGAGCTTCTCGGGAAACTGGTACGGGCCGTAGTTGTTCGAGCAGCGGGTCACCACCACGTCGAGGCCGTGGGTGGCATGATACGCCAGCGCCATGTGGTCGGCGGCCGCTTTTGTCGCCGAGTAGGGGGACCTGGGTGCCAACGGCGTGTCCTCGGTGAAGCGCGGAGCCGCGGAGGTGGCGTCCTCGGGTGCGTCAGGATCCCTCCACGGTAGCTCTCCGTACACCTCGTCGGTGGAGACCTGAACGAAGCGGTGCACGCCAACCTCAAGGGCCGCGGCCAGGAGCGTATGCGTGCCGAGGACGTTGGTGCGCACAAAGGGCGCGTCGGACAGGATCGAGCGGTCGACGTGCGACTCTGCAGCGAGGTGCAGGACGACGTCCACGCCGGACATGACATCGGCCACCAGAGCACCGTCACATATGTCACCGTGAACGAAATGGTGCCGTGGATCACCCTCCAGATCCGCGAGGCTCTCCAGATTCCCCGCGTACGTGAGGGCATCGAGGTTCCGAACCTCGACGTCGGACCGGGTGGCGAGGATGTGCCGAACGAGATTCGAGCCGATGAAGCCGGCTCCGCCGGTAACCAGGTATCTCACCGTCCCCACTGCTCCCGGTCAGCGAGTGCCCTGGTCTTCACGCGCCATTCAGGCCCAGGCGCAGGAGCGCCGCTGACATCCTGGGACCTGCCGCCACCAAGTTGGGGAAACGGGGATGGGCCTGGTTGAAGCGCGGCTCCGAGCCGTCGGCGAGGGTGACACGGCCACCTGCGGCCCGCACCAGGGCGGTGCCGGCCGCCACGTCCCACTCGCTCTTGGGAACGAGGGTGAACGTCGCTTCGGCCCGCCCGGACGCCACCAGGGCAAGCTTGTACGCGACCGATCCGCAAGGCTCCACCTGAAAGTGTGCCCTTTCGAATCGCTCCCACTCGCCACGACGCGTCTCGGAGCGGCTCGCCAGCACCGTCGCCTGCGTCAGGTCGTCGGTATCCAGAACGGACGCCGGCGTGCCGTTGTAGGTGACTCCCTCCTCCACGGCTCCCAACACGAGCTCCCCGGTGGCGGGATTGAGGATTCCCCCGGCCACGGGAACGCCGCCCTCCACGAGCCCGATGGAAATGCACCACTCCGGGATCCCCTGGACGAACTCCCGAGTGCCATCGATGGGATCGACCACCCACACCCGATCCCGCCCCAGCCGATCCGGGTCGTCGGCGGACTCTTCGCTGAGCCATCCTTCCCCGTTCCGCGGCAGGAGGTCGAGGAGAACCCCATTCGCCGCATGGTCGGCCTCGGTCACCGGGTCGTCCCGCTCGGCCTTCGTTTCGAATGCCACCTCTCCAGGAGTGTACGGGCGCACAGCTTCGGCAGCCGCCAGCAGGCCCGCGTGTATGCGGGCGAGGTCATCGGATCGAGACGCCATGGTTCCTGTCCAGCACGTGATGGTGGGTCGAATCGGCTCTTGGAGAACCGCAAGCTAGTGCGAGATCCGGAGCTTGGCACCGGGAGGAGGGCGTCGACGGTGCCGCGCTCTCGACAATACGAGAGCCCCCGCGGTGTCGTACCGCGGAGGCTCCCCGAACCCTCACAGCGGGTTGGAGTTGTCCGAAGGAGTGCCTAGGCCTCAGCCGCCACGGCCGGAGCCTTCTTCACCTTCCCCGCCGAGATGCACGAGGTGCACACGCGCACGCGTACTCGCTCTCCCTGCTCGTTGACGATCTTCACCGTCTGGAGGTTGGGAAGCCAGCGCCTCCGTGTCTTGTTGTTGGCGTGGCTGACCGAGTTCCCGGAGCCGGGTCCCTTGCCGCACACGTAGCACACACGAGCCATCTCTATCCAATCCGCGTTGTCATGTTCGTCCATTCATCGGACGCGACGAGTTCAGATCCCGCCGCCTCCGTCCCCGGGCCCCGCGCCAGCGGGAACCCCCTCGTCCATCACCTGCACATGGACCGCCTGCAGGTAGTGTGTGGCAAACTCGGCAGCGAGCTTGTCACCTTCTCCTATCGTGCCTGAGCTCACCCAGGAGTTCACCGCCGAGTCGCTCATGGCCCGGATGGTGCCGACCACCATCACCTTCTCGCCGGCCTGTACAGAGATGCTGTCGGCCCTGAGGCTGTCGTCCAGCGATACGAGGAATGGGTTGTTGTTCGGAAGGTTCAGCCAGAAGCCCTGCGTCCCCAGCTTGCTGGCCACGGAAAGCGGCTCGACCTTGACCAACTTGCCCACCAGGGGCGAAGCGTCCTGCTGCAGCTCTCCTCCCGTCACGCTGGCGGCATCCGGGTATGTGCTCGCCTTCTCGGCTGCGGCTTCCTGCATCTGGACCGCCTCCTCGGCCTTCTGCGCCTGAGACTGGAGGAAGAGCCAGTAGAGGAAGCCGAGCATGATGAGAAACGCCACGATCATCAAGGGCATTCCCAGGTTCACTGCGCCGCGCCGGGAAGCTTTGTGGGCCATGGTCCGTCGTTCCTGTCCGGTGGTTGGTCCGTCGCTGAAAACGGAAAACTAATCCACCAACTCGATCAGCGACATCTCTGCCGCGTCACCTTTCCGGTTTCCGAGCTTGAGGATCCGGGTATAGCCCCCCGGGCGCTCCGCGTAGCGGGGGGCGATCTCGTCGAAGAGGCTCCCCAGAACCTGCCGGTCCTGGATCTTCTGCGCGGCGAGACGTCGTGCATGGAGGTCTCCCCGACGCGCCAAGGTGATGAGCCGCTCGGCGAACGGCCGAAGCTCCTTCGCCTTCGCGGTAGTCGTCTCGATGCGGCCATGGCGGAACAGAGACGTGGCGAGATTTCGCAGCGTCGCCTTCCGGTGGCTCGCGGTGCGGGAGAGCTTCCTCCCCTTCTTAGCGTGCCTCATGCCTGATCCTCACCACTCCCTGCCGTCTCGGCCTCTTCCTCCACGAAGAAAAGGCGTCCGTCGTCGCCCATCTCGAGCTGCATGCCGAACCGAAGGCCGTGCTCCTCCAGGAAGTCGGAGATCTCCTTGAGAGACTTCTTCCCGAAGTTCTCGATCTGGAGCATCTCGTCCTCCGAACGCTGCACGAGATCACCGAGCGTTCGGATGTTCTCCTTCTGCAAGGAGTTCCGCGACCGCACCGAAAGCTCCGCCAGGTCTTCGATGGGGCGGGCGAAGAGATCCTGGAGCCGCTCGGGCACCGCCACCGCGCCGGGAGGAGCCGTCTCCGGAATGCCACCCTCACCGAAGTACAGCATGTACTCGAGGTGCTTGCGCACCAACGCCGCCGCGTACGCCACCGCCTCTTCGGGCGTCACGGAGCCGTCGGTCTCGACCTGAAGCGTGAGCCTGTCGAAGTCGGTCCGCTGTCCGACCCGGGTCTCCTCGACCGTGAAGTTGGCTCGACGGAGGGGATTGTAGATCGAGTCGATCCGGACCAGGTCCACCGGAGCTCCGCGGGGCAGCTCGTGCTGGTCAGCGAGGACGAAGCCGCGCCCCTTGTCCACGTGGAGCTCCACCCGGACATCCTTGTCCTCCTGGAGGGTGAACAGGTGGTGACCGGGATCCAGAACGGACACGCCCGACTGCGGCTGGATGTCCGCCGCCGTCACCGCTCCGCTCTTGCCCACCTGAATCTCCAGCACCGCCTCGTCGACGTCGTCATCCAGCGTGACGACGAGCGACTTGAGGTTCTGGATCACCTGATGGACGTCCTCAACGACTCCGGAGATGGTCTGGTGCTCGTGGACCACTCCCTCGATGCGGAACGCCCACACTGCCGCCCCCTTGAGGGAGGACAGCAGCACGCGCCGAACCGAGTTGCCGAGCGTGTGGCCGAAGCCCCGCTCCAGCGGCTCGATGACGAAGCGCGCCGAACGCTCGTCTTCCGACTTCTCGACCGCTTCCACACGCTCCGGAAGAACCAGCCCGGTCAGATCTATCTCCACAGTTTCTCCTCCTGGTGCAACCTGGTTGGGAGGCACGGACACCCCCGCCGGGCCGTGGCTCCCGATTACTTCGAGTAGAGCTCGACGATGAGCTGTTCTTGCGCCGCCAGCGGAATGTCCGCCCGGGTCGGCCGGCGAACCATGCGACCCACCCTGCTCTTCTCGTCCAGAGCGAGCCACTCGAGCAACGTGGGACGCGTCCGCGCCTCGAGGCTCGCGACCACGGGGAACATGTCCTTCGACTTGGGACGCACCGCGATCTCGTCGCCGGGGCCCACCGCATAGCTCGGTACGTCCACCACGTGGCCGTTCACCTCCACGTGCCGGTGTCGCACCAGTTGGCGGGCAGCGTTGCGGCTGGCCGCGAAACCCATGCGGAAGACGACGTTGTCGAGCCGGGATTCCAGAGCGACGACGAGGTTGTCACCCGTCCGGCCCGGCACGGAAGCGGCGTTCACGAAGAGGTTCCGGAACTGCTTCTCGTGGAGACCGTAGATCCGCTTCACCTTCTGCTTCTCACGCAGCTGCGTGGCGTAGTCGGACTGCTTGCGCCGACGCGCTTGCGCAGGCCCGTGCTGGCCAGGGGGATATGCACGGCGCTCCACGGGGCACTTCTCCGTGTAGCATTTCTGCCCCTTGAGGAACAGCTTGCCGCCCTCACGACGGCAGAGCTTACAGACGGGTCCGGTGTAGCGAGCCATGATTCCTGGTCTTCCTGTTCGATCCTCTAGACGCGACGCTTCTTGGGCGGCCGGCATCCGTTGTGCGGAAGCGGCGTGACATCCTGGATGGACTTGATGAAGAGGCCTGCGGCTGCGAGCGCCTGGATCGCGGACTCACGGCCGGAGCCGGGGCCCTGCACCCGCACGTCCACGCGCTTCACGCCCAACGCCACGGCCTCCCTGCCCACCTGCTCCGCGGCAACCGTGGCTGCAAAGGGCGTCGACTTCTTCGAGCCCTTGAAGCCTGCTTTCCCGGCGCTGGACCATACCACCGCATTGCCGGTGCGGTCGGTGATGGTGATGAGCGTGTTGTTGAACGTCGCCTGAATGTGGGCGACGCCGTCGGACTCGACGACTTTCTTCGTGCGCTTGGTGCGGGTCTTCGGCTTGGCCACGATGTCCTTACCTCATGCGTGTCACCTACAATGCGGAAGCGGCGCACCGGACCAGCCGGGACCGCCGCATCCTAGCCTCGGGGCATGTCAATCCCCCGCGGCCGCCTCTTACTTCTTGGTCGCCTTCTTCTTGCCCGCGATGGCCCGGCGCGGGCCCTTCTTCGTGCGAGCATTGGTGTGCGTGCGCTGACCCCGTACCGGGAGCCCACGCCTGTGGCGAAGACCCCGGTAGCACCCGATGTCCATGAGCCGCTTGATATTCATGGACACTTCGGTGCGTAGCGCGCCTTCGACCTTGTAGTTGCCTTCGATCGTACGGCGGAGACGGTTCACGTCGTCGTCCGAAAGGTCCTGCGTACGCCGGTCGGGATCGACCCCGCACACGCCAAGGATCTCCTTGGCGCGCGAGCGGCCGATGCCGAAGATGTACGTTAGGGCAATCTCGATACGCTTGCCGCGCGGGAGATCGACGCCAGCGATACGTGCCATGGCTTAACCTTGCCGCTGTTTGTGCTTGGGGTTGCGTGAGCAAATGATCCGCACCACCCCGCGGCGGCGGATCACCTTGCAGTGCTCACAGATCGGCTTGACGCTGCTTCGGACCTTCACGTTACTGTCTCCACAGTCGTTTGTGGCAGAGCTTAGTAGTATAACTGGCTGCTCAAGTCCCTTCAAGCGGCCAACTTCAAGTGCTTGCGGATGCCCCCGCGTCCACCCCATGCGGGGCCGTGGTCAGGATCCGGGGGCCTTTTCCCGTGACCGCCACGGTATGCTCGAAGTGGGCCGAAAGCGCCCTGTCGGCCGTGATGACGGTCCACCCGTCCTCGAGCGTCCGGATACTGGCCGTCCCGGCCGAGAGCATCGGCTCGATGGCCACCACCATACCCGTGCGAAGGAGCGGCCCATGTCCCGGCAGGCCCACGTTGGGCACCTGCGGCTCCTCGTGGACATCCCGTCCCACACCGTGCCCCACCAGATCACGAATGATCCCGTACGGCCGATCGCCCACGGTGGCCATCACCGCGGCACCGATGTCCCCGACGTGGTTCCCGGGCACCGCGGCCTCCAAAGCCCTCTGGAGCGCGTCCTGGGTGACCTCCAGGAGTCGGAGCGCGTCCTCGCTCACCTCCCCGACCGGGTAGGTCCACGCCGAATCCGAGCACCACCCGTCCAGGCGGACACCGACATCGATCGAAACGATGTCGCCTTCCTTCAGGTGACGCCGCTCCGAGGGGATGCCGTGCACCACCTCCTCGTTCAGGGAGACGCAGACGCTACCCGGAAACCCGTAGAGGCCTTTGAACGCCGGCACCGCCCCGTCGTGCGAGCAGATGAAGTCCTCGCAGAACCGGTCGAGCTGTTCCGTGCTGACGCCGGGCCGGACCTCGGCCCGAACCGTGTCCAGGAGGTCGGCGATGATGGCGCCTCCCCTGGCGATGGCGTCGATCTCCTCGGAGCTCCGCAGATGGATCATCCCCGGGCCAATCCCTCTACCTGACCGCCGCGCGAAAGTCGGCCTGAACGTCGTCCACCGGCCCGTCCGCGGGGACCCGGACCACCCTGGCGTCGGACTTCTCGTACCACGCGATGAGCGGCTGGGTGAGCTCCTGGTAGACCTCGAGCCGATGGCGTACCGTCTCCGGCGTGTCGTCGGCCCGATGCACGAGCTTGCCACCGCACCGGTCACAGACCCCTTCCTGCTTCGGCGGTGACAGGTGCACGTTGTACACCGCTCCGCAGTCCGGACAGCTGCGTCGGCCGGACAGTCTTTGCACGAGCGTCTCGTCCGGAGCTTCGAACACCACGACCCGCCCCACCTTCCGCCTGACCTCCTTGAGGACCCCACCCAACTTTTCGGCCTGGGCAGTCGTCCTCGGGAAGCCGTCGAAGAGGATTCCGGCCTCCGGTGCCACGCCCTTCAGGTGGTCACGTACGAGATCGAGGATGAGGGAATCAGGCACCAACTCTCCGGCGTCCATGAACGCCTGGGCCTTCTTGCCCAACTCCGTGCCGTCGCGGCGAGCCGCGCGGAGCAGGTCACCGGTGGATACGTGCTCCCAACCCTCGGAATCCGCGAGGCGAGCCGCCTGGGTGCCCTTCCCGACCCCTGGGGGGCCCAACAGTATGATGACCATCGTCTATCGTGCCTGGTTTGACCGTCCGGGCCCTCCCGGCCGGTTACATGTACCGCTGGCGCCCGCGCATCTTCACCCGTCCCTTCTTCATGAAGCCGTCGTAGTGGCGGAGCAGCAGCAGCTGCTGCGCCTGCTGGACGGTGTCCAACCCCACGCCGACCACGATCAGGAGGCTCGTGCCTCCGAAGTAGAAGGTGTTGATCTTGAACCACCCCAAGATCCAGAACGGGATCATGGCGATGAGCGCCAGATAGATCGCTCCAGGTAGGGTCACGCGCGTGAGGACTCGGTCGATGTACTCGGCCGTGCGCGCACCCGGCTTCACGCCGGGAATGAACGCACCCTGCTTCTTCAGGTTCTCCGCCAGGTCGATGGGGTTGAAGATGATCGCCGTGTAGAAGTACGTGAAGAAGAGGATGAGCAGCCCATAGGAGATGTAGTAGGGGCCCGTGCGCACCTGGAAGATCTGGGCGAGCGCCTGGAGCCAGCCCCAGTTGGGAAAGAATGCCGACGCGGTCCCCGGCACCACGATGAACGACTGGGCGAAGATGATCGGCATCACGCCCGCTGAGTTCACCCGCAGCGGAATGAAGCTCTTCTGTCCTTCACGGATGCGCCCGCGGCCCACGACCTTCCGAGGGATCTGTACCGGGATCTTTCGCGCGGCCATGGTCATGGCCACCACACCGGCGCTCACACCGACGAGGACCACCAGCAGCATCACAAGGCTGAAGAGGCTCAGCTCGCCGAGACGGAACGACTCCCACGTCCGGCCCGTGGCCGCCGGGAACGAATCCATGATGGAGAAGAAGATCAGGAGGCTCATGCCGTTCCCGATCCCGCGGTCGGTGATCTGCTCCCCGAGCCACATCACGAAGACCGCACCCGTGATGAGCGCCACCATGGTGGTGAACACGAACAGCGGACCCGGCTCTCGCACGGCGCCCGGAATCGACTGCAGGAACACCGAGTAGCCATAGGCCTGCACGGCCGCCAGGCCGACGGTCACGTACCGGGTCCACTGCGTGAGCTTCTGACGTCCGTCCTCCCCCTCCTTCTGCATCTTCTCGACGGTGGGGAAGACCGCAGCCAGCAGCTGGAACATGATGCTGGCCGAGATATAGGGCATGATGCCCAGGGCGAAGACGGTGGCTCGGGAAAGGCCACCGCCCACGAACATGTCGTACAGTCCGAAGAACGTGTTCTGCAGCTGGCCGAACTGCTGCTTCAGGGCTCCGACATCGAGACCCGGCACCGTGAGATGCGACCCGATCCGGTAGATCAGGAGCATGTACAGGGTGAAGAGGATCTTGTCCTTGAGCTCCGGGACCTTGAAGAGGTTCGCGACGGGATTGTTAGCCATGGTCAGGCAGTCTCAGCCGAGCCGACGAGGCTCACCGAGCCACCTGCCGCCTCGATCTTCTCCTTTGCACTCTTGCTGAAGGCATGTGCCTCCACCTTCAGCGCCTTCGCGAGATCCCCGGTGCCCAGGACCTTCACCGGCCGCTGAAGCGTGCCGATGAGTCCCGAGGCCCGAAGGGACTCGATGGTAACCACGTCGTCGAATCGATCGAGATCACGCAGGTTCACCACCTGATACTCGACGCGGTTGAGGTTCGTGAAGCCCCGCTTGGGCAGGCGGCGGTGCAGCGGCATCTGGCCGCCTTCGAAGCGCGCCCGGCTCTTGGCTCCCGCACGCGCGCCGGCGCCCTTCTGGCCCCGACCGGCGGTCTTGCCGGTACCCGACCCCGGACCACGGCCGAGTCGCTTGCGGTCGCGGTGCGATCCCCCGCTGGGGCTCAGATCGTGAAGTTCTGCCATGGTATTACTCGGTGATTTCCCGCACGGTCACCATATGCGGGATCTGCTTGATCATCCCGCGGATCGCGGGCGTGTCGTTCTGGATCACGCTGGTCTGGTTACGTGTCAGCCCCAGAGCCCGCAGCGTCCGACGCTGTGGCTCGGGCCGGCCGCTAACGCTCCTGACCTGACGGATCTCGATCTTTCCCGTCGACGCCTTCTTCTTCCTAGCCACGGCGCACCCCCAGCGCTTCCACCGGTATGCCGCGCTCCTGTGCCACGCGGTCCGCGGTAACCAGGTGACGGAGGCCGTCCATGGTAGCGCGGACCACGTTGATGGGATTGTTCGTGCCAAGGCTCTTGGTGAGCACGTCCCGCACTCCCGCAGCCTCCAAGACGGCGCGCACCGGCCCGCCGGCGATGACGCCGGTTCCCGGAGCAGCGGGCCTCAGAAGAACCCGACCGGCGCCCCACTCTCCCATGATCTCGTGGGGCACCGTGCCCTTCTCGATGGGCACGGCCACCATGGAGCGCTTGGCGCGCTCGAAAGCCTTGCGGATCGCCTCGGAGACCTCGTTGGCCTTCGCCAGCGCGATGCCGACGTTGCCCTTCTGATCTCCCACCGACACCAGTGCGGAGAACGAGAACCGGCGGCCACCCTTCACGACTTTGGCCACACGATTGATGTGGATCACGTTCTCCACGAGGTCGCTGGGCTCCCGGCCCCTGCGCTCCTGCTTTCTGTCCTTGGCCATCAGAACTCCAGACCTCCCTTGCGAGCGCCTTCGGCAAACGCCTTGACGCGGCCGTGGTACTTGTAGCCACCGCGGTCGAACACTACCGAGGAGATGCCCTGCTCCTTGGCCTTCTCACCAAGGAGCTTGCCGGCGGCGAAGGCCTGCTCGACCCGGCGATTCTTACTCTCTGGCTTGAAGCCCTTCATGTCCGCAGTCAACGTCGACAGCCCCACCACCGTGCGGCCGGCGTCGTCGTCGACGATCTGTCCCTCGATGTTCTTCAGGGACCGGAACACCACCAAGCGAGGGCGCTCCGCGCTGCCGCGGATCTTCGCGCGCACCCGATAGTGACGCCGCCGACGCTGCAACCGGCGGCTGCTCCTAATCTTGCTCTGCTTGATCATCGTCACGCCCCTGCCGTCTTGCCGGCCTTGCGCCGGACCTGCTCACCCTGGTAGCGGATGCCCTTGCCCTTGTACGGCTCGGGTGGCCGGACGGCCCGGATCTCCGCGGCGGTCTGACCCACCTTCTGCTTGTCCGGCCCCGAAACCACGATCGTGGTCGGGTTGGGACACTCGACCTTCACGCCTTCCATCGCCCCGTATTCGACGGTGTGGGAGAAGCCGGCGTTGATGAGCAGGGTTTGCCCCTTCTGCTCCGCCTTGTATCCCACGCCCACGATCTCGAGGGTCTTCGTGAAGCCCTCGGTGACACCCGCCATCATGTTG
>JAJDNI010000193.1 GCA_022340755.1 Gemmatimonadota bacterium
TCGTAGCTTTCACGCCCATGATTATGCACACACCCTTCCGGCTCCAGCACCGAGATACCCGGGGTCCTCGCGACCCGCGGGAGCGCTTCGGCATGAGCATGGACGCCGGCCCGGGAAGAGGCGTCGACTGACGTCGGCACCACCAGGGTGTGGGGATCATGCCCCGCCTGCGCTCGCCGCAGGCGGGGCATTTTCATGTCCCCGCCGCGGGGACCCGACCCCGACAGAACGGAGGAGGCAACGACAAAGGAGATCAGCATCATGAACAAGGTGAACGTCCAGCAGCTCAAGGAGCTGCGTGCCCGCACCGGCGCCGGGGTCATGGAGTGCCGCGCGGCCCTCGAGGAGACCGCCGGGCACATGGAGCAGGCGGAGGAGTGGCTCCGCAGGAGGGCCATCAGCGAAGCGGCTCGAAGAGGGGAGCGGGAGATGAACGAAGGGTGGATCACGAGCTATCTCCACCACAACGGCAAGCTGGGCGCCCTGGTGGAGCTGAACTGCGAGACCGACTTCGTCGCCCACACCGAGGTCTTTCACACGCTGGCCCGGAACGTAGCCGAGCACGTGGCGGCGTCCGGTGCCACCGTCGTCGAGCGTGCCGCGCTCCCCTCGGCGGAGCTCGACGGTCTGCGCCGCGCCTTCGCGGAGCAGGCCGTGGCCGCAGGGAAGCCCGAGAAGGTCATCGAGCGCATCGTCGAGGGACGAACCGCCGCTCATCTGAGGGACGTGGTTCTCCTGGAGCAGCCATGGATCCGCGACCCCGAGCGTACCATCGGTGACCTTGTCGACGAAGCCTCGGGCCTGCTGGGCGAGCGCATCCGCGTGTGCCGGTTCGCCCGGTTCCGGATGAGCGACGAGTGACGACGGAAACAGGCGGATGGACGCGCCGGTCGTGGGCGAGCTCCGCGGCCGGCGCGAGCCGCCCCGGGCCACCCGACGGGTGTCTCGCCTTCCCACGTCCCCCTCTCCGATGGACATTGAGGGATCGCGCCACGCGCCCACCTGATCGGCTTCGGACCCATGTTGAAGAGACCCAGCTCCCGCCTGACCCTGCTTCTGGCCGTCGCGCTGACGGCCACCGCCACCACCCTGAAGGCCCAGGATCAGGACCCGTCCCGGCTCACCGTCGAGCGGATCTTCGCATCCCGGGAGTTCGCCTCGGCCTTCTTCGGCCCGGCCGTCTGGCTGAAGGACGGCTCGGGGTACACCACGGTGGAGCTCAGCCGTGAGATCCGCGGCCTGGACATCGTCAAGTACGATCCGGCCTCCGGCAGGCGGCAGGTGCTGGTGCCGGCGACCAGCCTCGTGCCTCGGGGAAGCGACCGACCCCTCATCGTCGAGGGTTACGATTGGTCCGCCGACGGCTCCAAGGTCCTGCTCTTCGTGAACACGAAGCGGGTGTGGCGCGACAACACACGGGGCGACTACTGGGTGCTGGACCTGAAGAGCGGCGGGCTCCAGCAGATGGGTGCGGATTTCCCGGAGTCGACCCTGATGTTCGCCAAGTTCTCCCCGCAGGCGGACCGGGTCGCGTACGTGCAGGCCAACGACATCTACGTTCAGCGTCTCTCCGACGGCACCATCACCCGACTCACGAACGACGGGTCGTCGACGCTCATCAACGGCACCTTCGACTGGGCGTACGAGGAGGAGTTCAGCGACCAGGACGGCTTCCGCTGGAGTCCGGACGGCACGCACATCGCGTACTGGCAGATCGACAGCAACGGCGTGCGCGACTTTATCCTCGACAACGAGACCGATTCGCTCTATCCCCAGCTGCGCTATATCCCCTACCCGAAGGTGGGCCAGACGCTCTCGGCCGCTCGCATCGGCGCCGTGGCCGCCTCGGGCGGCGAGACGGTGTGGATGGACGTCCCCGGAGACCCGCGGAACAACTACATCCCGCGCATGGACTGGGCCGACGACTCCAGCGAGTTGATCCTCCAGCACATGAACCGGCCCCAGAACCGGAACGACGTGGTCCTCGCGGACGCCGCCACCGGGAAGGTCCACACCGTCTACACCGACACCGACAAGGCCTGGGTGGACGTCGTGGACGACCTCGTGTGGCTCGACGGAGGCCGGCGCTTCACATGGGTGAGCGAGAAGGACGGCTGGAGGCACGTGTATTCCGTGTCCCGCGAGGACGGATCGGAGAAGCTGATGACGCCGTGGCCCATGGACGTCATTGACGTGCGCCTCGTCGATGAGCAGGGAGGCTGGCTCTACTTCATCGCTTCACCGGACAACGTGGCACAGCGATGGCTGTATCGGGGGCGTCTGGACGGTACCGGCCAACCCGAGCGCCTCACACCGGCTTCCGACGCCGGATCGAACCAGTACGACATCGCGCCGGACGCGTCCTTCGCGCTGCAGACCCATTCGTCGTTCGGTGTGCCCCCCACGGTGAGCCTCGTCCGCTTGCCGGGCCACGAGACGGTGCGCGTGCTCATGGACAACCACGAGCTGAAGCAGAAGGTGGCAGCGCTGGCCCGGGGCGACGTGGAGTTTTTCCGCCTCGACCGCAAGGACGGCCCGGCGCTGGACGGTTGGATGATGAAGCCACCGGACTTCGATCCCTCGAAGAAGTACCCCCTGCTCTTCTACGTGTACGGCGAGCCCGCGGCGCAGACGGATCTCGACCAATGGGGGGGCGCCACGTACCTGTGGCATCTCATGCTCACCCAGCAGGGCTACATCGTGGCCAGCGTGGACAATCGGGGACAACCGGACCCCCGGGGTCGGGAGTGGCGCAAGGTCGTTCACGGCGACGTGGGCACGCTGGCGTCCGAGGACCAGGCGGCGGCGAACCGGATCCTGCGTCAGCGGCCGTACGTCGACGGGAGCCGCATCGGCATCTGGGGATGGAGCGGCGGAGGCTCCATGACCTTGAACATGATGTTCCGCTATCCGGATCTGTACTCGACGGGGATGGCCGTCGCGCCGGTGCCCGACCAACGGCTGTACGACGCCATCTACCAGGAGCGCTATTCGGGCGTGCTGCCCGAGTACGCGGAGGGATACGCGAAGGGCTCGCCCATCACGTACGCCGCAGGGCTGAAGGGCAACCTCCTTATCGTCCACGGGACCGGCGACGACAACGTGCACTACCAGGGTACGGAGCGCCTCATCAACAAGCTGGTCGCCCTCGACAAGCAGTTCACGATGATGGCGTACCCCAATCGGAGTCACGGCATCTTCGAAGGCGAGGGAACGACGCTGCACCTGCGCACGCTGCTGACGGATTATCTGGAGGAGCACCTGCCGCCGGGAGGACGCTGATGCCAGGCTCCCGCCTCGACCGCCAGCTTCGCTTCATCGCGGAGGTCGACAAGCTCAAGAGCATCGAGCGCATGACCAGCCTCATCGGTGGCGCCCGCCTGGAGAACAGCGCGGAGCACTCCTGGCACCTCGCGACGATGGCGCCCCTCCTGGCGGAGTACGCCCCGGAGGGACTCGACATCGCCCGGGTCATGACCATGCTCCTTGTCCACGACGTCGTGGAGATCGATGCCGGCGACACGTTCGCCTACGACGAGGTCGGCGCCGCCGACCAGCACGACCGGGAGAGTCGGGCGGCCGATCGTCTCTTCGGCCTCCTCCCCGAAGACCAGGCCCGGGAAGTCCGGGGATGCTGGGACGAGTTCGAGGCCCGAGAGACGCCCGAAGCCCGCTTCGCCGTGGCCCTGGACCGCTTCCAGGGGCTCCTCATGAACCGCGGCAACGGCGGGGGCACCTGGAAGATCCACGACATCACCCGCGATCAGGTGCTGGAGCGCATGGCCCCCATCCGGGAGGGGGCG